>NZ_JBGCCT010000012.1 GCF_041260665.1 Catenulispora sp. GP43 | reverse complement strand
CGCTCCAGGACGTCGGCAGCAACCGCAACGTGATCCACACACCGCTAACGAGCAGCAACGCCACACGTCACAACAAGTGCGGCTGCAGTACTAGCCGGCCGTACCGTACTAGCGCTCGCGGATGTAGTAGTCACCCAAGACGCCGTCGAACCGTCCGCCGGCTCGACAGCACCTGCGGAAACCGCCGCCCGGAGCCACAAGGGCAGGGGTCGGCTCCGCCGAGCTTCTCCATCAGTTCTTTGTCGAGGCCGACGCTGCGGTCGCCCCGCTTTACCTGCGTCTCGCTAGAGGGAACCCCCGGCGGCGCTTGGCGGTTCGCTCAAAAGGAGAGCTCGGTGTCTTCGTAACGGTTCATCGTGACCACCTCCTGATCAGGAGTCCCTGTCGGACCCGCGGCGACCTTAGCCGTCGCAGGTCGGCGGGTGCCACCGAATTCCGGCGGACGATGCTCACCGCCCTTCCGCCGAATCGCTCGCGCCAGCTGACTCCCGTCGGATCAGGGCACCGAGGTACCCGATCGGGGCGGTGAGCGCGGAGGTGTAGGCGGCACCGGCGCAGATCTCCACGACGTCGCCGCGGCCGATCGAGCTGACCAGGCACAGCTGCTCGGCCACGAAGCGGCCCCAGGCTCGCCGGTAGTTCACCGACTGCTGCGTGAACGAGAAGGAATAGGGCGCGAGGAGGTCGTCGGGGTCGAGCAGCCCCCAGCGGCCGCTGACCACGAACCACGGCACACCGCTCGCCTCGGCCCGGGCCCGCCGCTGTACGAACTGCGGGCTGACATACAGGTCGCGGGCCACGGCGGGCTGGCTCAACTGCGCCTTTCCACCTCCGACGAGGATGACGGACGCTGCGGTCGAGGAGGCAGGCGAGGACTCGGCGACCGGCGTCGCGGATCCATCACCGGGGCGCATTGGCATGGCAGATAGGTACACGATTGCGGCGCGGTACGCCAACCGGGGAGGCGTGCGGGTGAAATGTCATCGACCTTGCGGCAACCAGCGGGTGTTTCTCCCTAGTCGCTTGCCACTGCGGGATTTCCCGCCGAAGACGCCCTTCAGCCCGCACGTCTGCGCCGAGGACTGCCCGTTTCGGGACCGCGAAGGCGTGAACCGATTTACAGATCAGGCCGTGACGCCTGATGAGCATCGGGGCGGGCACAGCCATCCCGCCGACTGCCGGATGCCAGAACGGGGGTGTGACCACGCCGGCGGGCACCCGCGTGAACAGACACGGGGCCGGCCGGGAGAGGATCATCATGGAGTTCCATCTGCTGGGTCCGGTCGAAGCGTGGGCCGACGGCCGCGAGACCGCCCTGCGATCGACGAAGGCGCGCTGCGTCCTGGCTGTCCTGCTGCGGACACCCGGTGCGCTGGTGCCGACTGACACCTTGGTCGACCGGGTGTGGGGGGACAGACTGCCTGGTTCGTCAGTGCGCTACAAGTACATCGGCTGGCTTCGGTCGGCGCTTGCTCCACACGGAGTCGAGCTCATCTCACGCAACGGGGGCTATGTCCTCGATGTGGACCCCGCGCACGTAGACCTCCATCGATTCCGCAGAGCTTTGAGATCCGCCTCCGGGGCGCTGCGGGAGTGCACCTTCGAGGAGGCGATCCGTTTGATCGAGCAGGGTTTGGCGGAGTGGCGCGGCCCGGCTGTGGCGGGCCTGCCCGGGAGCTGGTTCGAGCTCTTCCGGGGCCAGTTGGAGCGCGAGCGGCGGGACGCCCGGGTCTTCCTGGCGCGCTGCCTGCTCGACCTCGACCGCCCCGCCGCGGCGGTGGCGCGGCTGACCGAATGGGAAGGCGACTATCCCCACGACGACGAGATCGTCGGGCTACGGGTGTTGGCGCTGTACCGATGCGGACAGCACGGCGAGGCGGCGGCCTGCTACAAGCGGGCCGAGGCGAGGATGCGCGACTCGCTGGGGACAGTGCCCAGCGCGGGTCTGCAAGCGCTGCGCCTGCGCGTACAAGCCCGTGATACCGCGTTGGACACCGAGCGCCTCCTCGACCGAGCCGCTCTTCCCGGGTGACGCGGGATTTCCGAGTGGTGGCCCGGTGTCCCGGCGTCCCGGCGCGTTTCCCACCAACGGCGTCGCTTCCGGAATATCCCTAACGAATTCCACCCCGGCTTCCAGTCCCGCTTCGCGCCGCCCTTCCGCCGCGGTGCCGCAGCCTGAAGGTGTGGGCAGACGCTCTCTGCCGACCCGAATCCCTCATCCGGAAGGAGGAGAAACCATGAAGAAGGTGACTGTGCGCAAGGTCGGCCCCGTTCGGCTGACCAGCGTTGCCGCGACGATGTACGGCGACCCGACGTCCTGCCCGATCGTCATCGCCTGATTCGCCGCCTGATCCAGGTGGGCGGGCACCCGTGAGGAGCAGCAGTGCGCTCGCGGGTGCTCGCCACGCCGGCCTTCCGTCCGTGCTTGTCCGTCGGCGCACGCCCAGAAAGGACCTCGCCAGCATGAGCAGCCCGACCCGAATCCGCCTGCACCGCCTCACTTTCGTCGACGAGGGCGACGAGGTGCTGGTCGGGCGGCCGGACACCGAGTCGTACGCGGTGCTGCCGGCGGACGGTGCCCAACTGCTGCAGCGACTTCAGGTGTCCACTGTCCCGGAGGCCGTCGCGTGGTACGAGGCGGAGTACAGCGAGACCCCGGACGTCGAAGGCTTCCTCGATGATCTGCGCACGCTCGGGTTCCTGCGCGCAGACGACGAGGCTGAGCCGTCCGAGCCGGCAGACACGCCGGTGAAGTTGCAGCGCCTCGCGAAAATGGTCTTCTCCCGGCCCGCGTGGCTGGTCTACGCCGCGCTGTTGGCGAGCGCCGTCGGCTATCTGGTGGCCGATCCGCAGCTGCGCCCCGCGCCGGGGCGGATCTTCTTCACCGATTCCCTGATCGTCGTGCCGCTGGTCCTGGCCGTCATCGAACTCCCGTTGATCTGGCTCCACGAGATGGCTCACGTCCTCGCCGGCCGCCGACTCGGGATCGCCAGCCGCATCGGCATCGGCCACCGCCTCTACTTCGTCGTGTTCCAGACCACGCTGACCGGGATCTACAGCGTGCCCCGCCGCAAGCGTCTGCTCGCCTTCGTCGCCGGGATGGCCTGCGATCTCGTGGTCTTCTCCGCCCTCATCCTGCTGGCCGAGGCCGACGCCGCCGCGCACGGCACGCTCACCCTCCTCGGCCGGATCGCCGTGGCGAGCGCCTATTTCTCGGGCGTCCGCTTCCTGTGGCAGTTCCTGTTCTTCCTGGAGACCGACGTCCAGCACGTGCTGGCGACCGCACTGAGATGCACGGATCTACGAGGTCTGACCCAGATCTATCTTCGATCCCTGATGCGTCGCAACGTGCCCAAACCGGTGGGGACGCCGCGGGAACTGGCGGTCCTACGTTGGTTCGGCCCGCTCAGCGCCTTGTTCGTCACGATCCTGGCCGCCGGCGGAGCCTTCTCGTTCTATCGGCTCGCCACTGAATACTCCTCGCGCCTGTCGCACGGTCTGGGCCACGGCCCGGACTCCGCCCGGTTCTGGGACTCGACCGCCTCGTTCCTGTTCGTCACCGGCCAACTCGCACTCGTCCTCACCCTGACGCTCCGGGACCGCAGGCGCGCGGCACGGCAGTCGACCGGGCGCGGAACCACTTCATCTGTACCCGCCGCGGCGCCGGTGCTCGAACCGGCCCCCGAGCAGAAGGGCCTGACCCCGTGACCACGAGCACCCATCCACGATCCACCGCCGAACCGATCCGGCACGTCTGGGTCGTCGGCGAACGCCGCGCGGCCCGCGCCGCCGCGGCGAGCGCGCTCGCGCCGCGCGATCTCGCAGTGAACTGTCACCGTCGGCTTCGCGGACCCTTCACCGGTCTCGGCGAAGTGCTCCGCAGGCTCGTCCCCGACGCGTACAGCGTCGCGCCGGCGCTCGTCGAGAGCCACCGGGTCGCGATCCTCTGCGCGGCCCCGGAGTTGGAGCCGCTGATCGGATCCGCACCGCCGACGCTCACGGAGAACGCCGGCCCCGAGGAGCGCACCCGGTGGTACTCGCCGCTCCGGACCCGGAGATTCAGCCACCACCTGATCGAGTTCCTCACGGCGTACGCGGCTCTGCGAGACGACGGCGCACTCTTCCTCGAGTTCGACACCGTGGAGGAAGCGGATCACACCGACGCCGAGTTCCTCGCGATCGCCCTGCGCAGGCTCGATCCGGGCCGGGTCCGGCTGGTGGTGGGCACCGACGCGGATTCCACCTTGATCCCGGAGCTGGTCACAGCGCTCGATGCGTACGCCGTCCGTGTCGAGGGGTCCGGCACGGACGACTCCGACGGGCGGGAGTCGGTGGTCCAGGCCCGAGCCCAGGACCAGGCCCGAGCCCAGGCCCGAGCCCGTGCCTTCGTCGACTCCGACTGCGTCAGCGACGTACCCGGCGAGCTCGAGGCCTATCAGGACCTTGAACCAGCGACCCGCGCCCGGCTCCACGACGAGCGCGCCGAGGAGCTGGAACGGCAGGACGAATTCTCCCTGCGCCTCGGTGCGATCCCCTACCACCGTCTGCGCGGGGCGGACCCGGTGCGGACGGCCTGGCCCGCCCTCGTCCGGGCCGAGATGCACTGCATGGACATCGGCTACTACCACGCGGTCCTCGAATACATCGAGGAGATGGCCGGGCTGCTCGCCACCGCGCCCCCCGACCACGACCTCGGCGGCGACCACCACGTCGCGACGCGACGCGGACAGATCCTCAGCCTGCTCGGCCGACCGGAAGACGCCCTCGCCGCCTATGTCAGGGCCCTCAGCCAAACGACCGGCGCCCGTCAGACGATGGCGCTGCACTACAACATCGGCATGCTCCACACCCGCTTCGACCGCCCTGAGCGCAAGGACCACACGCTCGCCAAGGCGCACCTGAACACGTCGATCGCGATGGCCTCCCAGATCGCCGATCCGGGCCTGCGCGCGTTCTACACGGTGTTCATGAGCAACGGGCTCGCCCTCGCCGAGCTGCACCTCGCCCAACTGGCCTCGGCCCTGGAACTCGTCGACGGCGGACTGGCCCACCTGGACCGCGAGCTCCAGGGCCACCTGCACGCGCTGCACCGCTCCGTACTCCGGCACAACAGAGCGCAACTGCTCATGGCGCTCGGCCGCCAGGACGAGGCGCTCGATGACTTCGACGAACTCGTCCGGCTCGACCCCCACTACCCGGAGTACTACTTCGACCGGGGGAACGCGCGGTACCAGGTCGGCGACGTCGCGGGGGCGCTCGCCGACTACGAGCACACGATGACCCTCTCGCCGCCGTTCCCGGAGCTGTTCCACAACCGCGGCGACCTGCGGGCTGCTGGGGGCGACATCGACGGAGCCATCGCAGACTTCTCCTATGTCCTGGAACTCGAACCCGACTGGCTGGAGTCCCGGATAGCCCTGAGCTCCCTGCTCCTCGAGATCGGGGCGGCCGATGCCGCAGCCGAAGTCGTCGCGGCCGGACTCGCCCTGCATCCCGAGAACCCGCGCCTGCTGTGCCTGCTCGGCGAAACGGCGATCGCCACCGGCGACACCGCCGCCGCGCATAACGCGCTCGAACGCGCCCTGGCCGCCGACCCGGCCCTGCATCAGGCACTCGCCATCAGGGCCACGCTGTACTTCGACGAACAGCGCTTCGACGCTGCGGTCGCCGACCTCGATCGCGCCCTCGAGATCGTCGGAGACGACCCAGACCTCCTCTACAACCGCGGCTATGTCAACGAGGCCGCGGGACAGCCGGCTGACGCGGTACGGGACTACACCCGGGCCCTCGAACTGCCGGGCGCCGATCGCGACGAGATCCTGCTGCGCCGCGAGCTCTGCCTGAGCGAGGCCTCGTGAACGGCGAACGAGGCCTCAGGGTCGTCCTGCTCAACATGCCCTGGATGCCCATCGACGTGCCATCACTAGCTCTCGGCATCCTCAAGCGAGCGGTGACCGAGAACATCCCGGGCAGCGAGGTCGAGGTGGTGCACGCGAACCTCGACTTCGTGGACTGGATCACCGAGCGCTACGAGTTCACCAACCACGACTACCACTACTTCGCAGCGCTGACGTACTTCAAGGGGCTCGGCGACTGGGTCTTCTCCTCAGCCCTCTACGACGACGTCGACTGGCACACCGCCGAATTCGACGAGCAGTTCGCCGACACGATGACCGACGAGGAGTACGCGCTGAACCGCGACCTGCACAGGCTGGTCCCGGAGTTCGTGCGCGAGTTGGCCGCACGCGTCGCGGCGCTGAACCCCGACGTCGTGGGACTGACCTCCACCTATCAGCAGACCGTCGCCGGCCTGGCGCTGGCCAAGGAGGTCAAGCGGCTCGCGCCCGGCGTCGTCACCGTCTTCGGAGGCGCCAACTGCGACGGGCCCCAAGGCGAGGCACTGCACCGCAACTTCCCCTGGGTCGACTACGTGATCCGCGGCGAGGGTGAGATCACGTTCCCGCAACTGCTCCGCCTGATCCAGAGCGGCGGCACCGGCTTCGAGAACGTGCCCGGACTGTGCCACCGACGGTCGCACGACGGATCGACGGCGGCCAACCCCATGTCCAGCCGTCCACTGCCGCCCTCCGCCATCGTTGCGCCCGACTACGACGGCTACTTCGAGCGGCTCGAGGAGTCCCGGGCCGCCGACTGGGTCGAGCCCCGGCTCGTGGTCGAGGGCGCGCGCGGCTGCTGGTGGGGCGAGAAGCACCACTGCACGTTCTGCGGCCTCAACGGCTCGTCGATGGAGTTCCGGAGCAAGAGCCCGATGCGGTTCCGCGAGGAGATCGACGGCCTGGTCCGGCGGCACCAGATCCTCGACATGTTCGTCGTCGACAACATCCTGGACATGGGCTACATCTCCTCGTTGCTCCCGGGGATCATCGAGGACGGCCACGACCTGCGGATGCAGTACGAGATCAAGTCGAATCTGCGCCGGTCCCAGCTGGCGGTGCTCGCCCGCGCCGGCCTGGTCCACGTCCAGCCCGGCATCGAAAGCCTGGACAGCAGGGTCCTGCGAATCATGGACAAAGGCGTGACAGGCTGCCAGAACGTCCGCATGCTGCGCGACGGAGCGAGCTGCGGACTGTCGGTGTCGTGGAACTACCTCTACGGATTCCCCGGCGAGACCGACGCCGACTACGAATCAGTCCTCGAACAACTGCCGGCCCTGCACCACCTGGAACCGGCCGGCGGCACGGCCCGCATCGTGATCGAGCGCTTCAGCCCCTACTTCAACCGCCCGGAACTCGGCTTCGACGCCCTACGGCCCGGCCGCCAGTACTCGCTCATCCACGACCTGCCCGAAGCAGAACTGTTCGACCTGGCCTACCTCTTCGAGTCCACGCCCCAGGGCATCGCCCAGCCGATGGCCGACCGCCTGGACGAAGCGATCGCCACCTGGCAGGCCGAGTTCCGACACAGCCGACTGACCCGGTGCGACCTCGGTGACGAGATCCTGCTGACCAGCCAGCGCAGCGCCTTCCCATGGCAGCACCTACGGCTGGTCCGGCCGCTCGACGTGGCCGCGTTCCGGCTGCTCGATCAGCCGCACACCCCCACAGCACTGACCCGCAAGCTGACCGAGGTCGGCGTTCCCGAAGCGAATCAGGGTACGGTCTCGCATCTGCTCCGGGAGTGGATCGGACTCGGCCTCCTGTTCCACGACGACGGCCACTACGTCCACGTCGTCCCGGACGCGACCAACGACGAACTACTCCGGATCGACGCCCGCCGCCTGCTGGGCAACGAGGCACTGGTCGAGGAACTCGTGGGGGCCGCATCATGACCGGCAACGACCAGACTCTGACACTGTGGCGCCACCCCGACCCGGCCACGGCGGCGATACCAGGCGTCCAGATGGGCACGACCACCCCCGGCCACCCGACATCCCGCTTCGCCCACGACCTCTACAACCAGGGCGTCCGCCGCGTCACCCTCGACCAGGTCGTCGACGCGTCCGGGAACGCCTCCCGGGCCGCGGCGCTCGTCGCCGACCTCGCCCTGGTCCGCGACCTGACAGCCCGCGGCATCATCATCGAGTGGCGAATCCGCCTCAACCCCACCGCCTCCGAATGGCGCCTTCTCAACCATCTGTTTCCCCCGACCGCCATCCTCGGCCCCGAAGACGCGCCGGAGATCAGCCGAAAGTGGACCGACTCCTTCTACCTCTGCAAGTGCGTCCACCGCCACGGACCGGGCTTCGTCCAGGTCCGCGACCGCCGAACCGGCGAACTGCACCGCCTGACCCTCGACGAGCCGGAGTACTTGGCGGCCATGGAGCAGCTGCTCGACCGAGTCGACGAGACCGCCGTCCCGGAGACGGTCCTGGAAGACTTCTCAGCCGAGAACCTGGTGTGGAGATCCGGCCGCTTTGCTGTCTGGCTGCCGTATCACGTCCAGCGCTGGCCTTGGCCTTCGATGCTCGTCTGAGACGGTGCATGTGTGTCTGCCTGGCGAGGACCGCGGCAGCCTCAGGGCATGGGTAGACGAAGATGCTGGCTCGGGTTGATATCTGTACGGCCGATCAGGTCGGTGCGTGCAAGTGGGGGAGGTCGGCCTGCTCGCTGGTCGCACTGTGGCCAAAGCTTCGAACGTACCGGACGGCAGAACCCGGGAGGATTGTCTGAAAATGATGATCCCGCACCTGGTCGCCTTTACGGAAGGTGGTGAGCAGGCGGTGGTCGGCACGCCGGAGACGTCATGGGAATGGCGAGAGCGATTGCCTAACCTGTCCAACCTGCTCGGAGGCTACTATCACCAAGATGTAGGCTTTGAATGCCCTGGCCTCAACAGGGACTCCCTGGATGAGGCCGTTCTCGCGGACTACTTCGCCACGAATCCGCACGACGAAGCAGCTGCTACCGCATTCGAGATCAACGAACTACTTGCCATGGGCACCGCCGAAGGTTTTCTTGAAATGGCAGCCTCAACACTCGGTGTCGGGGCGATCCCGCCTTCCGGGTTGTCGCATGAACAGTGGCTGTCTGCGATCGCCCGAGAAGTACGGCAGCGGCTGGACGCAGTGGATCACCAGCCTTCGCCGCCTCCGAACCCCGCATATCCGGCGCACGACAAACGTGCCTGGGAGCGCTGATCCACGCTGGAGAGTCCCGCACCAGCAGACGTGACTGCCGGCTCGGATCGCAGCACCCTTCGGTCGCGTTTGGAGTTCTGATCACTGCGCGGTTGCCAACATGGCGTAGCTGGTCAGGGTGCAGTACGGAGGTACTGATACTGAAAACCACGCGCTGCGACTCACCCGCGATCGATCGTCACACTTACTCTCTGTATCGAAACGGACGCTTACCGTAGAGAGTAGGCGTGATGGCTGACACTGTTACTCCCGATGTTGCTACCGGCGGGATCGATCGTCGTCGGGGCGTCGGGTTCTTGGCGGACGGTGACGAAGACGCTTGCCACGGTTGCTCTGGCGCTGGTCGACGACCCCGTCGACGACCACTCCCGACTGGCCTACACCGAGATCCTGGCCGATGAGACCCGCCAGACCGCCGTCGCATTCTGGACCCGCGCCCAGGCCTTCTTCGCCGACGCCGGCATCACCGTCACTCGCGTCCTCACCGACAACGGCTCCTGCTACCGCTCCCACCTGTGGCGCAACACCCTCGCCCAGGCCGGGATCACCCACAAACGCACCCGGCCCTACCGACCCCAAACCAACGGCAAAGTCGAACGCTACAACCGCACCATGCTGGAGGAATGGGCCTACGCCCAGCCCTACCGCAGCGAAACCGAGCGACGCCAAGCCTTCCCCGGATGGCTCCACACCTACAATCACCACCGCGGACACACCGCGCTGAAAGGCTCACCACCAGCCAGCCGCGTTCCCAACCTCACCGGGCAGTACACCTAGCCGATGTACGGCTGGTTCCGCGTCATTGTGGTGCCTCCCGAGACTTCACGCGGGGCGGCACACCCGCGCTTCCGCGATAAAACGGGGTCCACAACGGGGTTGGGATGAGGCCCGGTGTTCGAACATGCCGCGCGCAAAAACGACCCCAACCTCCAACCATCTTGCCAAAAACCAACCCCGACCTGCGGCTTCGCAGATCGGGGGCACTATGTGGAGCTGATTGCGGTACTTGAACACTCCTGAGCTGCTGGCATGACCTGGTGCACCGCGCTACGCGCCTCGATCTCGGCGACGGGGCCGCGACTTGGCGAGGATGTTCGCTGTCGCCTCGGCACGGTGAAAATCTGGCGACTCTATGCAGCCAAGGCCGAATGCGGCCGATACTTGGCCGTGCCGCTGATGAGCGTGCCATGCCGACGGCGACTGTGGGCGTGCAGGGCGCGCGGGACCAAATGGAGGACTGATTGTGAACGCGGATGAAGGCTGGCCGGGGCCTGACGTCACCGCGCTGCGCCTACCGCCGGCTGACGTCGTCGAGCACGTGATCGAGTTGAGCGAGGGCCTTAAGGGGGAACTGATCGACTTCGCACAGCACCCGCGGTTCTCCAAGCAGTTCAGCGCTGCGCTCCGCCAGGCCGCCGGCCCTGAGCGGTTCCTCGACGAGTCCACCGCGATCATGGCGATTGACGCATTCGTCTTGCAGAAGAAGCTGCACGATGGCACCACCGTCGTACAGCGGTTCGTCGACCAGCGCCGCCCGGCTCTCAGCGCGGAGGAGAAAGCGGCACTTCTGCGTTGGCAGGAGGTCGTCGAAGGCTGCTTCGAGGTGCGCGAACGTCTCCGAGACGGGGTGCTGTTGCACAATCTGCTCGACGATCTGCTGTATCCGACATGGGCGACGGCGGGCGCCGAGGTATTGGAGCGGATGACGCCCGGGTCGTTCGTTGTCGCCCGCGTGGTCCCGGCGCACGCCGATTTCGACGTGTGGCTGTTCTCCGGTACCCAGGCCGTGTTCGAACCCGAGGACGGCCCGGCGATCGCCCGCACAGCCATGCAGGCCGGAGTTACCCGTCCTGAGGCGATGCGCCGCAATACCGAGCTCATGACGATGGCTTGGCGAATGCAGGCCGAGGAACGCGCGGCGTTCCTTCAGGTCGCCGGCAACGACATGGTCGTCGGCACACCGCAGGAGATGCGCGAGGTGCTGCTGGACTTCCGCCGACTGCGGCAGCGCCAAATCGAACAGACGTCCTCCCCGAAGGGCGCCCCCGACAGCGACACCGGAGTCGACCCGGAGGACCTGGTGGCGTTCTCCGAAGAGATCCTTGACGCGGCCAGCGTCGCCGTTGTCTACGACGAGGTCGAAGGAATCCACTACTTCGCCGATTTCGCCGCAGTCCTGGAGCCGTTCGCCGTCCCTGCCGAACAACTGACCCCGGCGCTACTGTCCCGACTGCGCGACTACCTCAACGACGAGACGGTGCCGCCTTTTCTTTTCCGCCGCCTTGCCGCGCAACACCCCGACAGCGTCGACCACGTGTTCGCCACGCTCTTGGGGAAGAAGGGCTTCCGCTGGGACCGCGACGGCGAGGCCCTGCTGACCCGCAAGAAGCCGGCGTTCGCCGATCACGAGCCGACCCCCAGCATCACCGTGACCGGGAAGCGCCTGGCCGAGCTGCTCAGGACCGAACGCTGACCCGATAACAACATGCCTGCGACGTGGGTCACTCGAACGCGCTGCGAGGATCGGCAACGATATCGAGAAGAGTCTGAATGTCGCTGGTGGCAGGGAACTCGTCGCGGAGATGCCAGCGAGTATTCCGGTCGGGCCAGTACAGACGCCAAACCGAGCCGCTCCGGCGCAGCTGGGCGAAAGGCCGAGCAGTCCATTCACCCACACCATCCCACGGTGCGCGGCGCTCGATGAGCGTGATCGATGCCCCACGCATGGTGAAGCCGACCGCAACCTGGTCACGAACATGGGCAGGGACTCGTTGCTCGCACCACGCCGCGACAAGCTCCTGGTCAGGCTGCGAGATCGTCATAGCTTCAATCTATGCGGTGCCGTGGAGACAGCTGCGACTGACACCGTTTGGGGAACCGGCGACGTGCCCTTCGCCAACCCGCCGGAACGAAGGATCGGTGGGTTGAGACGTCGTACGTACGGTCGACCCGTTAGCAAATTGGCTCGTTTCGGAGATCTCCGGAACGAGCCAATTTGTACTGCTTGTGGAGCTTAGGGGCCTGGTAGTCGAATCCTGAAACTATGCCTGCGAGCTGGCGCGGGACGGTTGCATGCTTTCAACTTCCGAAACCGCACCACGCATGCACCGGTGGTGTCGAGACGCGTTGTGACCGGTTGAGACCGGGAGCGTCGCTGCACTAGGTGCTCGGACCAGCCGCGGGCCAAGCGAGCCTGGCCCGGAGCGGGGGCAGCTTCGACAGCCTTGATCGGTACCTCGCGCGGCAGTGGATCAACGTCCCCAGGCACGTTTGTCGTGTGCCGGATATGCGGGGTTCGGAGGTGCCGGAGGCTGGTAATCTACGCCTTGCAGTCGCCCCCGTAGATCTCGGGTGATCGAAGACAGCCATTCTCCATGTGACAACCCGCGCGACGGGCGCACCTGGCGGCCGAGCATTGAGGTCGCCATTTCAAGAAAATCTTCGTCGGAGCCCATCGCGAGCAGCTCGTCGATCTCGGACACGGCAGCGGCTACTTCGTAGGGCCAATTTGTGGTGAAGTAGTCGGCGAGAATAACTTCACTGGTCGCATTGTTGCCGTATACGTAGCCGATGTCCTGGTGATAGTAGCTGCCAAGCAGGTTGCCCAGATTGGGAAAGCGTTCCCGCCACTCCCACCGGGTCTCCGGCTTCTGAACCGCGGCCTGTTCACCGCCTTCCGTGAAGGCAACCAGGTGCGGGATCATCGCCGTCAGGCAATCCTCACGGGTCCTGCCATCCGGAACGATCATGCGCGACATCGAGTCCATGTCCGCGGTGACCTCCGGGTCGTCCAGGCCACGCTTGAGCGTGTCGAGGATCTCGGCAGTGGCCCTGAAGGCCCGGCCCGGATAGAAGGTGGCCATCCGCAGGTACGAACGCATTGCCTTCGAGGGCGAGTCCGGCGTATCGGTGAACCGTTCTTGGAGCGGCACGGATGAATAAGCTTCGAGGAGGAGCCTCAGCTCCGGCAACCTCTCGGCCCACGGGGCGTCGTCATCGAAAATGTCAGGCTGTGTCATCGTCAAGACCTCAGGCTATTGCTGGCGCGTATTAAGGGAGCCACGTGGCTGCGTCAATCCCAGTAGGAAAGCTAGTTAGGATATAATACCCATTTGGCGCGGCCGGATCGGCTCTAATGACTACTCTGGCGCCCAGCACCGGCTTGGACGGGAGCTTATTCTCCCAATCTTCTCTGGTGAGCTGGCGGCCGGTCACCTCGCCGAGAGTGTCCATTTCGAAATCCCGTGTGCTGCCAGGTTTTGCCTTGCTCAGCCAATTGGTGATTTGCGCATTATTCTGATCGATCACCATTTGGCTGAACCTCCGTTCGTCTTCGTAGGTCTCGTATGTCGACACCTCGTCCGGCGGATTTTCATCGTTTCTGGTGTCATAGAGCCGATCGCCAAGCTCCTCATTGCTTTCCCCAACATGCTTATCATATGCGTGGCCGCCGTATTGTTGATCTCCGCCCGGGTCGGCATCGCGGAGCTTCGCCGGCTTCGCTCCGCCCCGTTTGCCCCGGGGCCAGGCGTTGTAGTCGCCGTTGGCCATCGCGGCCATCCAGTCGTACAAGCCCTTGCCGGCCAGAGCGCCGCCAGCGGTGATGAGCCCGGCCGACACGGCGGCCGCCGGAATACCGAGGACGGCACCGACCCCCGTCGCGTCGAGCACCACGCCGCCGACCTCGCCGCCGACACCCGCGACCATCAACATCAGCCCGGCGAGCGTCTGGGCGATGCCGAGAAGCGAGTTCGGGCTGAACAGCGCCTTGAGGACGTCTTCGAGTTCGTACGCCATGCCTTCGGCGAAGTGTCCGACGTCCGAAAGGACTTCGCCGGCAGTCGACAGGACACTGCTGGCGACGTGTTGCCACCAGTGCTTGTTGTGGATGCCGTCGGACTGTGCGTGGTGCAACGCCTTGGCGCAGTTCTTGGCTGCGTCGATGCGGTCGTCGTAAGCCTGTTTCGCCTGCGCGGTGAGCGCGGCCATGTGGGCCTGGGCGTTCTTCAGGCTGGCCTGCGCACTGTCGTGCGCGGTCTGGGCATCGGCAAGAGCCTGCTGGTCGGGGTTGACGGCATGGCTCTGCTGGGCCGACTTCAAGTCGGACGCGGCGCTGTTCGCAGAGGTGGTGGCACGTTGGAGATCGACCGCGGCGTCTTTGGCCTGGTGCAACGCCGAGTCCGCCTTGGTCTGCGCAGCCTGCAGCTTCGGCGCGTACGAGGACAGGGCGTCGGAGGCCTCGCTATAGGAGATGTACAACTTCTGTAGACGCCCCGGCAGCGGACCGAACTGATCCTTGAACGCCTCAGCGGTCTGGCCCACCCACTGCAACGCTGTCGCATCCGAGCCGAAGGAATTCAGACTCCGATAAGCCGACTCCACATCGTGCGCGAAGTCCCCGAACTCCTTGGCCAGAGCCTCAACCGACTCCACGACGCCCGGCGTGGGATCCCCATCCAAACTCAGAATGTCCCAGCCAGATGGACGCGCCATCAGTCCAACCCCCCCCGGATGATTCTGCTCAGCCCACGCATGAAGCTCCCCCGCACAGTGAGAAAGAGCATACAAGGGGCCTGCGATACTAGTAACCCGCGAGTACCGATCAGTTGCTCAGGGTTCTCGGCGCCACCGATCCTGTGCACATGAACTCGCCGCCAGCGAGGTGCTTCATGCTGTCAGAAGCCGGAGTCGGCAGAGGACGGGGGCCCCATGGCACAAGCATCTGCGGACCGGTCGGGGTACAGGCTCACAGTTCGCGACAATTGCTCCCGTGACGACTGGCGACGTGCTCTCACTCAAGCTCGGCTTGCGGGTCGGGACCGGACCGCAGGTTGTTGACCTTGAGGATCCCACCGGCAGGGGAACGCCACGTCGCGATCGTCGTCACCACGTACCTCGCGGCGCTTCTTGCCGAGCGAGGTTCCAGCCTTGTGGAAGCAGGACTGCCTGCTGTCCGAAACTGGCTTAGGTCGGCTCTGTTTCGCCGAGTCCAGCCCCTACGCTGGCAGTACGTGGACCGACGGCGGCACGACCGAGCTTCTCCCGGTTTTCCGGCCGGTTCCGGTGGCTCACGCCACGATGGCGTGAGCGGTGTGTGCTTGTCCGAACTCTACGGGGCTCAGCATACCGATCGCGGAGTGTCGGCGGTGTGGGTAGCACCAGGCATCGATGTACTCGAAGATCGCCTTGGCGAGTTCCTGGCGGGTGTCCCGGGTTTGGCGGTCCAGCAGTTCCAGCTGCAGGGCGGCAAGGAAGGACTCGACCATCGAGTTGTCGAAGCAGTCCCGATCGTGCCTATCGAGCCGGGCAGCCCTGCGGTGCGCAGCCGCTGGCCCAATACCTAGGAGGTGTATTGGCTGCCGTGGTCGGAGTGGGCCACGGTCTGCCCGGCCGCAGGCCCGCGGTGCCAGCGGGCCGTGTCCAGGGCGTCGCAGACCAGCTCGATGCGTAGGTAGTCGGCGATGAACCAGACCACGACCCGCCGGCTGATGGCGTCCAGCACGACCGCACGGTACATCCAGTCCTGGTCGGTGCGGTGCTGGGTGATGTCCATAGGCCACAGCCGGGCCGTCGGTGGTGAACGCCCGGTTCACCAGGTCCGGATGCGGATCGGCATACGGGTCGGCGCGAGTGCGGCCACGTGCGTGGCGCTGATAGATCCCGGCCAGGCCGTCGGCGCGCATCAGCCGGGGCCACACGGTTGCGTCCGATGCGTATGCCGGCCCCGAGCAGCAGCTCGGCGTGTATCGGTGCAGCGCAGGTGCCGCGGGAGATCCGGTTGATCTCGGTAATCGATGCGGTCAGCTGGGCGTTCTCCAGCTGACGCGTCCGCCGCCGCAACGCCGCCAACTCTCCTTCGCCGCCCTCGACAGGCCCTGTTTTTACACCGTCGACGACCTTGGCCTGGTCCATCCAGCGTCGCAGACACGAGTACGAGATCCCCAGATCCTCGCCAGCTGACCGATCGGCGTCTTTCCGGCACGGACCAACTCTACGGCCCGACGACGGAACTCCGGAGGATGAGGCTCCAGCATCACAGACTCCTTCCGGCGACCAGTGTCGCCTCCCTTAAGGAGCCCGGGAAAGAAGGGCAAGTTTAGCGGCCCGTGTCAGAGGCCCGTCCGGACTCCCTATGGGCGTGAAACGCCACCACCAATTCACCGCGGACGGCGACGAATCAGAATCCAAAACGGGATGGGATGAGAATCGGCGTTCGAGCCCGGCCTGCGCCAGAACGGTCTCAACCTGGGGTTGGGGCCGTTACCTGTCTGTTCGAACGTCGCTCGCGAAGCTCTTTATGGAGTTCGGGTGACTCCAACCATCTCGCCAAAAAACGGCCCCCGACCTGCGGTTTCGCAGATCGGGGGCGTGTCGTGGAGCTTAGGGGCCTGGCATCGCAGTAGCTATACGTCAGCCCTGACCTGCAGTGGAGCAATGGAGCCACCCCAAGCATTGCGAAATTCACCACCTATGCACCAGGGGCGCTGAGACAGAACGCGACAGGTTGAGGCTGGCGCCCCAACGCGACGCGATTGGGCTTGACCTGTCGAGGCTTGCACCTCACACGCTTTCGAGTCTTGTCGAGGTCCGTTGCGGCGGCTGCGGAGGCCTGTCTACACCGCGAGATTCTCGTCGCGCGAGGCGCTATTCGACCTCTGCGAGCAGAGTCGCAAATGCAACTGAGACTGCAACTGGGCGGCTCGTAGCGGTGCTCGTTGGTTGGCCCCTGCAGAGGGCGGACGTTCTCGATCGATCCGGGCAGCCGGGGCACCACCCTTGCCCCGGCGTGCCGCCCGGCTACGAGCTGAGTGGTTCGTCGCCCGCGATCGCCGCGGCGATCATCGTCGCGGCCGCAGTGCCGGCGATCCGCATCGGCGCGACCGCGTGCGATGTCCAGCCTCTATAGGCTGACAAGAGGACCAGCCGGCCACCCGCACCGTCGGCGACGAAAGTCGCGGCGTACCGACCATCGGGCGTGTACACCATAGTGCCGTCGCGCCGGCCGACGGGCGACGCGCGTCGTCTGGTTGCTCACATCCTGATCCACTGTCCAGCCTCGCTGATCGAGGACAGCGTGAGCCTCTATCCGCAAGACAAGTCCTCCTCGTCGAATCGCTGCCGCGCCCGGTGCCAAGGCTCCTGGAGAGACTTTGACGGATCTGGTAGCCGTCCGTACTCCGGACAGGGTACTGATGTACTTGAAACTCAAACGGTGCTCGACCGGAGGCGCTTTGATGCTGGAGACTGCCGCGATTTCCTTGGGCAAGGTTGTCGGTCAACGCGCTGGCAAAGCATGGATGACAGCTCGCGCAGCGGAAGATCACCGGGCTAAGGACCTTGTAGAGCTGATCCAGCTTACTTTTGTTGATCAGATCCACGCACGCCGAGTACAGAGGCAGCTAGAGGAGATCGCGGATCAGGTCGCCGAACGAATGATAACGCTGTGTGCCGTAGAATATGGCGATATGTCCGATGGCGACAAAGCTGCCGCTTTAGCCGAAGTGAAGGAAACGCTTGCAGAGGCGGATTTGTCAGACGCAGTTTTGCTTGGCGCTGACGCGGATCCTAGAAAGCTTGCAGAAGAGCTGCGACGAAGTGCGCCTCAGCGGGGAAGTGATCGCCAGCTTGGTGAGGCGGGCGCGCACGTTTATGAGGTCGTTCTTACTGATTGCTGTGATTGCTTGATCCGGATCGTTCGAGAACTGCCAGAATTTACGCCGCGGGTGGCCGCCGAGACGCTTGGTCGACTAACTGATATCTCAACACAGGTCAGCGCAATGTTGACTCGGCTGCCCATTAGGACGCTTGATGCGCCCCAAGGGTTGGCGGGGGATGGGGATTTTGAACGGCGATATCTTAGCGCGATAAGTCACGCCCTTGATACGCTCGAGTTATTTGGGGTAAGAATTGAAAAGTATCGGCCTCGAACATCGCTGAGCGTAGCGTATATTAGCCTGACGGTTTCCGCGGCCGGCGATAGCATGCGAGCGATCAAGCGTGCCTCGGGTATTTCGTCGGGTAGTCTTGATGATTGGCGCGGAGATGCCCATGAGCCGACGCAGGCGACGGTTCGCGTTGAAACGGCGCTCGGCCGGTCGAAGCTCATATTGGTTCGTGGAGAAGCCGGATCAGGGAAAAGTACGTTGCTTCGCTGGCTGGCAATTTCGTCAGCACGGGGTACGTTTGCTGGGGAGTTGTCGAGCTGGAACGGCTATACGCCATTTTTGATCAAGTTGCGTAGCTACGCTGATCAACGGTTGCCACGTCCCGAGGAGCTGCTCGATGGTCTTACTGGAATCGACCTAAGCGTCATGCCGACCGCTTGGACCCATAGACGCCTTTTGTCTGGACGGGCACTTCTACTCGTCGATGGTGTTGATGAGCTTAAAGCGGCACAGCGCAAGGCGGTCAGGACATGGCTTAGTGGGATCATCCAGGCCTATCCTGAGCTAAGAGTCGTTGTCACATCACGGCCGGCTGCGGCAGACGCGAAATGGCTTGATGCGGAAGGATTTGCCTCGGTCTTCTTGGAGCGGATGAGCCCTGCAGATGTGAAGTCGCTCATACGCCATTGGCACGACGCGGCGCGTCACGCCGGTGGCTTGCCGTGTGATCCTGACAGGCTGCCGGGTTTTGAAGCAAGCCTGCTGGCGCGATTGGAGACCGGGCCTCATCTTCGAGCTTTAGCTACGAGTCCCCTGTTGGCGGCGATGCTGTGTGCTCTTAACCTGGACCGCGACAAGCAACTTCCTCGTGACCGCATGGGCCTTTATGAGGCAGCTATCGAGTTGTTGCTTGAGCGTCGCGATGCTGAGCGCGAAATACCAAGCAACCTCGAATCTGCGCTAGAGCGTCCGCAGAAGGCTCAAATCCTTCAAGACCTGGCTTGGCGGCTTTCCGAGTTTGGACGTAGCGAGTTGCCAAAGCAAATGGCGTTGAATCGGATTGCGGAAAAGCTGACTACCATGCCGCATCTGCAAGAATCTCCTGAGGCTGTGCTAGAGCATCTCCTTCAGCGGAGCGGAATCCTGCGAGAGCCGGTAGCAGGACGCATTGACTTTATCCATCGGACAGTTCAGGAGTACCTCGCTGCTAAGCAGATCGCTGATGACGCCGACATAGAGTTATTAATTTCCCGTGCGCATCAAGACCAGTGGCGGGAAACGGTCATTATGACCGCTGGCCATGCTAATCGCCCACTTCGCGAGCAACTTATGACGGGGCTGCTTGAAAGGATCGATGCTGAGCCAAAGCGAGCTAGGCAACTGAAGATTTTGGCAGCTTCATGTCTTGAAACATTGCACTCGATCCCGGTGTCGCTGCGGGAGAAAATTGAGCTCCAACTTGAATCGCTCTTGCCGCCTAGCAGTCTGACTATTGCCAGATCGCTCGCAGCTATCGGTGAACCCGTTCTCATGAAGTTGCCAGTTTCTCTTGACGGCCTGACTACGCCGGTCGCTCAGGCAACTGTGCGGACCGCTTACCTCGTGAACGGCCAGTCGGCCCTCGAGAAGCTTGCTGGATTCGGTGCGGACGAACGACGGGACGTTCAACACGAGCTCAATGAAGGATGGAGCTACTTCGATCCTGAGCTGTATGCCCAGAAGGTTCTGGCTGACACGCCGTGGGTGAGACAAGTGGATATCCCCGTCGCCCGGCTCCTGCCTGCTCTAAAATACCTCAAACACCTTCGATCGTTGCGTATTGTGCGTCGTGTTGATGACCTCAATTTCCTTGACTCGGTCGCTCGAGACCTTGAGGAGCTCAGTCTAGCTGGCATATGGAGTATGCCGCATCCTAGCCTCGACTTAAGGCCGCTAATTAGGTTTTCGTCAACCCTTAGTCATCTGGGGGTATACGGGACGGTTGTCGAAGACCCGAACGTAGTTGCGCAGTTCAAACGCTTGCAAAGTCTAGTATTCGATATGCGTAGTCACTCATCCATCGGCTTTATTCGCGACCTGGTCGAGTTGTATCGTCTCGATTTGCGCGGGTTGCAGAAGGTGTCTTCTTTTGTGCCGCTGGAGGCGCTAAGTCTGAGAACGCTTCGTCTCCGCGATTGTTTGCCGCAGGCGGACCTTTCGGCACTTCCACTTGCGCCCTCTCTGCGATCCCTCGATTTGCACTTGGCGGGAATGGCTTACGACCTTTCGGAGATCGTTGATCGTATACCGAATATTAGCGCTCTCGAGTTGTACGGCCTTGGTGATTTGGTCAGCGTTGAGGCTCTAGAGCCTCTTAGATTGAAGCTGCTTACGCTGGGCGGATGCCCTCGACTTAGGAATATTGAGGCACTGGATACGCAAAAAGATCTCGAGTATCTAACGCTCACGAATAACGCCGTAGCGGATATTGCGGCACTCGGGTCGCTCGCCAAGCTTAAGGGCTTGCAACTAATGTCCTGTCGCGGCCTTCAGGACCTCACGCCGCTGGAGAATTTGGCGAACCTTCAGGAGCTTACTTTATATGACGTTGGGCCGAATATTGACCTGGCGCCGTTGGCTCGGAATCGCAATTTGAGAATTAGGGTGGGGCGGGGCCAGAGGGTGCAAGGAGGAGAACTATTTGGGCAGCGCCTTACTGCGTCGTAGCCGGCGATTCGAGTGAGCCGGTGGTTCCGTTCGGCGAGTGCCGTGGGTGAAGTAGGCCAGTACATCG
This sequence comes from Catenulispora sp. GP43, assembly GCF_041260665.1. NCBI lineage: Bacteria > Bacillati > Actinomycetota > Actinomycetes > Catenulisporales > Catenulisporaceae > Catenulispora > Catenulispora sp. GP43. The sequence continues at coordinate 273,292 of NZ_JBGCCT010000012.1, read as the reverse complement.
CCATCATGTTCGAGCTCGCCGTGCTGATCCTGATAGTCGGATCGGCCTCAGAAGAATGCTCCAGCCCGGCGCGTCACTCGTGGCGGCTTCGTCCTCGGGCGGCGCGCCGGGACCGGTGTGACGGCCATGATCGTCGTCAAGGCGTAGATCGCAGGCGGTTAGGGCGTTTCTCTTGGATCACTCTGTGGCCTTGCTGTAGTGCGGCCGTAGAGTGGCGGGATGTTCGATCGTCTGGAGTAAACAGTGTTGCCGCCGGGGCGGCGCTTCTCCGTTCAGCTGCGCGTGTGGGTCAACGATGCGGACGTGGTGGAGCAGGTGGTCGGTCCGGAGGGACGGGGCTCCCGTCGACGGAGAAGTTTCCTTCCGGGCTTCCGAGTCCACTGGGGCCGGCGTCTGAGGCGCGGCGCGTGCAGCTGGGTGAGCCGGAGTGCACCGGGGTTGCTGCGGCTATCTGTCTGTCGGTCCACGGGCTGGCGTTCCCGATCAGGGCATCGATGTGTGGTCGCAGCATTCTCGAAGCCGGCAAGCAAATCAAAAACTCTTCGCGAAGCTCGATCTGCCCAAGGCCGACGCCGACCACAGCCGGGTGCTGGCGGTTCTGCAGTTTCTGGGAGTCGCCGAGCAGTGAGGGGTGGTTGGCGACGCGGCGGCGTCATGACGACCCGGGGCCGGAGGCAGGTGGAGGTCGTGTACAGCTGTGTGTCAAAGATTAGTTACGTGTAGCTGCTCATCTTCAGTAACGGCCGCGTTAGAACCGGGTCGCCGACGTCTCGAACCCGACGGGCGGAGCGCGCAAGACGCCACCACGCATTCACCACAGACATGGCGAACCCGTGTCTCAGGTCCTTCCACGCGGGTGCTGGCAGTCGCATGCTCTGGGTCACCCAAGACCGGCCCTGACCTGCAGATTGAGGCGCCAATCGAAGAATCGGAAGACTTCTGAAGGAGCCAAGGTTGGAGCCTAGATGGCTCCAACCATCACGCTCAAAACAAGCCCCCGACCTGCGGTTTCGCAGATCGGGGGATGGGGTGGAGCTTAGGGGACTTGAACCCCTGACCTTTTGTCTGCCAGGTGTAGGAAATTCCGTCCAGGGCGTGTCTTGCTTAGTCCTTGTGCAGCTCAGGGCGGGTGCCTGCCACTCATGCCGCATATGCATTCGGTCCGAACTGAACTGAACTGAGCCCACTTCTGAGACCGCGCTGAAGACCCAGATCGAGCGATTTTCGGCCCTTCTCAAGCTTGGCAAGCTGCCCTCGTCCTGAACCTCGCTACGCTGTTGGTACGCACCACTCAGACGATGTGGAGGTTGCTAGGGCATGGGGACTACCAGCGAGGTTGAGAGCACGCTGCGAGGCTGGATGGCTGACGGCACTTACGGCCCCGGCGCCAAGCTGCCATCTGAGCGCAACCTCGCCGAGCAGCTGGGAACGGCACGGACAACGCTCCGCCTGGTCCTCACGAAGCTGATTGCGGAAGGCCTGATCGACAACCAGCACGGAAGCGGCAACTACGTCACTGAGGCCGCTCGGCCTGTCCGCGATAACCCCGCCGGCGTCGAGCCGTGGCGCATCCATGGGACAGAAACGATCTATGACAATCCGTGGGTTCGCCTTGAGCTGGTAGACGTCGAGCCGCCTGGTGTCGAGCGCTTCAAGCACCACGTTGTGAGGCTTCGCAGAGTCGCAATCGCTGCGGTCATCGATGACGATGACCGCGTACTCATGATGTGGCGTTACCGGTTCGTCCCGCAGCAATCAGGTTGGGAGCTGCCCGGCGGGATCGTTGAGGACGGGGAAGACGCGGTGGTGACTGCTGCGCGTGAAGTCGAGGAGGAGACAGGCTGGCGACCGAAGTCGCTTGAGCACGTCGTCAGCTATCAGCCAATGATCGGCATGGTGGATTCGCCTCACGAGATCTACGTCGGTCGCGGTGCGACGCGCGTCGGAGAGCCTGAAGAAGGCGAAGAGGCGGCCGTCATCGAGTGGGTTCCGCTTGCTGAGATCCCGTCGCTACTGAAGCGGGGCAAGCTGGCTGGTTCGGGGACACTCGTTGCCCTGCTTCACGTTTTGTCCGGTGGCGCTGCGACGTGACGCACGGCTTGTGAGGCATGGTCATTGTCTTGCGGTGTTCGCGGCTAGTAGGTGTCGCTCGGGTGGCCTTTAAGTAGGCGATTTAGAGCGAGCTGAAGTGCCGAATCGTCTTGCCGGTCGCTCCAGCGAACAAATTGAACTCTCCTCCCCTCGGGGTCTACGGGTTTCGCTTCCTCGAAAATATTGTTGCTCAGCCGGTGGTTTGTCACCACGAGAAATGGCACAACGGATCTGGATGCATATGCATATGCTTGCCTAACGTGGTTTGCCGAGAGTGGGATGTCTGAATTACTTGTGTGCTTGACCTCGACATTAATTGCAATTGATGGAGATCTGATCGCGATGTCAAAGCCCTGATCCTTACCGCGCAGCCTCTGATCGGTAACCCTCAGGTCCGTACCTACCAAGGCTCGTGTCAGCGCAGCATGCACCTCTGCTTGGTAGACCTCGCCTATCGCTCGGCGTACAGCGGGGTCCGTGCGCGCACCCGGGTCGATTTGCTGTAGTACGTCGAGGGTTTTACTGGCCTCTTCGGGTGGTTCGGAAAGTGCTTGCTCGACAACTCTATGGCGCCTTGGGGCCATAGTTAATTCGTAGTCCTTGAGCTTCGCCTTTATGATCGGCGTGCCGTTCACGCCCATAATTAAGAACCCTGCGCCTACGCCGAGAAGCGCAACGCTTCCTGCTTGGTTCGTGGTTAGGAATACGGAAACTCCCCCGGCGCCAGCGCTAGACAACCCCAACGCGCAGGCGGCGATCCTTTGCCAACGTGAGAGAGGCTCACCGCCCGCGCCAGCATCTGAATCCGTTCTGGCTTCCGTCTCGTCTGGCACGCCACGACGGTATCCCACAGGAGCACATGCGCGAGAAGGCTTGGCCAAGCTCCGGTTCAGGCCTGGCTAAGGCGGGAGACTCGCCGCAGTTGACGGGCCGAACCCGTCTGTGTTGCCAGTCGGCGAGCAGTCATAAGGTATTCCGCAGCCTGGCTTAGCTCGCCGCGGGCGGTGTGTGCTTGCGCCAGATCGCAGTACATGCCGGCTTGCGCGCGAACGAAGGTCGGATCGGCCGTCTTGAGGGCGGCGTAGAGATTTGCCACGGCGTCATCGTCGCCGATCAAAGCCAGCACGTTGCCGCGCCACCGCGTCAGGTGCCCTCGGTTCAGGAAGATGCTGAGCATTTCGGGATCTCGGGTTTCGTCATCCCCGGGCAGCAGCCGTTCCGCTCGGTCGAACGCTCGGCGACACGCATCGTGCTCACCTACGTGTGCGCAGAGCTCCGCCTCGGCCGCGCTGAGCCAGGCCAGGAGCCGAGCCGAGACGTGCGCGCCAGCGACTTCCTGTGCCTCGCGTATCAGCTCCAGCGCGAGCAATGGCCGACCGGCGTCGAAGAGAGCAAATGCCTGTTCGCCCATGGCGTGCGCAAGGTAGGCGGTTGACTCAGCATCGCGAGCGGCGCTCTTGGCTGTCTCGTAGTGCTGCCAAGCACGAGTCACGCTGCCAACGTCGAGCGCTTGCCAGGCGGCGAGAGTAGCCGCGCCGGCAAGAGCGGTCGCCACCGGTTTCCGTGCCGACCGGACTACTGCGAACGTCAGCGCGTCCTGAAGCGCCGCCAGGTGCGCCTGCATCTGGTCCCCGATGCTCCGCGCTCCGCGTTGCCGGTCGAAGGTCCGGAGCAGTTCTGTCTGCTGGTAGAACGCTTCTACCAGCGTTCCGCTGACGCCTTGCGCCGAGTCGATTCGTGCCAGGAGTTCGTCGTACCCGCCAGCGTTGTCCGGTTCGGGAGACGTCCCGCGCAACTCAGCATCGGTCACGCCAAGGAGAGCCCTGAGAATCAGCGCGTACTTGTCGCTGATCGCTCGCCGATCGTTCTCCCAATCCGAGACGTAAACGGCAAGGCTCTCGGCCTTGGCGATCTGCATGCGATGTTCCCGGGCGTAGATCTCAATCGCGCGTACAAGCTGCGATTGAGACCACTCACGAGCGGTTCGGATCTTGCTGAGCTGAGTTGCCATTCTCTGTCACCCATCACACAGGGTCCTGACTGACCCCTCAAGAATGCCCTGCTCAAGGGCTCCCAACCAAGGGTTAACAGCTCTCGTGTTGGGCTCAGTTGGCTGTTGCCGTGGCGGCCAATCCGTTGCACTGGAAGCAGAAAGGGCGTCGCGAAGCAGGAGATGCGAGCGATGCGCTTGACGCAGCAGTGGACCAGTAGTTCACTGTGGTGCGTACCACTTACTGAAGTGGTACGGAGAGGCCCCGGCGGGTGGCACCCCGCCAGGGCCGAGATCACACCGGAACTCACGGCTAGGAGAGCTGCACGATGCCCAACAAGGCTACTGCCGACGCGGTCGAAGACCGCAAGGCGCTGAAGGTCGCTGAGGTGGCTCGGCGATACGACCTGGACAAGAGCACGATCTACCGTCAGATCAAGTCGGGGGACCTGCCCGCGTTCCGCATCGGCGGTTCGGTGCGGGTGCCGATCTGGGCGCTGGCCGACTTCGAGGTCACGGCGCTCAACGCCGCGAAGATCGAGACCAAGAGCGACACCGCGACGGGCGAGCCGGCGGTTACGGCGGTGGCGGCATGACCGACGTCATGAAGGCGATCCTCGCCGAGATCCGCGAGGGCCTGGAAGACGAGTTCTGTGACCGCACGTACCTGCTGGAGTCGGTCGAGGAGCAGTTGGCCGGCCTGCTGGAGTACTGCTCCGGCGCCGGTGCTGAGGCGGTGGCCAAATGATCATCCTGGCCATCGTGGTCGGCATCGTCGGCCTGGTCGTCTACGAGGTGCGGGCGGATCGCCGGGTGCGCCGCTCCACCGCCGGCGCGACGCCGGTTGTGGTGGTGCGTGGGCTTCGGCCCCGCTGGTGGCGTCTGCTGCTGGCCAAGGCGATCGGGTTCGTCGTGTCGGTCGCGGTCTTCGTCTGCGTGGGGCTGGTGGCCGTTCACGCGCTGCGTGGCGCGTCCACCACCTCGAACCCTGACCACTCCTGGCCGATGCCGGGTGCCACCTCCACCCCGAACTTCACCCCGATGCACAGCTCGTCTTCGACTTCCGCCACGTCCGGAAAGGGGCGCTGAGCATGTCCGACACCTTCGCGATTCAGCACGTGCTGAACGGCTTGCGGGCGGACATCGCCCGCCGCAACACCCTGATCCGTGACCACCGCGAGGCCGCCGCGCGGCTGGAGTCCGACAACGCCACCGACGCCCGTCACGCCGAGGTCGCCGCCGCGCTGATCGGCCAGATCAACGCCGACGCCCTGGCCGCCGCGTGGGCGCCGACCACCGAGATCGACGCTGCCGCGCTGGTGGCCGACAACGCCGCTATCGGCGAGCTGCCCGGCTTCGGCAAGGCGGCGGCGCTGCCGTTGCTGTTGGCCGCGCTGCACGACGCCACCGCCGACATCACCGCGGCGGACGGCAAGGCCGCTGCGCAGCTGGTTCACGACCACCACCCGGACGCCGGGCCCTGCCCGGCGTGCCTGGTGACCGGCGTCGGCGACCTGGCCGCGCTGGACGGTATCGACACCGTGGCGGGGGTGACCCGATGAGCACCCCGAGCTACGCGCCCACGGCCGAGCAGGCTTCGGCCATCGACGCCTTCGCCACCGGCGGCAACGTGGTGTTGCAGGCCGGTGCGGGCACCGGCAAGACCTCCACGCTGCGGATGCTGGCGGCGTCGGCGCCGGGCCGGCGCGGGATCTACGTGGCCTACAACAAGGCCATCGCCGAGGAGGCCAAACGGACCTTCCCGCGAACGGTGGCCTGCGGCACCGCGCACTCGCTCGCGTTCCGGGCGGTTGGTCGGACCTTCGCGCATCGGCTCGGCGGTCCCCGCCAGCCTGCCCGCGAGGTCGCCAACATCCTGAACATCACCAAGCCCCTGGCACTCGGCTCGAACCTGGCACCGCTGGCCCCGCAGCAGATCGCGCGGCTGGTGGTGGGCATGGTCGGCCGGTTCTGCTACTCCGCCGATGTCGAGCCGGGCCGCTGGCACCTGCCGAGGGTGCCCGGCCTGGACGACCGCGCCACCCGCGAACACATCGGCGAGGCGCTGGTGCCGTTCGCACGGGCCGCGTGGGCGGACCTGTGCCGCCGTGACGGCCGCCTGCGCTACACCCATGACGCCTACCTGAAGATCTGGCAGTTGTCCGGGCCGAAGCTGGATGCGGACTTCCTGCTGTTCGATGAGGCGCAGGACGCCAACCCGGTCGTGGCCGACGTGGTCGAGCACCAGGGCGGCATGCAGGTGATCGCGGTCGGCGATTCCTGCCAGGCCATCTACGCTTGGCGCGGCGCCGAGGACGCGATGAACCGCTTCGGCGGCACCCGGCTGACGCTGTCGCAGTCCTTCCGCTTCGGCCCCGCCGTGGCTGAGGCCGCGAACGCGTGGCTGTCGGTGCTGAAGGCGCCGCTGCGGCTGACCGGCTACGACCGGATTCGCTCCCGGCTCGACGTGCTGGACCGGCCCAACGCGATCCTGTGCCGGTCGAATGCCGGCGCGGTCGGCGAGGCGATGACCGCCACCGCCGAGGGCCGGCGGGCGGCGCTGGTCGGCGGAGGGAACGAGATCCGCCGCATGGCCCAGGCCGCGATCACGCTGAAGGCCGGCGCGGGCACCGACCACCCGGAGCTGTTCGCGTTCCGCACCTGGGGCGAGGTGCAGGACTACGTGCAGCACGACGAGTCCGGCTCGGACCTGAAGGTGTTCGTCAAGCTCATCGACTCCCACGGTCCCGACGTCGTGATCGCAGCCTGTGACGCGCTGGCGGGTTCGGAGCAGGCCGCCGATGTGGTGATTTCCACCGCGCACAAGTCCAAGGGCCGGGAGTGGCCCACGGTGCGCATCGCCGACGACTTCCACGCCCCGTCCCCGGACGAGCACGGCAAGATCACGGTCAACGCCGGGGAGGCGATGCTCGGCTACGTCGCGGTCACCCGCGCGCAGGAGACCCTGGATAACACCGGCCTGGCTTGGGTTCACACCCTGACGGGGGTGACCCGATGACCTTCGAGACCTGCGCCTATGACGACGCCACGGGTCGCCCGGTGGTGGTGCTGGTCGCCACCGGCTCGTACTCTGTCGCCAGTCTGGTGGCCGCGCTGCGCACCGGCGGCACCGAGCAGGTGACGCTGGCGGGCCGCCTGGCCGACCAGGTGAAGCGGCACAACACCGACCGGCAGGCGGTGCGGCTGCTGGCCGCACACGCCGGTTTCGACCTGCCGACCGATGAGACCGGATACGCCTGGCACACCGTGCGCCGGACGCTGGCGACGAATCCGGCCACGGGATGGGACTCCGACGTGCTGGAAGTCACCCACCCCGACCAGTGTCGCCTGCTGCCTGCTGGGGCGGTGTGCTGGGCGGACCACGCCGGTGACGTGCCGTGGTGGCCGTGGGGCTTCGGCACCTACCAGTTCCGGCCGGTGTGGGAGGCCAACAGCGCCGAGGTTCCGGAGCTGGTGGAGGTCATGCAGGTGAAGGCCTTCGACGAGGCCAGCGGCACGTGGCTGGAGTTCGAGGACGTCATCGGTGACTTCGCCCGCTGCGTCGCGTGCGGGCGGATCAGCGACGCCGGCCAGTACGTCACCATCGTCAGCCTCGACGGCTACCACGAGGTGTGCGTGCCCTGCGACCGTGCCGGTCGTGACGCCGGGCCCGGGGAGGTGCGCCGATGAGCACGACGGACTTCGCCCCGATCGCCGCCGCAGCCGTGTGGCGGAAGGCGATGCAGGCCGCCGGCTACCGGTGTGTGTGCACCGGTGGCTGTGGCCGGTCCCACGCCAAGGACCCCGGAGAGCGCTGCAAGCGCGAGCACACGGCGTGGCTGCGCCTGGTCGCCGCCCCGGCCGAGCCCACCGGCAACCCGCACACGGACATCGCCGCCGAGCAGGTGGCGTACTGCCCGAACTGCTACGACGGCCACCTGGCGGTGGCCAAGCGTGCCGACCGCGTCGCCGCCGCATCGCACGACAACGACGTTCCGCTGTTCGACCTGGGAGGAGAGGCTTGATGAACATCACGACGACACTCACGCACTGGATGGCCGCGAACCCCTGGGTCATCGTCGGCGCCGCTACCGCGTGCCTGCTGGCGCTGCTGGTCCTGGCGGTGCTCATCATCCGGCGGGCCCGCAAGGCGGGCCGCGAGCGCGGCATCACGACCCTGATCAACCTGGCAGCGCTGTTGGCTACCTCGGTTCAGGCCTCCGGCATGTGGAAGTTCTTCGGCGCCACGATGGGGCTGCCGGTTGGTTTCCGCGTGGTGCTGTTCGGGTTCATGGAGATCGCGCTTCTGGCATGCGGTCTGCGGGCCCGCGCCAACGTCGAGGCCGGCGCGGACGCCGGCGTTGACGGGGTGCTGGTATGGGTGCTGGCGCTGGCCTCCGGCGTCATGTCCTCCACGGACGCCTCCACCGCCCGCGAGGCCCTGATGCGGCTGCTGGTGGCCGTGGTGGTGGCGCTGCTGTGGACCCGCGACCTGATGGCCGCGAAGAAGGCCGCCCGCGCCGCCGGCAACACCAAGAAGCGCTCCGGGCCGGTGCGCTGGCGCATCACGCCGGAGCGGGTCGCGGTGTGGCTGCGCCTGGCCGACGCCATCGACACCGACGTGACAACGGTGGACTCGGCGCGGAGGGTCGCCAAGTTCCTGCGCGTGACCGACCGCGAGCGCGACGGCTGGCGCTTCCCGTACACCGCGAAGGCCCGCGCCTACCGGGGCCGGATGAAGCTGATCGGGGACGCGCTGCGGCACGGCGACCCGACCGAGGTTCACGCCAAGCTGTCCCGCGCCGCGTTCGCCGACGCCCTGACTCGACTCGGGATCGACGACGACTCGGCGCCGAGCGAGTCACCGGCCCCGGTCCAGGGTGAGTCAGAGGCGCCGATGGTGAGTCACAAGGTGAGTCAGCCGGTGAGTCTGATCACGCCGGAACACCCGGCGTTTGCCAAGGCCATTGCGAGTCTCCCCCCTGCGGTGAACGGCACCCCCAAGCCCCGCCGCGCGGCTGCCGCCGCATCGGCGCCGGCGCGCCGTCAGGCCGCCGTGACCGCGCGAGTCGGCATCGACGCTGACTCGGCGGCGCAGCTCTACCGCGACTCGCTCGGCGAGGGCACGCCGCTGTCCTCTCGCGACCTGGCGGACGCCGCCGGGGTGAGTCAGTCCACTGCCAGCCGCATCATCACCAAGGTCCGCAAGGAGGTGGCCTGAGATGACTGAGACCTACCCGAACCCTGAGCAGGACGCTGTGGCCGGCGCGACCGTGCTGGCCTTCCCTAACCGCGCCGCCGACACGGTCGGTGACGACTTGGACGTGCCGGGGTGGCTGAACCAGCCGCAGCCGGACAACGCTACGGCCGCCACGGTGGACAAGTCCGCCGCGAGCAAGGCCGCCCTGCCCGTGCAGGCGATCCGCAACGCCCGCACCACCTACCGGCAGGCCAAGACGGTGCTGCGGTGGCTGCTGGCGCACCGTGCGACCAAGTTCGGAGCCCGTCAGGCCGCGTTCATCCTGGCCGGCGTGCGGATCGGGCTGCGCCGCGCCTGGGAATCCCGCACCACCACAACCCACCAGGCGCAGATCCGCGCCGCCGCAGCCGCCGGTGACCACGAGTCGGCGCTGGAGTGGGAGGCGCGGGCATCCAAGTTCCGCACCGAGCGGCACGCCCGCCGCATGGAGCTGCTGCGGCTGCCGCTGCACATCGCCGCAGGCATCGCACACGGCATCATCGCCGCCGTCCTGGTCCTGTCCGTGATCGGCATCGCCATGTGGTGGAAGACCGACCACATCGGCGCCGTGACCACGCCGTTCACCGCCACATTCAACGTGCTGTGCGCCATCGGCGCCTTCGTGAAGGCCACGTGGCGCCCCACGCTGGAGGCTCTGCCGGTCCTGGCCACGGCCGCCGCGTGGGCCGCCGGACGCAACGCCCGGGACCTGCCCGCGTGGCTGTCCGCCGCCGAGATCGGCGACGGAAGCACTCCGCAGGTCGTGCCGGATGAGGGCGCGATTTTGGAGGCGCTGCGGAACCTGAACCTGGGGCCGATGAACAAGGCGTTCAAGGCCGGATGGAGGCCGCAGTGGGTCTCGCCCACGACGCGGTCCGGGAACGGCTACCACACTCAGCTGCGGCTGCCGCAGGGCGTCACGGTCGAGATGATCGGCACCGGCAAAACCAAGAAGGTGCTGGCGCACAACCTGCTGCGCGCCCCGATCGAGGTTTGGCCCACCGAGATCGCAGGTAAGGAAGGGATTTTGGACCTGTGGGTGGCCGACTCCGGCTCGCTCACCGCGAAGGTTCCGCCATATCCGCTGATCGAGGACGCCGGCGCCACGGTGGACTACTTCGACAAGCGCGGCGTGCCGGTCGCCATATCGCAGCGCGGTGAGATCGTGCGTGCGCCGCTGATGGCCAAGAACTACATGGTTGGCGGCATCATGGGCACCGGCAAGTCGTCGTTCACCCGGAACCTGTTGTGCGGGGCGATGCAGGACCCGCTGGTGGACATCGGCGTGTATGTGATGGCGTTCAACGCTGACTATGACCTGATGCAGCCCCGGCTGTCGGTCCTGGTCAAGGGCGATGAGGACGAGCAGGCTCTCGCGGCGCTCAACGAGCTGCGGTGGCTCAAGGACGAGGTCACCCGGCGCGGGAAGCTGCTGGAGAAGTACGGCGAGACCGCCGTGACCCGCAAGCTGGCGATGCGGGACAAGCGGCTGCGTCCCCTGGTGCGGGTCTTCGACGAGTGCCACGAGCTGTTCGAGCACAAGAAGCACGGGGAAGAGGCTGCGGACCTGGCCATCAAGGTGCTGAAGAAGGCGCGCAAGTGCGCCATGACGCTGGTGTTCGTCACCGTGTCGCCGACCGCGAACAGCATCCCGAAGGACGTCACCCGCAACACCTCCAACCGGGTCGCCTTCGCCGTGGGCGACCACGTCGCCAACGACGGCCTGCTGGGCACGGGCAAGCACAAGGCCGGCATCACCGCCACCACGCTGAACCCGGCAACCGACATCGGCACCGCGCTGACGATCGGGTTCTCGCCGAACGCCTTCGAGCTGGTCCGGATGTTCTTTATCAGCGCCGACGACGGCAACGACCAGGTCACGCCACTGGTGACCCGCGCCATGAAGGGCCTGGACAAGGCCGGGCTGGCACCGGGCGACACCGCCGAGCAGGTGGACGGCGACCAGGCGCGGGACCTGCTGGACGACGTGGCCGCAGCGATGGGCACTGAGGCGCTGGTGAAGTCCTCCGTGGTCATCTCCCGGCTGGCCGACGCACACCCGAGCGAGTACGAGGGCTGGTCTCAGCAGCGACTCGGCGAGGAGCTGAAGCAGCACGGGGTGATCCCGCGCAAGACCAAGGACGGCACCATGCACGTTGATCGCCGACAGGTCGATGCCGCCTTGGCCGACCGCGCCGAGACGACCGGCGAGGCCGCTGAAGACGACTCGGAGGACGGCGAGATCTAGCCGAGAGGCCTAGGGACACAGGGAGAATCCCTGATCTTGTCCCTAGGCTGCCTCCCTCGCCCTGACCAGTGCACATGTGATCTAGGGAGGGTAGGGAGCGACCGGAAACAGGGCCCTGGCGAACCTGGAAACCGCAGTTTTCGCCACCCCTGGCCGCTCCCTCCCTCCCCCCGGCGCTGCCCAAAACCAGACTTCGCACACCCCGCCCCGGGAGGGCTGAACCTTGACCGAAACCACCACCCCGCAGACCGCCGCGCCACCGGCGCGACGCCTGCCGGTGTCCCCGACCTCGATCGCGCTCGCGCTGGCGTCCCCCGCCGTCACCGGCTGCATGCTGGCGCTGGCGCGGCACTGGTCCGATCACGGAGCCCGGCACTCCATTGGCGACATGGTCCCGCTGGGCCTGGGCGCCATTATCGGACTGGCCGTCACCGCGTGGGCATCGGCGACCGAAGATTCGGTGTTGGTCGGTACCTGCGCCAGCATGACCGCCGCCGCGCTGGCGGTCGGCATGATGGCCTACCCCGCCGGACTCGGCGAACCGCTGATCGTGACCGCCACGGCGACCGTGCTCGGGTGGGTGCTCACCCGCCGGGTACGGCGCGCCGCCGGCATCCGGCAGGAGGGCTACGCCGAGCGCGCGAAGGACCGAGCCCACGAAGCGGCCATCGTCGGCATGCAGTGTCAGACCGCTATCGAGGTCACCGCGCTGCGCGAGCAGGGCGCCACTGATCGGGAGAAGCTGGCGCAGCTCGGCGCGGCCAAGCGGCTGGAGATGAGCTTGGACGCCGCCGAATACGAGGCGCTGAAGCTGGAGCGGGACGTGCGCCGCCGCGCTGCACTGATCGTCAGCCCCACCGCCCGCGAGGCGCTGGGCACCACGCCCTGCCTGGCGATCGAGCCCGCCACCGGCAACCCTGGCGACGGCTTGGACGCGGTCGGCGCTGACCTGCGGAGGTCAGCATGACCGACGCAGCGAACGAGGTCTCTGCCGACCTCCTGGACCGGGTGGCCGAGCCGCCGTGCCCGTGGCCGGACCCGTGGGCCGATGCGGTGGTGTCCGGCACGCTGGCGTGGCTGGACCGGCAGGTCTCCGGCGCCCTGGCGCTGACCGCCGGTACCTTGGTTCCGGCGGTGGGCACCCCGGGATGGCTGGCGCTGCCGGACACCTCGCCGGCGAAGCTGGCCGCGATCCTGCGCGCTGCCCGCGCCTGGTTCATCGAAGGCACCGAACTTCCTCACAGGCTGTGGACGGACCTCGCGGAGCTGCGTGCCGCCCGAGCCCAGGCCGCCGAGGAAGCCTTCGACGACTTCGGCGCCACCGTGCTGCGGCTACGCGACGGACTGGCCGGACGGCCGACCTATGCGGAACTCCAGCAGGCCCGCACCACCTACGCCCGACCTGCCCTGACGCCGGAGCAGATCCAGGCGCAGACCCGCGCGTCGTGGGCCGCGTTCGAGCGGCGGCACCGCCCGGCGGCTGACGGCGGCGACCAGGCCGGACGGGAGGCTGCATGATGACGGCACGAACGACCCCGGATGCGTTCTTGTCCCAGGCCTCCGCCGTGCTCACTGCCAACGGCAACCCTCAGGACGGTACGCCGGATGATGCCGACGCGAAGCAGGGCCCTGTGACACCCTCACGGGGTCGGCCGCAGCCGGATGCGGCGGTGTACCACGGCCTGCTCGGTGAAGCTTCGCTGAAGCTGTGCCAGACCTCTGAGGCTGACCCGGTGGCGGTGCTCGCGACGCTGCTGGCGGGCTATGGCGTGATGGTCGGCCCGTCCCCGTTCGTGCGGATCGGCGCCGACTCGCACCCGCCGCTGATCTGGCCGCTGATCCTGGGACACACCAGCATCGGACGCAAGGGCACGTCCTGGGGCGTGGCCCGGTCGATCCTGAGGCCGTCCGACCCGGCGTTCTGGAGCGAAGGCCTGACCACCGGCCTGTCCTCCGGCGAAGGGCTGATCGCCGCTGTCGCCGATGAGGACCCAGACGACCCGGCGAACAAGGGCCGCCTGATCGTGCCCGGAGGCAAGGCGCGGCTGGTGGTGGAGACCGAGTATTCGGTGACCATGCGCCGCTCCGCGCGGGAGGGCAACAGCCTGGGCGGGGTAGTGCGCCAGGCCTGGGACGGCGACGACCTGGCAGTGATGACCAAGGCCAAGCTGCGCGCCACCGCCCCACGCATCTCGATCCTGGCGCACATCACCCCCGGGGAGTTCCGCGCCTGCGTGAAGAACTCCGAGATGGCCGGCGGCACCTACAACCGGTTCCTGCCCATCTACTCAGAACGCACCAAGGTCATCCCAGAAGGCGAAGGCGCCGACGAGCAGCTGATCAACAGCCTGGGCGACCGGATGGCCACCAATCTGATGAAGGCCCGCGACGCCGGAAAGGTCGGCCTGACCCCGGACGCCCGGGAGTTCTGGACCGAGGTGGCCTATCCGGCGCTGTCGGAGTCACCGCCGGCGGACGGGCCGGTGGCGCAGTTCACCGCCCGTGCCACGCCCTACGCGCGACGGCTGGCCATGGTCTACGCCCTGGCCGACGCCAAAGCCATTGTGGATGTGGCGCACCTGACGGCCGCATACCACCTGGTCAACTACTCCCGCGCCACCGCCGCCTTCGTGCTCGGCGGAGCCTCTGGCACAGGTGACCCGCAGCTAGACAAGGCCCTCGCGGCGCTGATCGAGGCGGGTCCGTCCGGGCTGACTCGCTCGCAGATCTCTGCTGTGTTCTCCCGCAAGCTGACTCGCTCCGCGCTGGATGACCTGCTGGGCAAGCTCGAAGCCCTGGCAGAGGTCGAGCGCCGCGAACAGGCCAGCGCGGGGCGTACCGCGACCGTGTGGGCAGTGGCGGCGAAAAAAGCGAAAGAAGCGAAAGAAGGTCCCTGACCTGGCCGAACGGCTTCGCCGCTGTGGCGAAAGAAGGCGAAAGAAGGGTCTGAGTTGCGGAAATAGCATCGCCGTGGCAAGGCGAGCGCAAGGCCCTGACCTTGTGACCAGGTCGAAAGAGTGAACGGGCACGTCAGACCCTTTTTTCGCCTTCTTTCGCCGGAGCCGCGAACTCAAGCACGCAGGTCAATGGCCCTTTTTCGCTTCTTTCGCTTCTTTCGCCCGACCTCTACGAACCCGCAGGACAGCGCGGAGCCCTACCGATCCAGTGAGGGCCGCGCGTCGGAACACCCTGAAACCACCCAGGTGGGGGCTCCCTCTCCACCTCAGCAACGACTAGGAGTAGAACCGTGACCGAACCAACGTCGGAACCCAACCAGCCCCGAGTGATGCACACGGTCGAGCAGGCGGCCGAGTTGCTCGGCATCGGCCGAACCACGATGTTCGGACTGATCCGCGACGGCGAGATCGGCAGTGTGCCGATCGGGCGGGCCCGTCGCGTTCCGGCTGACGAGATCGACGCTTACGTTGCCCGGAAGGTGGCGGAAGATCCTGACGCGCCGCGCACCTCACGCCCCAAGCCCCAGCCGGTTGCATTTCTCCCGCCGCAGCTACCGCCGACCAAGCCAGCCGTCGAGAAGAAGAGCAAGGCGCCGGCGGCGGACGATGGCCCCACGACCAAGGCGAGGCAGCCGAAGCCAAAGGCGAAGCCCCGGCGCATTCGGCCTGAGGGCACCCGAGCCCCGAACGGCGCGGGCAGCATCTACCAGGACAAGGACGGGAAGTGGCACGGGCGGGTGACCATGGGCACCCGCGACGACGGGAAGCCGGACCGGCGCCACGTGCGCGGAGCCGACGAGGCGGAGGTGATGAAGAAGCTTCGGAAGCTGGAGCAGGAGCGCGACTCCGGTTTGAAGCGGAAGCCGAGCCGCGTGCCGAAGTTCGGGGACTGGCTCGACCACTGGGTTGAGAACATCGAGGCGCGCACCGCGCGGTTCAACACGCTGTCCGGACACCGCAGCGCCATCCGCAAGCACTTGAAGCCTGGCCTCGGCGAGCACCGGATGGACCGGATGGAACCGGACCACTTCGAGAAGCTGTACACGAAGATCGAGGCGTCTGGGTTGAGCGGCTATACCGTGGCGGCCGTGCACCGGACCGCGCGGGCGGCGTTCAACGAGGCGGTTCGGCGCAAGGTGGTCACGTCCAATCCCGTTTCGTTGGCCAAGGTGGGGCCCGCTGGCGACGACGATGACGAGGTCGAGCCGCTGGAGCCCGAGGAAGCTCAGCGCGTCATCGCCGCAGCGCTACGGCGGCGGAACGGACTCCGGTACGTCATGGCCCTGGTCTTCGGCGACCGCCAGGGGGAGTGCTTGGGCTTCAAGTGGGAGCGGGTGGACCACAAGAAGCGCTCGATCAGGGTCCGCAAGCAGCTTCAGCGGCAGACCTGGCAGCACGGATGCCCTGACCCTGCGGAGTGTCCAGGAGCGCGGCACAAGGTCGAGCCGTGTCCGGAACCGTGCAAGAAGCACACCCGGCCCTGCCCGCCGCCGTGCGCACCCGGCTGCATGGACCACGCCCGCCGGTGCCCGCAGCGCCATGGCGGCGGGCTGGTCGAGGTCGCGGTGAAGTCGAAGGCTGGCCGGCGCACGCACGCCTTCCCCGATCGGCTCTGGGACATGCTGATGGAGCACGAGGCAGCCCAGAAGCGGGAGCGTGAGCACGCCGGTTCGGCGTGGCAGGAAGGTGACTGGATGTTCTGCCAGGAGGATGGACGGCCGATCGACCCGAAGGCGGACCGCACCGAGTGGTACGCCATCCTCGCTGAGGCCGGGGTAGACATGAAGCGGCTGCACGACGCGCGGCATACCGCCGCGACCGTGCTGGCGCTGCTGGAGGTCGCACCTCGAACGACCATGGACATCATGGGGTGGTCTGACCCGGCGATGCTGCTGCGGTACGGACACGTCACGGACACGATGCGGCGGGAGATCGCGGGTCGCCAAGACGCGTTCTACTTCGGCGGAACGACAGAGGGGAATGCCGGTCCAGCGGACGGCGAATGAGACCAGAACTGAGACCAGAAACGCCCCCGAGAGATTCTCGGGGGCGTTTCCGCTGGTACTTCCGTGGAGCTTAGGGGACTTGAACCCCTGACCTTTTGTCTGCC
Source organism: Catenulispora sp. GP43 (assembly GCF_041260665.1). Lineage (NCBI taxonomy): Bacteria > Bacillati > Actinomycetota > Actinomycetes > Catenulisporales > Catenulisporaceae > Catenulispora > Catenulispora sp. GP43. The sequence continues at coordinate 256,657 of NZ_JBGCCT010000012.1, read as the reverse complement.
AGACAAATGCTCTACCAACTGAGCTAAAGCCCCATCTGGTCCCCCGGTGAGACCTTCGATCGATCTTGCTGATCTCCCCGGCGGGCGTTGCCTATATTAGCCAGAGCTGCGGCTGGAAGGGAAATCGATTCGCTACCTGCGGGTTTTCGGCGTGGCGCGGCCGGGCCCCGGGGTGCGGGGTCCGGCCGTGGGGGTGGTGGCGCTGGGGCGCCGCTTGGGGGTCCCGTGGGTCCCGGTGGTTACATCGGGGGCGGGTTGGGGTTGGTGCGGGCGGGCTGGGGTTGGGCGCCGGAGGTGGCGGTGCCCATGGCCTTGTCCATGGCTGCTGCGGCGGGGGTGCCTTGGGTGGCGCTGGCCGCGTTGGCCTTCATGGACTGGGGGTCGGGGAGTTGGCCGTCGGGGGTCATCTTGTCGACCATGCCGGGGAGCTTGTCGGCCATGGTCTGGGCTGCCTTCTCGGGGGTGGTGCCGGCCTGCTGGGCGATCTTCTCCATGCGTTCCTGGCCGATGGCCTGGGTCATCTGGTCGGCGTTGACGGGCTTGTTCTCGCCCTTGCCGATCCAGGACTGGACCTGCTCGCCGATGCTGCTGTTCTTCAGCTTCTCCAGGGCTCCGCTCATGCCGCCGCCGATGTTGTCGGTCAGCTGTTTCCAGAGTTTGCCCAGGTCCGGGGTGTCAGTCATGGCATTCCGCCTTTCGAGGTGGGCCCGGGCCTGGTGGCGCCGGGCCGTGTACGCGGGCCACGTAAGAGCCTTCGGCACGGGGGGCGGGTGTGGGCTGGCGGAGGCAGCCGTTCGGGGCAACGGGCTGCGGGGGCTTCGTCCGGACGGCGGGTGGGGCCGGGGTTCCGGGACGCCGTGGGGCGGGCCCGGGGACAGATTGGGCGGCATGAGAGCCGACGTCCATGCGCACCTGTTCCCCGCCGCCTACCTGGATCTGCTGGACGAGCTGCGGCGGGACGGCGGGGACGGGACGCGGGGGGTGCGGGCGCTCGGCGGCGGTGACAGCGAGCATGAGCTGCGGTCGCGGTTGGCGGCGATGGACGCGGTCGGCGTGGACCTGCAACTGCTCTCGACCTGCCCGCAGGGGCCCTACACCGACGACCCGACGGCGGCCGTGGAGGCGGCCCGGTGCGCGAACCTGGCGCTGGCCCAGACCGTCGCGGCGCACCCGGAGCGCTTCCGGGCCCTGGCCACGCTGCCGCTTCCGCACATCCTGGCCTCCGTCGACGAGCTCAACCGGGCCATGGAGCAGGACGGCATGCCCGGGGCCGCAGTCGGCACCTCGATCCTCGGCCGCCCCCTGAGCGACCCGGACTTCGCCCCGCTGTTCGCCGCGCTGAACCGGCGCAAGGGTGTGCTGCTGGTGCATCCAGTCGGGGAGTCCGCCGGCTCGCCGCTGATGCAGGCGTCCAAGCTCGACTGGGTCATCGGCCACGCCGCGGAGGTCTCGACCGCGGTCCTGCAGCTGTTCCAGGCCGGCATCACCGTGAAGTATCCCGATATCCGGATCATCGCCCCGCACCTGGGCGGCTACCTGCCGTTCCTCATCCAGCGCCTGGACCGGCACCGGGACTGGTTCCTGCCGAAGGACGCGCCGAGCGCCGGGCAGCTGATGCGCGGCATCGCCTACGACACCGCGAATCCGCTCCCGGCGGCCCTGCGCCTGACGGCGGAGGTGGCCGGCCACGAGCGGCTGCTGCTGGGCACCGACTACCCCTTCGAGCAGGGATCGTCGCTGCGGGACCACATCGAGTACATCCTCGCGGCGGGGCTGCCGGAGGACCAGGCGAAGGCGATCGTCGACCGGAACGCGTTCGAGTGGATGGGTGGTTGATGTCGACAGGGTGGTTGAGGCTCGCAGGGCGGCTGAGACCGGCAGGGCGGCTGAGGCCGGCAGGCGCGGCGACCGGTGGCCACAAGGGCAACCTCCCGTGTGACGCGGACCGCATCGATATGGGGACCCCTCGCGAGCGGTGTTACCGTCCACCCATGTCCGCCGACCAGCCTGTCCCCGCCGAGCCCCGCCCGGCGATGCGCGACGCGCTGGTCTCGGCGGCGGTGGCCCTGTTCGCCGAGCACGGCTTCGACGCCACCACCATCGACGACATTGTGGCCCGCGCGGGAGTCGGCCGCCGCTCGTTCTTCCGTTACTTCCCCTCGAAGGAGTCGGTGGTCTTCCCCGACCACGAGGGCACCCTCGCCCGCATGTCCGCCTTCCTCGCCGACGAGTCCGGCTTCGCCCAGGACCCCGTCTCCCGGGTCTGCGACGCCGCCCGCATGGTCCTGGCCATGTACGCGGCAGACCCCGAGTTCTCCCTGGCCCGCTACCGGCTGACCCGCCAGGTCCCGGCTTTGCGCACGCACGAGCTGGCAGTCGTCCGCCGTTACGAGCGCGCCCTGGCCGCGTTCCTGCGGGCCCGCTACGCCGGCCGCGCCGACGGCGACCTGCGGGCCGACGTCGTGTCCGCGGCCGTGGTCGCCGCCCACAACCACGCCCTGCGCGGCTGGCTCCGCTCCGACGGCCGCGGCGACCCCGCCGAACTCGTCGAGCACGCCCTGGAATGGGTCCGCGCCACCTACGCCGACGACGTCCCCTCCGCGCCGCGTGCGGCGGAGCCGGAAGAGGACGTCATGGTGGTCGTCGCACGGCGTGGGACGCCTATGTGGCGGGTAGTGCAGCGGGTTCAGGAAGCGCTGGACTGACAAGCAGCCGGGACTAAGGCAGCCGGGACTCAGGCAGCCGGGGAAATCAAGGGCCTGAAGCCCTAAGCCGCGATCACCGCAGCCGCCGTCCGTCCGCCGTCCACGTCCAGCACCGTCCCGTGCAAGTAAGAAGCCTCATCGCTCGCCAGATACACCACCGCGTCCGCGATGTACTGCGGCTTCCCAAGGCGCCCGGCCGGGGTGCCGTTCATCATCACCTCGCCGGGGTGGGCCTCGCCGGGCGTCGGTTCCAGGATCACGCCGGGGGACACTGCGTTGACCCGGACGCCTTCCGGGCCGAATTCCGCGGCCCAGGCGCGGGTCAGGGTCTCCATCGCGCCCTTTGTGGAGGCGTACAGGGCGCCGACGGGGACTGCGAGGCGGGCGACCCAGGAGCCGAGGTTGATGATGGCGCCGCCGCCTGCGGCTGCCATCTGCGGGGCGATCTCCTGTGTCAGGAAGAAGGGTGCTTTCACGTTCACCGCGTATACGCGGTCGAAGGTTTCGTCGTCGGTGGTGAGGGTGTTGCCGGGCGGGTAGATGCCGGCGTTGTTCACCAGGATGTCGATGCCGTCGCCCAGGAGGGCCTCGGCTTCCTCGGCCAGTTCGCGGGAGGCTTGGGGGCTGCCGTCGAGGTCGGCGCGGACGAAGTCGGCGCGGCCGCCTTTGGCCCGGATGCCGGTGACGACCTCCTCGCCGCGTGTCGTGTCGCGGCCGGAGACGATCACGTGTGCCCCCTCGGCGGCGAAGGCCTCGGCGATGGCGCGGCCGATGTTGCTTGTCGAGCCGGTCACCAGCGCGCGCTTGCCCTGCAGACGTCCACTCATCTCGCACTCCTGAGTTCTCGTTCCAACCTGCGGGAACCACTTTGCGAGGGGAAAAATGGACTATCAAGTCCAGTCTTAGCGGGTCGCGGGGGTCGCGAAAGTTGCGGGAGTTGCGGGAGTTGCGGGAGTTGCAGGCGTGGCGGGGGCCAAAGGGGTGCCGAGGCGCCGTAGGTCGGCCACCGCCTGGTGCAGCGCGATACGCAGGTGGTACGCCTGGCCGGTGGCCAGCAGAATGCCCACCCCGCCCTGGATCGCGGCCAGCAGCGCGGCGGCGCGCTCGTCGGCGTCGACCGACGCGGGCAGCCGCCCGGCCTCCTGCAACGCGCGCACGCCGGCGGCCAGCGAGGCCTGCCATTGCCGCAGCAGCGCCACGACCACGGCCCGCGCTCCCGGCGTGCTGCGTCCCAAGTGCAGGGACAGCGCCCCGAGCGGGCACTGGTCGCCCATCTCCTCGTAGCGCCGGACGGTCGCGTCCCGCCACCGCTCCCAGGCCTCCCACGTGTCCAGGCACCCGAGATAGGGCTCCTGGTCCGCCAGCACCCGGTCGGCCTCGTGCCGGGCCACGGCCAGCAGCAGTTCCTCCTTGCCAGCCGGGAAGTAGTGGAAGAGCTGGCTCTTGCTGGTCCGGGTGCGGGCCATCACGTCGTCGAGCGTGGTGGCTTCCACGCCCGACTCCCGCAGCAGATCGGCGGCGCCCTCGACGATGCGGGCGCGGGTGGCCCGGCCCTTCGCGGTCAGTGTCGTGCTGCTCATGGCGCCTCCGGCTCCGGACTCGACCTGCCTCGACTCTAGGTCCTGTGTGAGGAGCTAGACCGTCGTGGACTGGTCCCGATACGTCTCCAGCAGCCGCAGCCACACCTCGCTGATGGTCGGGAACGCCGGCACCGCGTGCCACAGCCGCTCCACCGGCACCTCCCCGGCGATCGCGACCGTCGCCGAGTGCAGTAGCTCCGCGACCCCCGGTCCGGCGAACGTCGCGCCGAGGACCGTGTGCCGCTTGGGGTCGACCAGCATTCGCGCGTGGCCCCGGTAGCCGGCCTTGTACATCGCCGCGCCCGCGACCTGACCGATCTCGTAGTCCACGACGTCCACCGCCTGGCCGGTCCGCTCGGCCTCGGCCGTCGTCAGCCCCACGCTGGCGACCTCCGGATCGGTGAACACCACCTGCGGCACCGCGACGTGGTCGGCCGTCCCCACGAACCGGCTCCACCGCCGGATGTCCAGCGGACGCCGATGCGCGCGGGCGGCGATCACCGCTCCGGCGATCCGCGCCTGGTATTTGCCCTGGTGGGTGAACAGTGCGCGCCGGTTGACGTCCCCGACCGCGTACAGCCACTCGCCGGAGACCTCCTCGACGGTGAACATGTCGTCCGTCGTCAGCCAGTCGCCGGGCTGAAGGCCCACCGTCTCCAGGCCGAGGTTGCCGGTCCGCGGCGCGCGGCCGGTCGCCAGCAACAGCTCGTCGGCGACGATCTCGCTGCCGTCGATCAGGGTGATGAGCACTTGGCTGGAATTGGAATTGGAGGTGGAGTTGGAGTTGGAGTTGGAATCGGAAGAACCCTGTCGCACGGCCGAAGCGATGCCCGAATCGAAACGGATATCGACCCCTGACTCCCGCAGCCGCTCCGTCACCAGATCCGCCGCGAACCGCTCCACGCGCGGCAGCAGGCCCGGCTCCCGGGCGATCAGCGTCACCTGCGCACCCAGCGCCTGCCACGCCGTCGCCATCTCGACCGCGACGACCCCCGCACCGAGGATCGCCAGCCGCGCCGGCACCTCCTTCGCGCTGGTCGCCTCGCGGCTGGTCCATGGCCGCAGCGCTTCCAGGTCGGGCAGCGGCGGCAGTGCGGCCGACGTTCCCGTGCAGACCGCCACCGCGTGCCGTGCCGTCAGCAGCAGCAGGTCGCCCTCCGGCGTCGTGACGGTCACCTCCTTCGGACCGGCCAGCCGGCCGTGGCCGCGGATCAGGCTGATCCCGGCCTTGTCCAGCCACTCCACCTGGCCGGCGTCGTCCCACTGGCTCGCCCAGGCGTCGCGGTGCTTCAGCACCGCCGAGGCGTCAAGAGGCTGATCCGCGGCGCTCTCGAGGCCCGGGACGCCGTGCAGCTCGCTGTGCGCCAGTACCGGCCGCAGCAGCGCCTTGCTGGGATCGCAGGCCCAGTACGAACACTCGCCGCCGACGAGCTCGGCCTCGACGACGACGGTGTCCAGGCCGGCGGCGGTCGTCCGGTCGGCGACGTTCTCGCCGACCGGGCCGGCGCCGATCACGATGACGTCGAAGGTGCGGGTGGGGGTACCTGGCATGGTCCTGACTCCAGAACGGCTTGAGGGGGAAAGGCGAGCCGAGGGGCGGCGGGGGTGTGGACGGGGAGGTGCCGCCCCTCGGCGGTATCGGGGGAGAGGACTCAGCGGCCGGGGGCGCGCTGCGTGATCTCCTGCAGGAACCACTGGTTCCCGTCCGGGTCCTCGAACGAGGCGAAGCTCCCGTAGCTGAGCCGCTCGGGGTGCAGCCCGGGGACCTGCTTCGCCGTGCCGGGGCGGTGGAAGGCCCCGGTGACGTCGCGGAACGGCGCGCTGACCTCGACGCCCCGCGAGGCGAGCTCAGAGCGCGCCGCCTCGATGTCGGTGACGATCAGGTGCAGGCCCTGGTACGTCCCCGGCGCGGCCGGCGTGAGGCCGTCGCCGAAGATGATCGAGCACTCCGAGCCCGGCGGCGTGGCCTGCACGATCCGGAACCCGTCCTCGATGGGGAAGTCCGCGTCGAGGCGGAACCCCAGCTTCTCGATGTAGAAGGCCTTCGCGCGGTCCACATCGGAGACCGGCACGATGACGACTTCCAGCTTCATGTCCATGAGTGAGCCTCTTGGTCGATGTCGGCGAAGGGTCAGCGCGTCGCGCGGGCCGCGCGCTCGATGACGTCGGCCACCGCACCCGGGTGCGACACCGCGACCGAGTGCGAGGCAGCGACCTTGGTGACGTGCGCGTTCGCGCGCTTCGCCATGAACTCCTGCGCCGCCGGCGGGATGTTCAGGTCCTGCGTGGTGACGACGTCCCAGCTCGGGATGGTCTTCCATGCCGCGGCCGTGGCCTTCTCCTCCAGCGCGGACTGCGCGATCGGGCGCTGCGTCTCGGCCATCAGCGCCGCCTGGTCGGCGGGCACGTCGGCGGCGAACTGGTGCGGGAACTTGTCCTGCTGGATGTACAGGTCGGTGCCGGTGCTGCCGTCGGCGTTGGTGAACGGCACCGGGTCCAGCGTCGCCGGCAGCGTCGAGCCCGGGTACAGGTTGGTCAGCTGCAGCGCGCTCTCGCCGGGCGCCGGCAGGAACGCCGCGACGTAGACCAGGGCCTTGACGTTCTTCTCGCCGACGGCCGCCTCGCTGATGACCGAGCCGCCGTAGGAGTGGCCGACCAGGATCACCGGGCTCTTGACGTGCTCGATCACGGCGCGCAGCGAGGCGGCGTCGGAGGCCGGGCCGCGCAGCGGGTTCGCCGCGGCGATCACCGGGTAGCCGTCGCGGCGCAGGTCGGTGATGACGCCGTCCCAGCTGGAGGCGTCCGCGAAGGCGCCGTGCTCGAGGATGACCGTCGGCTTGGGGGCATGGTCGGCGGCCGCCGGACGGGACGCCGCGTCCGCGGTGCCGGTCAGGGCGAACGCGCCGAGCGCCGCGGCGGCGCCGACGACAGCGGTGGAACCGGCGACGATACGGCTCTTGCGGCCGGAGGGGAGAGTAGGCATGGCAGATCCCTTTCGAGGGCTGGGTCATTGGTGCGGCATCACTGTCACCCGGCCGCCGTGACGCACACATCGGTCATCTGACTCCCAGTCTTGGGGGCCGTTGAGCCGGGTCGGGGCCGGCGAAGACTGAGCGTCACGTGACTGATGTGCCGGGGGCGGTACGGCCGCGAAAGTGAAGGCGCCATCCCGACACCAGGCACTTCATCGCCCTTGATCCCGAGGAGAACCATGAAACGACGACGGCTAGTGACCATCACGGCGGCCGCGGTGCCGCTCGTGGGCGCCGCTGTCTACGTCCCGGTGACCGCGTTCGCGGCCCCTGCGACGACCGCCGCCGTGACCCCGGCCGCGGCGGGCTACACCTGCGCGCCCTTCCAGCTTCCGGCGCCGGACGGCACCGCGGTGGAGTCCGTGACCGCGACCTCCGTCCCGGCCGGGAACTACGTGGTGCCCGGCACGCCTCCGCTGGGCGGCGCCACCGTCCCCGACGTCCCGGCGCACTGCGAAGTGACCGTCACCCTGACCCACCCCGGGCTCAATGACCACGCCAAGGTCCAGGTCTGGCTGCCCCAGACCGGCTGGAACGGCCGCTTCCAGGCCGTCGGCGGCGCCGCGTACCAGGCCAACGACCAGGGCGGCGGTCTGGCCGCCGCGGTCAAGTCCGGCTACGCCACGGCGACCACCGACGCCGGTGTCGGCAACGCCTTCGACACCAGCTGGGCGCTGAACTCGGCCGGCCAGATCAACACCGGCCTGCTGCAGAACTTCGCCTCCCGCTCGGTCCACGAGATGACCGTGGTCAGCAAGCAGGTCGTGGCCGACGTGTACGGTCACGCCGCGTCCTACTCGTACTTCAACGGCTGCTCCACCGGCGGCCGCCAGGGTTACGCCGAGGCTCAGCTCTACCCGAACGACTACAACGGCATCAACGCCGACGCCCCGGCCATCAACTGGAACCAGTTCGAGGTGTCGACGCTGTGGCCGCAGGTGGTGATGAGCGAGGAGCACACCTACCCGACCACCTGTGAGTTCAACGCCTTCAACGCGGCCGTGCTCAAGGCCTGCGACAAGCTCGACGGCGCCGTCGACGGCCTGATCAGCAACCCCGCGGCCTGCGACTTCGACCCGCGGCGCCTGATCGGCACCACGATCCAGTGCGACGGCAAGCCGGTCACGATCACCGCCGCCGACGCGGACGTGGTCCGCAAGATCTGGGACGGCCCGCGCGACGCGAACGGCAAGCGGCTGTGGTCCGGCCTGCCGGTCGGCGCGGACTTCTCCGTGCTGGCCGCCACCAAGACCGCGACCGACGGCACCACCACCGGCGACCCGTTCTTCGTCCCGGCGGTCTGGGTCGCCACGTTCGTGGAGAAGAACCCCGCGTTCAGCTCCGCGAACCTGACCTACGCGCAGTTCGACCAGATCTTCCAGAAGGCGCGGGCGCAGTACGACGGCGTCATCGCCGACAACAACCCGAACCTGTCGGCCTTCCGCAAGGCCGGCGGCAAGCTGATCACCTGGCAGGGCGCCGCGGACCAGATCATCCCCACCGGCGGCACCGTCGACTACCGCCAGAAGGTCGACGCCACGATGGGCGGCACCAAGAAGGTGGACGAGTTCTACCGCGTGTTCCTGGCGCCCGGCGTCGCACACTGCGGTCTGCAGGGCGGCGGCGTGGACGACATGGCCTCGCTCACCAAGTGGGTCGAGCAGGGCAAGGCCCCGAGCGTCCTGCACGCCACGCTGACCAACCCGAGCGGCCAGAGCTTCACCCGGGACGTGTGCCGCTACCCGATGGTGTCCCGCTACACCGGCCACGGCGACGTGGCGAACCCGGCCGACTTCCGCTGCGTGAGTGCCTCGCGCGGCTGACGAGGCCGGCCTGAAACCCGAGCACTAAGGAGAAGGCCATGAGTACGACAACGGCGGATGCCGGACGCAGCCCCCTGACACGGCTGTACTTCACCCGGGGTGTGCTGGCGGTGGCGTGGGCCGCGGCCTTCGCGAACGCCTACAAGGTCCACGAGTCTCTGAGCGGGGCGGCGGTCACGCTGCTGGTCGCCTACCCGCTGCTCGACGCGGTGTCGTCCGTGTTCGACTACCGCTGGGGCCCCGAAGGACCCGAGCGCCGGGTCACGGCGTTCAACGGGGTGCTGAGCACGCTGGCCGCGATCGGCGTGGGAATCGCCGGCGGGGCGAGCGGCGCGGCGGCGGCGCTGGCCACGTTCGGGGCCTGGGCGGTCCTGTCCGGAGCGGCGCAGGTGGTCGTGGGGCTGCGGCGACGCGGTCCCGAGCTCGGCAAGCAGTGGCCGATGCTGATCGCCGGCGGGCTGTCGTTCGTCGTGGGCGCCTTCTACGACGCGCAGGCCGCGGGGGACAAGCCGTCGTTGTCGGTCCTGGCCGTCTATGCCACCGGCGGCGGGATCTTCTTCATCGTCCAGGCCGGCTTGCTGGCCTGGAAGGCGCGCCGGGGTACGGTTCAGCCGGTCTGAGCTGGGTGCGCCGCGGAGTTCGGGCCCTACCCCGGGACGGGGGTGGGTCCGGACTCCTTTTCGGCGTTTCTGGGTTGGCCAGCCACGACCGCCGGACGCCAGCGCGAAACGAGTCGCTCAACCTCATCGCGCCACCAGCGGGATCCGTCTTCGACCCGCGCGAAGCCGTCAGAAAAGGCCCTTTTCTCTTCAGCACAATCGTTCCGCGTCACCGTGTCGCAGTGTTCAGTCATCCGACTGTTCCGACCCGGCACTCGTCCGGGAGATCATCAACGAGCCGCCGGGGCCGCCCGGCGGCCGATGCCCGCCCGTCGTCGGAAGGCCCCGTCGTGCAGCCCACCCCTGTAGTCCTCATCCACGGTGCGTGGCTTCACGCCTCGAGTTGGGAGGCCTGGGCAGAGCGGTTCGGCAGACACGGCTACACCGTGGACGTCCCGGGTTGGCCCGGGGAGGAGCCCACCATCGAGGCGGCCCGGCGCAATCCCGGCCCGCTCCGCGATCTGCGCATCGGCGAGCTCCTCGCGCACTACGAGCGCGTCGCGCGATCCTGTGACACCCCGGCGGTGCTCGTCGGTCATGCGCTCGGTGGGCTCATCGCCCAGCGGCTGCTCGGGGCCGGTATCGGGCAGGCCGCCGTGGCGATCGCGCCGCAGCCGCCGGCTGGCCTTGTGGAGCCCGGGGTGCCGAATCGTATAGCGGCGAACCCTTTCGGCGCTCCTATTGAGCACGACGGCTTCGTGTCGATGCCACGCCAGCAGTTCCGCCACCTCGTCGCGAACACCGTCGGGGAGGAGGAAGCGGCGAAGCTGTACGAGCGCTACGTCCTGCCGTCGCCGCGTCACCTGCTGACCGACGACGGAATCGCCGTGGACACCGGCAACGCCGCACGCGGACCGCTCCTGCTGGTCTCCGGCCAGGAGGACCGCATGGTGACGGACGCCGTCACCCGCGCCGCCTACAAGCTCTACGGGGACTCCACCGCGGCCACCGAGCTGAAGCAGTTCGCCGACCGAGGGCACTCCCTCGTGATCGACAGCGGGTGGCGCGACGTCGCCGACTACGTCCTCACCTGGCTCGCCGACAACGTCTCAGGCTTCTGAAAGTTCGCCGCTCCGGCTCAGCGCGTCGCGCAGCGCGGCGCGCGTCGTGATCCCCAGCTTCGGGAAGATCCGGTACAGGTGCGAGCTGACCGTGCGCGGCGACAGGTTCGTGCGCTTGCCGATCTCCTTGTTGGTCAGCCCGCCGGCCGCCAGTTCCGCGATCCGCCGTTCCTGCCAGGTCAGGGAGGCCAGGCTCAGCGCCGACAGGCGCGGGGCGGCGCCAGTGGCGCGCAGTTCGGCCTGGGCGCGCTCGGTCCAGCCGCCGGCGCCGAGGCGCTCGAAGGTCTCCGCGGCCGGGGCCAGGAAGCGGCGCGCCGCCGTCCGGCCCTGGACGTGCCGGATCCGGACCCCGTGCGCCAGCCGGATGCGGGCCAGCTCGAACGGGAACCGTGCGGCCTCCGGGTGCGACTCGGCCAGCGCGACCATCTCGGCGGCCTCCCTGTCGGACTCCGCGGTCATCGCGAGGGCGCCGTAGGTGAGGACGGCCAGCCGCGGCGAGAGGGCCGGCAGGCCGGCGTCGCGGGCCGCGAGCGCGTGCCGGCGGGCCTGCTCGGCGCGGCCGGTGTGCAGGGCGGCTTCGACCAGTTCGAGCAGGGTGCGCGGGGCCTGGACGGCGTAGGGCCGGAACTGCCCGGGCTCGGTGATGCCGATGGCGTACAGATACGCCGCCTCGTAGTCGCCGGCGCTGAGTGCCGCCAGCGCGCCGACGGCGTCGGCGGTCTGCGTCAGCATCCCGAGCCCGCGCGGCCGGGCCCAGGCGTCGACCACGCCCTGCAGGTCGCGGGCCCGGATCAGCTGTCCGCGCAGCGCCGCGAGGTGCGCGAGCCAGACCCGGGCCTGGTACGCGTAGAGCTCCAGTCCGTGCTCGACGGCCTGGTCCAGGGCCCGCTGCCCGGTCCGTTCGGCCTCCTCCCACTCGCCGCAGCCGACCTGGTCGAGCATGATCAGCCGCAGCATGACGACCCCGCTGACCACCGCGCCGGTGGCCAGTTCGCGGTCCACGGTCCGCTGCAGATGCGGGCGGAAGCGGCCCAGGATGTCGAGGAAGTACGCGGCGGCGGCCAGCCGGGTGACGTCCCAGGGCTCCAGCTCCGCCAGCATCGTCGCGGCCCGCTCCACCGGCTCGGCCCAGCCTGCGCCGTGGCGGACCACGTCGCTGCAGGTGTTGGCATAGATGCGGGTCTGCTCGTCGATTAGGCAGTCGTCCAGGGAGTCGATGAGCTCGTAGATGCGCTCCCAGGCCGGCTGGTCGCCGGCGAACATACCGATGGCGAGCAGCTGGGCCACCAGCCGGGACATGTCCTCGGGCTGTGCCCGGCCGCTGTCCCGCAGCTCCTTGATCGCCGCCACGACCTGCCGCTCGGTGGAGCGGACGTCGCCCTCCCGGTACAGCGCCGCATAGGCGTCGGCCGAGGCCGAGGCCACGGACTCGCCGGCGCCGGGCGCCCGGTCGGCGCGCACCAGGCGGTGGGCCTGGCCGAGCCGCGCGGCGTAGGCGGCGACGAAGGCCGCGTGCGCCAGCCGCCGCGAGCGGTCGGCGCGGTCCTCGGTCAGCTCGGCGGCGCGGGTCAGCCAGGTCACCGCGGCCAGGGCGCCGCCGCGCCGGGTCACGGACTGCGCGGCGGCCTCCAGCACCGCCGCCACCTCGTCGTCCGGGTCGATGGTCGCGGCGGCCAGGTGCGTCGCCCGGCGTTCGAGGTCGTCGCGGTGGAAGAGCGCGAGCCGCTCATGGGCCGCGCGTCGCTGGTTCGGCGTGGCCAGCTGCACGACGCTGGAGCGCACCAGCGGGTGGCGGAAGGTGTAGTCGCCGGTGCCCGGTTCGATGTCCAGCAGGCCGCAGGCCACCGCGTCGTCGACGTCTGTCATGCGGTGGCGGCGGCCCGGGGCCGGGCTGACCCCGGTCCGGGTTCCGACGCCGTCGAGGGCGCCGAGCAGCAGCTCCGCGCGGACGGTGTCGCGCAGGGCCGTGATCCGGGAGCCGTAGACGTGGTGCAGCCGGCGGGGGATCGGGACGCCGTGGCGGACCAGCAGATCCTCGGCCGCGGGCTCGTCGGCCAACTGCGCGGGCAGCTCGATCAGCGTCAGCGGATTGCCCCGCGCCTGTTCCAGCACCACCTGCCGCACCTGCCGTCCCAGGTCCGGGTGCCTGCGGTCGAGCAGGCGCGCGGCGTCGTCGGCGGGCAGCGCCGTGACCGGCGTCTCGGGCAGCGCCGCGGTGTCGAACCGGGAGGGGAGATCGGCGCGCACCGCGACCAGCAGCTTGACAGCGCTGCCGGTGAGCCGTCGGCCGACGAAGCCGCAGACGTCGGCGGTGGCCTCGTCGAGCCACTGGCCGTCGTCCACGACCAGCAGCACCGGCTGCTCGGCGCCGGCCCGGGCCAGCAGGTTCAGCACCGCGATGCCGAGCGCCATCATCGACGGCGCCCGGCCCTGGGCCTGGCCGAAGACCGCGTCGAACACGGCGCGCGTCGCCGGGTCGAGGGCACTGCCGCCGGCGTCCTGCAGCAGCGGGTAGAGGAGCTGGTGCAGCCCGGCGTACGGGAGCCCGGACTCGGCCTCGACGCCGGTGGCCCGGACGATCTGGTGGCCCTCGGCGGCGGCGAGCCCGGTCGCGAAGTCCAGCAGCGCGGTCTTGCCGACGCCGGTGTCGCCGCGCAGGACCAGCGCCTGGCCCCCGGCCAGGCGGATGAAGGCGGAGAGCTGGTCCTGTTCGCGTTCGCGGCCGACGATCTCCATATCCACGCCTCCGGCTAGTCAACTATCTGGTTAGTTGATTAGAGCGGGGCGTCGGGTGCGCTGTCAACCAAATAGTCAGTTACTTCGGGGCGGTGGTGCGTGTTACGGTGCTGGCGGTCCCGAATAAGGAGTTCGACATGCTGAGCGACGACGACATCTCGCACTGAGATGCCCGGTTCACCGAGCGCGTTCTGATCGATCGATCCGCGGCTCGGTGTCGTTTCGTCGTCACATCACCCGTCACTTTTCTTCAAGGGCACCTCCATGTCTCAATCCCCTGTTGTGGTCTCCGGCCTGTCCTTCACCTGGCCCGACGACACCCCGGTCTTCCACGACCTCAGCTTCAGCCTCGACGCCGGACGCGTCGGCCTGGTCGCCCCGAACGGCGCCGGCAAGTCCACCCTGCTGCGCCTGATCAGCGGCGCGCTGACGCCGACCGCCGGCACCGTCACGGTCCAGGGCGTCCTGGGCTACCTGCCGCAGGACCTGCCGCTGACCGCGGGCCGAACGGTCGCCCAGGTGCTGGGCGTCGCCGACGTCATCGCGGCGCTGGACGCCATCGAGTCCGGCGACACCGACGAGCGGCACTTCACCACCATCGGCGACGACTGGGACGTCGAGGACCGCGCGCGGGTCGAACTGGACCGGCTGGGCCTGGGCCACGTGGGCCTGCGCGAACCGCTCGGCACGCTCAGCGGCGGCCAGGTGGTCTCGCTCGGCCTGGCGGCGCTGCTGATCCGGCATCCCGACGTGCTGCTGCTCGACGAGCCGACCAACAACCTGGACCTGGCCGCGCGCCACAAGCTCTACGACGTCCTCGACAGCCAGCGCGGCTGCGTCCTGGTGGTCAGCCACGACCGCGAACTGCTGGACCGGATGGACCGCATCGCAGAGCTCGACGCCGGCGAGGTCCGGTTCTACGGCGGGACCTTCACCGCCTACGAAGAGGCGGTCGAGGCCGAGCGCGAATCCGCCGAACGCAACCTGCGCAATGCGGAGCAGGAGATCAAGCGCGAGAAGCGCGAGATGCAGCAGGCTCGCGAGCGGGCCGACAGGCGGGCGAGCACCGCTGCGAAGAACCTCAAGAACGCCGGCCTGCCGAAGATCTTCGCGGGGAACATGAAGCGCGGCGCTGAGAAGGCCGCGGGCAGCGCGCAGACGATGCATGCCTCGCGGGTCAGCGAGGCCAAGGAGCGTGCCGACCAGGCGGCCAAGGCCGTGCGGGCCGACCAGGGCATCTCGCTGGAGCTGCCGGACACCCAGGTGCCCGCCGGGCGGACGTTGTTCGTGGGGGAGCACCTGCGCAAGCGGCTCGGCGACACCGAGATCTTCGCCGGCGACGGGATCGACCTGACGATCCGGGGGCCGGAGCGCATCGCGCTGTCCGGCGGGAACGGCGCGGGCAAGTCGACGCTGATGCGCCTGATCCACGGCGATCTGGAGCCCGACAGCGGGACGGTCCGGCGCGCCGACGGACGCGTGGCGTACCTGTCCCAGCGGCTGGACCTGCTGGATGATGCCAAGACGGTCGCCGAGAACTTCGCGGCGGCCGCGCCGTCGCTGCCGGACGCGCAGCGGCTGAACGTGCTGGCCCGGTTCCTGTTCCGGGGCGCGCGGATCCACCTGCCGGCGCGGGTGCTGTCCGGCGGCGAGCGGCTGCGCGCGACGCTGGCGTGCGTGCTGTACGCCGAGCCCGCGCCGCAACTGCTGCTGCTGGACGAGCCGACGAACAACCTGGACCTGGTCAGCGTCGGGCAGCTGGAGAACGCGCTGAACGCCTACCAGGGGGCATTCGTCGTGGTGAGCCACGACGAGCGGTTCCTGGAGGGGATCAAGGTGGACCGCAGGATCGGGATCCGGGCCGGTCGGGCCGGCCTTCTGAAATCGTGAATCAACCAAATGGTTAGTTGATGGTGGGTTAGTCTGGTGGTCATGCAGCGTGACGCCGAAGCCACCAGACAGCGTCTCATCGCGGCGGGCCGGGCCGAGTTCGCCGCGCACGGGATCACCGGCGCCCGCGTCGACCGCATCGCCGCGGCCGCGCAGTCCAACAAGGCGCAGATCTACCACTACTTCACCAACAAGTCCGGGTTGTTCGACGCGGTCTGGAGCGACCTGGTCGGGCAGATCGTCGACGGCCTGCCGCTGGACGTGCAGGACCTGCCCGGCTTCGCGGTGATGCTGTGCGACATCTATGCCGAGCACCCGGACCTGCCCCGGCTGATCACCTGGCAGCGGCTGGAGCGCGGCGAGGCCTCGCCGGACGAGGTCGGGGCCCGCGACAGCCGGGAGCGGGTCGCGATGATCGGCGAGGCGCTGGCCGGCGGCGTGATCGCCAGCCCGTTCCCGGCCGACGTGCTGTTCGCGCTGGCCGTGCACATGGCCGCGTTCTGGGAGTTCACCAGCCCGGACATCATGCGGGTGATGGACGCCGCGGGCCAGGAGCAGCGGCGGGAGATCGTGCGGACGGTGGTGGCAGCGGTGGTGAAGGAGTCGTCGGCCGGCTGACGGAAAGCGCTACCCGGCTGGCCGAGTATCCGACCGTCCGGCTATCCGGGCTCGGTGAAGCGCGCCAGCCGGCTCAGCATGCCGACCGCCTCCGGGCGCGCGACCGGACCGAAGAACGCCGCGTCGGCCGCCTCCACCGCCGCCATCGCCCGCGGGGCCAGATCGGCGCCGGCCTCCGTGACCCGCAGGCGGCGGGCCCGGGTGTCGGCCGGGTCCACCTCGCGGGTGATCAGGCCCTTCGCCTCGAGCGTGCGGATCACCTGCGAGGTCATCTTGACGTCGGTGCCGGCCTGCTCGGCGACGGTCGCCTGGTTGGGGGCCAGGCCCTGGTCGTTGAGCCAGAAGGTGCAGGCGAGCAGGACGAACTGGACGTGCGTGAGGTCCAGCGGCGCCAGGACCGCGGCGATCTCGCGCTGCCAGCGCAGGGTGACGCGCCAGAGGAGGAAGCCGGGCTGGTCGCCGGGGCCCGCGGAGCCGGTGCGATCGCCGGAATCACCGGAAACGCCCGGACCGGTGGCTCCGGCGGGATCGGAACCGCCGGCCTGCTGCTCGCCCGCACCGTCGGCCATCAGGCGTCCGCCGCCAGCGCCAGCAGCTTGCCGACCACGTCCGGGAAGTCGGCGCAGATCTGCGGGCCGATCTCGGGCCCGACCTGGTCGGCGGCCTCGCCGGTGATCTCGGTGCGGTAGGTGACCTTGGTGCGGCCGGCGCCGAGGTCCTCGATCAGGTGGTGGGTGGTGATCAGCATGCCCGGCACCTCGCAGACGTCGATCCAGGCCTTGTCCGGGACCACTTCGGTGATCCGCATGCGGATGGTGTCCTCGCCGGGCGGGGTCATCGTGAACTCGGTGCCGGCGGCGAACGGGCCGTGCAGTTCGACCTCGCCGACGCCGTCGTTCCAGGCGTGCCAGCCGAGCGGGTCGGCCCAGAGCGTCCAGACGGCGTTCGGCGTGACCTCGGCCGTGGCGCTGTACTCGTACTCCCACATGGTGGTTCCCCTCCCGTGGTGGATTTGCTCTGTGCACAGACTATCTGCGCGCAGGCTATCTGGCAACTGCAAAGTTCTCGCAGGTGAGAGGCGGTTGCAATACTTGCTCATATTCGTCAATGCGAAGATGTGAAGCTATAGTGGACCGCGTGAAGACGCTTCCCGCTCTGATGCTCGCCGCCGCAGGAGTCGGGTTCGGCCACGCCGTCATGCCGGACCACTGGATGCCGCTGGCGGTTCTGTCCCGGACCAGGCGGTACCCGACGCGCCGCACGGTGCGTCTGTCGCTGGCCGCCGGGGTCACGCATGTCCTGGTCTCGCTGCTGCTGGGCGCGATCCTGATGGTGGTCGGATTGCAGTTCCGGACCACGGTCGCCAGGCACACCGATGTGGTGATCGGCGGGATCCTGCTGGTCACCGGGCTGGTGTTCCTGGTCATGGAGGCGGTCGGGCGCGGCCACGGGCACAGCCATGACGGCCATGATCACGACCATGATCACGGGCACGCGCATGATCACGGCGATCACGGCCATGACCACCACCCCGACCACGTGCACGAGCACGCCCACGGCATCGCGACGCTGGAGCGCACCGACCTCCACACCAACACCGACCTCCACACCAACACCGGCCTCCACATCAACACCGGCCTCCACACCAACACCGGCCTCCACACCAACACCGAAATCCACACCGAGACCCACCCGCGGCGCGACGCTCGAGGCCTGGCCGCCTTCCTGGTCCCCTTCGGCGCGGCGGCCTCGCCGGATCTCACGATCCTGCCGGTCTTCCTGGCCGCCGGGGCCGTCGGCGTCGGGGCCTCGATCGGCTCGCTGATCGCGTTCGCGGCGGTCACCGTCGCCACGATCGTCGGGCTGACCACGGCGACCGCGGCCGGGGCCAAGTTGCTCACCGCGCCGTGGATCGACCGCGGCGCCAATCTGCTGACCGCCGGGACGCTGCTGGTCATCGGCACCCTGGTCGCGGCCGGCGTCATCTGACCTAAAGGGCCGCGGTCCGACTCGCGCCGTCCCGCCGCTCCCCGCACGCCGTCATGTGCTCCACCACGTGCCGGATCGCGAGGTCCTGGGCCCGCAGGTGCGCCTGCAGCCGCTCGCAGGCCCGCAGCACCGCCTCGGCGTCGCGGAACGTCATCTCCGCGCGCCGGTCGGCGGCGCGGCCCAGGACCTGTTGGCCGAGCATGATCACGAACATCAGCAGCAGCTGGGCCAGGCTCGACAGGAACAGCAGGAACGCGAACGGGTACGGGTCGAAGCGCAGCACCCCGGTCTGCGCCAGCGTGATCCACACCAGCTGGAACGCCGCCGCGACGTAGAAGGCGGGCATGGTGCCGCACCGCGCGGTGATCCGGGCGGCCAGCCGGGCGTTGACGCCGATGTGCTCGTCGGCCATCGACGGCGGGGCGGCGAAGCGCTCGGCGGCGGCGGTCAGTTGGAACTGCTCGATCTCGTCCAGCACCACGCACGCCGCCAGGTGCCGGTCCTGGGCGATGAGGTGGTTCTGGATCTGCTCGCAGTCGTGCAGGATCGCCTCGGCGTCCTCGAAGGTCTGGACCGCGCGCCGGTCGCCGGTGCGGCCGAGCACCTGCTGCCCGAGCAGGATGACGAAGATCAGCAGCAGCTGCACCACATTGCCCAGGAACAGCATGAACGGGTACGGATACGGGTCGAACCCGAGGAACGCCCGCGAGCCCAGCAGCATCCACACCACGGTCAGCGCCACGCACACGTAGACCGTCCACATCGACCCCAGCCTGCGGGTGATCCACGCCGCCAGCCGCCCGCCGGTCCCGGAGCCGGCGTACTCGTGCTCGATCCGGGCGTGGCCGTGCCGGATCCGCCGGTGGACGTGGGGATGGCGCATGGACGTGTAGAGGCTCACAGGCCATAAAATAGTCGAACCCTCACAAACCGTCCGTCATGGCGTGTCGCCTGAGGGTACGCCGCTTCACGCGGTTTGCTGGATATGTGCACCAACCATCATCGGGAACGCCGTACGCCGCCGGACCCAATGGTCGCCGACCCGGGCCCCGTCCCCGGCCGCCCGCGCGGGCCCCCCGGAGCCGGCGCTCGCGCTGGCTGTGGGCGGCGGCCTCGACGCTGTCGATGTCGGTGCTGCTGGTCAGCGTCACCGGGGCCTGGCTGCGGGCCGCGGTGCTGGGCGGCTTCCAGCGCTCGGCCGCGCTCGGCGGGACCATCCCGAAGTCGCACGACGGCTCGGTCAACATCCTGCTGATGGGCCTGGACTCGCGCCGCGACAACCAGGGCCACGACCTGCCGCGCGCGGTGCTCGGCGAGCTGCACGCCGGCTCCTCCAGCGACGTCGGCGGCTACAACACCAACACCCTGATCCTGCTGCACGTCCCGGCCGACGGCTCGCCGGCCACCGCGGTGTCGGTGCCGCGCGACGACTGGGTCGACATCCCGAACCAGGGCTGGCACAAGATCAAGGAGGCCTACGGCCGGGCCAAGGCGGCCCGGGAGGCGGCGCTGGCGAAGACCGGCAACGGGCCGACCGGCGACGCCCTGCAGGCCGCGGGCCGCGAGGCCGGCCGGGCCTCGGCGATCGCCGCGGTGCAGGCCCTGCTGAACGTCCCGATCGACCACTTCGCCGAGGTGAACCTGGCCGGCTTCTACGACGTGGCGACGGCTCTGGGCGGCGTGACCGTGTGCCTGAACAACGCGGTGCAGGACGACTACTCCGGCGCCGACTTCCCGGCCGGCGTGCAGACCCTGGACGGCTCGAAGGCACTGGCGTTCGTCCGGCAACGGCACGGCCTGCCCGGCGGCGACCTGGACCGGACCCGGCGGCAGCAGGCGTTCCTGTCGGCGGTGCAGCGCAAGCTGGCCGACGACGGCGTGCTCACCGACCTCGGCAAGCTCTCGGACCTGGTCGGCGCGCTGAAGCGGGACGTCGTCGTGGACAACGGCTTCGACGTGCTCTCCCTGATCACCAAGGCCGGCGGCCTGAAGGCCGGGCGGATCCAGTTCCACACGCTGCCCGTCGAGGGCTTCACGACGCAGGACGGCGAGGACGTGAACCTGGTCGACCCGGCGAAGATCCAGGCCGCGATGAAGCAGTACTTCTCGGGTGCCAAGGCCGCCGGCCACAGCGCGAGCAGCGCGCATCGGGCGTCTGTCGCGCGGACCGTTCCGACCGCCGCGCCGCCGTCCGTCTCCGACGCCACCACCGTGGGCGGTGTCGCCTGCGTGAACTGACCGCCGGACCCTCTTGCAGATGACTCTTTGCAGAGGATTCTCTGTAAGAGTACGGTGGCGGCATGCCTGCCAAGCCGATCCGCCGCATGGACGTCCGATCCCTACGTGCTCTCGCGCATCCGCTCCGCATGGACATCCTGGACACGCTCAAGGCCGACGGCCCCGCGACCTCGACCACGCTCGCCGGCCGCCTCGGCGAGAGCACCGGGACGCTCAGCTGGCACCTGCGCCTGCTGGCCGAGCACGGCTTCATCGAGGAGGACGTCGAGCGCGGCACGAAGCGCGAGCGGTGGTGGCGGGCCGTGGACGAGCGCCAGGTGCTCGAGCCGTCGGACATGCCGGGGGAGCGCGCGCTCGGCATCTACCTCGGCGCCATCGTGCGGCAGTGCTTCGACCGGACCGAACGGTTCCTGGCCGAGGACTGGAGCCCGGAATGGCAGAGCGCTGCCACGCTCTCGGACTGGCAGGACCTCAGGCTGACGCCCGAACAGCTCGCCGCCCTCAACGCGGATCTGCTGGCGCTCGTCGACCGGTACGCCGGTGCGCCGCAGGACCCCGACGGCTCGCCGGTGTCGGTGCAGATCCAGTCGTTCCCGCGGAAATGAGGCGGACCGCCGCTTCCAGCCTGCTGCTCCGCGACCCCGGCTTCCGCCGTTTCTACGTCGGCGACGTCGCCGACCAGTTCGGCACCTCCGTGACGAGCGTGGCCGTGCCGCTGGTGGCCATCACGACGCTGCACGCCGGGACCTTCGCGGTCAGCCTGCTCAGCATGGCCGCCTGGCTGCCGTGGCTGGTGATCGCGCTGCCGGTCGGGGTGTGGGTGGACCGGACGCGGCACCGTCCGGTGATGCTGGCCTCGGCGGCGGCGTCCGGGGCCCTGCTCGCGAGCGTCCCGCTCATCGGCGGCGGCGTCGGGTACCTGCTCGCCGTGACGCTGCTGGTCGGCGCGGCCTCCGTGTTCTACCAGACCGCCTACCGCGCCTACCTCCCGACACTGATCGCGTCCGAGGACCTGGCCGAGGGCAACGCCAAGCTGCAGGGCAGCGCGTCGGCGGCGCAGATCGTCGGGAACGGCGGCGGCGGGCTGCTGACGCAGGCGCTCGGCGGGCTCGACGTCATGCTGGTCAACGCCTCGACGTTCGTCGTGTCAGTGCTCTGTCTGACATCGATCCGGGCCGAGGAGAAGCGGCCGCGGCCGGTGGAGCGCGTGATGCGGCGCGAGATCGCCGAAGGCCTGCGGCTGGTCGCGCGGGACCGGTGGATCAGGACCCTCACGGTGTTCGGCGGCGTCTCGAACCTGGCCTTGATGGCCTATCAGTCGATCCTGCCGGTGTTCCTGGTCCGCGACGTCGGGTTCGGCGCGGGGACGGTCGGCCTGTTGGTGGCCGCGGCGAGCACCGGCGGGGTTTTCGGGGCGTTCCTGGTCCGGCGGGTCGCCGCACGGATCGGCACGGCGCGCGCGACGCTGCTGTTCGAGGTCGGGTTCGCGCTGCCCGCGGTGCTGATCGCGGCGACGGCCAAGGGGATCGGGACTCTGTGCTATCTGGTCGGGGCGTTCAGCGTCTCGGCAGGTGTGGTCGCGGGCAACGTCATCAAGGCCGGCTTCGTGCAGGCGTACTGCCCGCCGGGGTTGTTGGGGCGCGTCAACGCCAGCGCCTCGTTCATCAACTACGGGACGCTCCCGCTCGGTGCTCTGCTCGGCGGCGTACTCGGCGCGTTGGCCGGCGTGCCCACCGCGATGTGGATCACGACCGCCGGGGTGCCGGCCGCGGGACTGGTCCTGCTGATCTCGCCCCTGCGGCCGGTCCGGGATCTGCCGCCGGCCACGGCTCCACATCCCCTACATGGAGCCGAACCGGCGGTCAGCGCGTCGGTCTGATACCGCGGGTCAGTTGCGTCGTCCGTTCCCGCCGAACAGGCTGAGGAAGAACAGGAACACGTTCAGGATGTCCAGGAAGATCGACGCGGCCAGCAGCGGCGCCGACTGGATGTTCTGCACCCGGCGCAGCCGCTGGAAGTCCACGAGGGTGAAGCCGGCGAAGATCACCAGGCCGGCCACGCTGTAGATCACCGAGGCGTGCGGGATGCGCACGAAGATGGCCACGACGCCGAAGACCAGCAGCGCCACCAGGGCCCAGAAGCTCGCCCGGGCCACCCCGGACAGGTCGCGCTCGGTGGCGTAGCCGGCCGAGCCCAGGGCGCCGACGAACAGCGCGGTGGCGGCGCCGGCCTGCCACAGGGCCTTCGGGTCGGTGGTCGCGTAGAAGACCAGGGTCGGCGCCATCGCGATGCCCATGAGCAACCCGAACGCGCCGAGCAGGAGCACCGTGGCCTGGGGCGAGCGGGCCGCGGTGAAGCGCATCGCGATCAGGGCCGCGAAGGCGGCGATGAACGCGATGAAGCCGGCGCCGTGGGCCAGGTTGCGGCCGGTGTAGGCGCCGAGCGCGAACAGCGCCGCGGTGGCGGCGACGAAGCCCATGGTGCGCGCGAACAGGGTGTTCGTCGAGATCCCGTAGCCCTGGCGGGACATTGTCGTGTCGTACACGGTCACCTCCTACCCCCGGTCGGGGGCGTTCAGTAGTGCGAGGCCGGCCGGCCTCGCTGATCGTTATGGTCTCGTGCCCGCGGCCTGTCTCGGAAGGCACAGTCTCCGCGGGCCCGCTAGCGTTACTGCATCGGCATTCTGGCGTTCCCGAACGGAGGTCGCATGACGAACTCGGAGCCGGAGACACCTCCTGCGATCCTCGACCTCCCCGTCGGCCTGGACGTGGCCGGGACCAGGCGCGAGACCGACGCCATGGGGGCCGTCGAGGTTCCGGCGGACAAGTACTGGGGCGCCCAGACGCAGCGCTCGCTGGAGCATTTCACGGTCGGCGACGACCACATGCCCCAGGGCATCCACCACGCCTACGGCTACGTCAAGATGGCCGCCGCACTGGTCAACGGCCAGGCCGGCCGGCTGCCGCGCTGGATGGCCGACCTGATCGCCCGGGTCGCCGCCGAGGTCATCGCCGGCGACCTCGACGAGCACTTCCCGCTGTACGTCTGGCAGACCGGCTCGGGCACGCAGACCAACATGAACGTCAACGAGGTCATCAGCAACCGCGCGATCCAACTGGCCGGCGGCACACTCGGCAGCAAGTCGCCGGTCCACCCCAACGACCACGTCAACCTCGCGCAGTCCTCGAACGACAGCTTCCCGACGGCGACCCACGTCGCCGCCGTGCTGGCGTTGCAGAACCATGTGCTGCCCGAGCTGCGGAACCTGCACGCGGCGCTCGACGACAAGGCCCAGCAGTGGGCCGACGTTCCCAAGACCGGCCGCACCCACCTGCAGGACGCCGTCCCGCTCACGGTCGGCCAGGAGTGGTCCGGCTACGCCGCCCAGATCGCCGCCGCGACCGACCGCCTGGAATCGGCGCTGCCGGGCCTGTACGAACTGGCCGCCGGCGGCACCGCGGTCGGCACCGGCCTGAACGCCCCGCCCGGATTCGCCGAACGCTTCGCCGCCGAACTCGCCGAGCTCACCGGCCAGCCCTTCGTCACCGCGCCCAACAAGTTCGCCGCCCTGGCCGGCGCCGAGGCGATGGTCGCGGCCTCGGCGGGGCTGCGCGGTGTCGCGGTACCGCTGCTGAAGATCGCCAACGACATCCGCTTCCTCGGCTCCGGCCCGCGCAACGGCCTGGGCGAACTGCGGCTGCCCGAGAACGAGCCGGGCAGCTCGATCATGCCCGGCAAGGTCAACCCGACGCAGTGCGAGGCCACGATGATGGTCTGCCTGAAGGTGATGGCCGACGACAGCGCCCTGGCCACCGCCGCCGGCATGGGCAACTTCGAGCTCAACACCATGAGGCCCCTGATCGCCTCCTCGTTCCTGCACTCCGCGCGCATCCTCACCGACGCGTCCCGCAACCTGCGCGTGTTCTGCATCGAGGGGACCGAACTCGACCGCGAGCGCATCGACCACGACCTGGGCCGCTCCCTGATGCTGGTGACCGCCCTGACTCCCGAGATCGGCTACGACCGGGCCGCGCAGATCGCGCACACCGCCGACGCCGAGGGCACGACGCTGCGCGAGGCGGCGATCGCCAGCGGGTGGCTCACCGCGGAGCAGTTCGACGCGATCGTGGACCCGAAGGCGATGACGGGCCAGGGACGGCGGGGCGAGGGGTAGCGGCGGGGGTAGCGGCGGACCGCGTGAGCCGCGCACCGAGTTCGGCCACGAAATCCTTCAGCTCCGGCGGATCCAACACCTCGAAGTCGAACCCCTTGAGCGCGATGTAGATCGCGATGCTGTCGAGGGCTTCGGCGCCGGTGTGGTACAGGCACGAGTTCTCGTCGCGCGCTTCGAGGCGGCCGGCGGTCGGGCTGGTGGTCTGGGCGACGTCCGCCAGCGGTGCGTGGAACAAGATCGTGGCCTGGTACTGGTACGGCGCGCGGGTCAGCGAGTCGGAGACGTACGTCGCCGTGTCCCCGGCGGGCTCCGGACGCGGGGTGAACCGGGCGCCGGGCTGGATCGGGCGCCCGACGCGGTCCACGCGGAAGGTGCGCCAGTCGGCCCGGTCCAGGTCGTACGCGAGCAGGTACCAGTTCCGCCCCGCGCGGACCAGGCGGTAGGG
This sequence comes from Catenulispora sp. GP43, assembly GCF_041260665.1. Lineage (NCBI taxonomy): Bacteria > Bacillati > Actinomycetota > Actinomycetes > Catenulisporales > Catenulisporaceae > Catenulispora > Catenulispora sp. GP43. Next base: position 231,707 of record NZ_JBGCCT010000012.1, on the reverse strand, counting down.
CTCGACGCGCCGTGTGCTGTCCCGGTAGCCGAAGCGGACGCCCTCGTGGGCCCGGCAGGCCGAGGCCAGGGCGGTGAGCACGTCGGCGTCGACGACCGGGCAGTCGCCGGGCAGCAGCATGATCGCGGACTGCAGACCGCTGACCCGGTGGCGCAGCCGCGAGGGCAGGATCTGCTCGATCTTGCTCAGCGCCCGCAGCGAGCTCTCCTCGATCCCGGTCACCCAGCCCGCCGCCGCGCCGCGCAGGCCGACCGCCACGGCCACCGCCTCGTCGTCGTCCAGCAGCAGCGGGGGAAGGGCCGCGCCGACGCCGAGACGGTAGCCGCCGGCTATGCCCGGGGTGGAGTCCACGGGATATCCGAGGTCGCGCAGCCGGTCGATGTCGCGGCGGACCGTGCGGGTGGTGACGTCCAGGCGGTCGGCGAGTTCGGTGCCCTGCCAGTCGGGGCGTGACTGGAGCAGGGACAGCAGACGCAACAGCCGGGCCGAGGTCTGAAGCATGAGCCCCCCTTGGGAAATCCACTGCGAAACGAGGACCGAACCTGTCCTCAAGTCTTCCTAGTGTTACTCATGCGGGGCCGATGAGGCACCGCTCACCACCGCTCATCATCACGAACCTGGGAGAACTCATGATCCTGATCACTGGTGCCACCGGTAACGTCGGCCGCGTCGTCGTGGAGCGCCTGGCCGACGAGGGGCAGCCGGTGCGGGCGCTGAGCCGCCGGCCGGAGCGGGCGCAGTGGCCGGCCGGGGTCGAGACGGTGGCCGCGGACCTGGCCGACGTGGCGTCCGTGCGGCCGGCGCTCGACGGTGTCGAGTCGGTGTTCCTGTTCCCCGCGCCGGAGGTCGGCGCGGAGCTGGTCGCGGCCTTCGAAGCCGCCGGCGTGCGGCACGTGGTCCTGCTGTCCTCCGGCGCGGTCGACGACGGCGTCGAGGCGCAGGACGGCCCGATCGCCACCCGGCACCACGAGCTCGAGCAGCTGCTCCGCGCCTCCGGGATGAGCTGGACGTTCCTGCGGCCGGACACCTTCGCCGGCAACATCCTGCCGTGGAGCTACCAGACCAAGCACGGCGACGAGGTCCGCGGCGCCTACGCCGAGGCCGCGGCCCCGGTGATCCACGAGGCGGACATCGCCGATGCCGTGGTGGCCGCGCTGACCTCCGAGGGCCACGCCGGCAAGGCGTACCACCTCACCGGTCCGGAGCTGCTCACGCACGCCGATCAGGCCCGCGTCATCGGCGAGGTGCTCGGCCGCCCGATCCGGTATGTGGAGATCGACGTCGAGCAGGTGCGCCAGCAGATGGGCGCCTACGTCCCGGCCCCGATCCTGGCCGACATCCTCAAGTTCTGGGCGCAGTCCCTGGAGCGCCCGCACGCGGTGAGCGAGGACGTCGAGACGCTGACCGGACACAAGGCGCGGGACTTCCGCAGCTGGGTCGAGGCGAACACCGAGGCGTTCTGAGCGCTGTAGCTGTAGCCGCTCTCGGCCGCCTTCCAAGGGCGGCCGAGAGCGGCTTTTCGCCAGGTGTCAGCCGACGTTCAACGCGGCGTCGTCGATGACCCACGAGGTCGGGTCCTCGTAGTCGTTGGTGCCGGTGAACTTCAGCGTGACGGTCTTGCCGGCGTACGAGGCCAGCGAGTAGGTCTGCTGGGCGTAGCCGCTGGTGGCGTTCAGGTTCGTGACGGTCTTCAGCGTGCTCAGGGCGTTGCCGGAGCCGTCCAGAACTTGCAGCGTCAGCTTGTCGTAGGCCCTGGTGGTGCTGGTCTCGGCCGTGTCCGTGTGCAGGTAGAAGCTGAACGAGTAGGTCGTGCAGCCGCTGGGGATCGCGACGGTCTGGGACAGCGTGTCGGTGGTGTCGGTGGTGCCGGCGGTGCCGCCGAGCCAGGCGTCCCACGAACCGGAGTGGGCCGGCTCGTCGGTCGTGTCGTCGTTGATGATGCCGCTGGAGGAGGCGGTCCAGGAGGTGTCGCTCGCGCCGTCCTCGAAGCCGGGGTCGCCCAGCAGCTGGCCGCCGGCGCAGCCGCTGCCGCCGCCGGCCGCGTTGACCGTCCAGGTGAAGGTGGTGCTGCCGGACGCGCCGGTGCCGTCGGTGGCGGTGACCGTCACGGAGTTGGTGCCCGCGGTGGTCGGGGTGCCCGAGATGGCGCCGGTCGAGCCGTTGATGGACAGGCCGGCCGGCAGACCGGTGGCGGTGTAGGCCAGGGTCTGGCCGGACGCAGAGTCGGCGGCCGAGACCTGCACGGAGGCCGCGGTGCCGACGGTGCCGGTCTGGTTGCCCGGGTTGCTGACCGTCACGGTGGAAGTGCTGCCGCCGCCGTTGCTCGGCGTCTGGTTGAAGTCGGCGGTGAAGGTGTTCTCGATCCCGGTCAGGACCCCGGAGTCGGAGATGATCAGGCCGAGTTCGCGGTTGGCGTTCAGCGAGTTGTCCGAGAAGTTCTCAGAGCCCTGGAACACCTTCGCGCTCGCCGTGCCGTAGTCGGCGACGATCGCCTTGGCGTGCACGTAGAAACCGGTCTGCGAGGTGTACTGCGTCACCTTGACTCCGGCCGCCTCGACCTGGCTGATCTCGCTGTTGTACTTGCCGCCGGTGTTCTCCAGCACGGCGCGCACCGTCACCCCGCGCTGCGCGGCCGCCACGATCGCGTTGATCAGCGCGGTGTCGCCGAACTCCTCCTCCTGGACGTCCAGGGTCTTGGTGGCGCCGTTGATCAGGGCCAGCAGGTGGGTCTGCGAGTCGGTCGGCGACCAGACCAGGTTGTCGCCGTCGCTCGGGGTGATCGAGGTGTCGGTGAAGTCGGCGCCGAACACCTGCTCCACGGCGGCCACGTCGTTCTGGTCGGTGTCGAAGACCGAGTAGTCGCGCGAGGTCGCGTAGTAGGTGCTGTCCAGGTTGCCGGTGCTGATCCAGGACGTCGCGCCGTCGACGGTGATGGTCTTCTGGTGCGTGTAGGTGAACGCCGAGGAGCTGTACACGACGCTCACGCCGCCGGCCTGCAGCGCGCTGTAGGCCGCGCTGTTCACCGAGGTCTGCTTGCCGTCCAGGATCACCCGGACCTTGACGCCCGCCTTCTGCTTGTTCACCAGGGCCGTGGTGATGGTCGTGTCGCGCAACTCGTACATCGTGACGTCGATGCTCTTGGTCGCGGTGTTGATGAAGCTGTAGATCGCGTTCTCGCCGTGGTCGGGCAGGATCAACAGGCTGTAGGTGCCGGCGGCGTGGGCGGCCGGCGCCAGCAGCGCGCCGGACGCGGCGGTCGCGGTGGCGACCACGCCGAGTCCGAAGCGGCGTATGGCAGAGCTGAGCATTCCGGTTCTCCTGAATGTGGCGGGACAGGTGGGGGTGAGGGCGGAGAGTGCAGGGCGAAGCCCACAACGGAAAGTACAGATCAGCACTTAAGGTGCATAGAGACTTTGACAGAACTTTTAGATGAACAACACTTGTCGCCGACGTGCCCGGTACGCAAGCGGGCAGGGCGAAGCAGACGCGGGATATATTCCGGCGCCTGGCAAGCCTTCCAGAATGCCCTGCCGCCGATGATCAAATCAATGGGTTGCTGGGTTCGGCCGGTATCTCCGGTTTGCGCGCACATAAAGGAATCCGCCGCGGAATCCGCCGCAGAATCCGTCGCGGTGACCCAGAACTCTGATATCGATATTGTCGAGATGTCGGGCCTCTGTGGGACGGCGCGCCGCCGCCCGAGGCGCTCCGCACCGATCTGGCCGCGCGCAACGGCGGATACCGGCCGGGTCACGCTGGACGCGCAGGGCTGGATCCGGGGCTTTTACGTGCTGAACACTGAATCACCCCGCGCGGGGACGGTCTCCCCGCGGCTCACTCCATCCCCGCGGGCGGACCCTCCTGCTCGCCGAGCGTCGGCGAGAACAAGGCGGTGTAGCGCTCGAACAGTGGCCGCCAGGTGTCCTTGTCCCGGGTGCCGCCGGCCAGCAGCTCCAGGCACCCTTCCCAGCCCGCGGCGTTGCGCGCGGCGATGCCCGGGCGCAGTTCGTCGACCAGCACCAGCAGGGTGCCGGTGCCTTGCGGGCTCAGGGTGAAGCGCAGCGTCTCCTCGCCCCAGGTGAAGGCCAGCGATTCCGGCTCGCGTGCCTCCAGCACCTCGCCCTTCATGATCAGCCCGTCCGCCTCGGCCCCGAACACGAAGCTGAGGCCGGCACCGGGCTCCCAGCGCCCGCCGTCGACTATCACATCGCACGGGAACCACGCCTTGAGCTGCTCGCGCTCGGTCAGCGCCCGCCACACGACGGTCGGCGGATCGGGCAGCGCGCGCTCCAGCCGGATCGCGGCACCCTGCGTCCCGCCGGTCGTCAACGTCGCTTCGCTCATGTCTTCCTCCGGTCTTCCAGATGTGCTTCCAGGCGGTCCAGGCTCCGCGTCCACAGCCACCGGTACTGCGCCAGCCAGTCGTCGACCTCGGCCAGCGGTTCGGGCCGTATGCGGTAGTAGCGGTGCTGTGCGTCGGGACGCACCTCGACGAGGCCCGCTTCCCGCAGGGCGCGCAGGTGCTTGGACACCGCGGGTTGGCTCGCGCCCAGGCGGTCGGACAGCTCGCCGACGGATTTCTCGCCTTCGCGCAGGAGGTCCAGGATCGCCAGCCTGCGGGGTTCGCCGAGGGCTTGGAAGGCTGCAGCGACTGTCATGACAGCGAGTATTCCTTTTCGGTTATATGTCTGTCAAGGCATATGGCGCCGGAACTCGAACTCTTCGCAGAGGTAGCTCTCCGGAACCCACGCCACAGTGAGTGCTCGATCTCGTCGAGGCACTCCTCGAACGAACCGCTGACCGTCTCGTGGACCGTGCCGTCGATGTCGACGGACATCCGCAGATAGGGGTTCCGGGGCAGCGCCTCACACGGCAGCCGGCCCCGCCGCCGACTCCGTGATGATCTGCCGGATCCGATCCGTCGTCCGCGCCTGCGCCGAGGCGATGAACGGCAGCACGTTGCCGCCCTCCAGCCGCACCGGCGAGCCGTCCAGCGCGGCGACATGGCCGCCGGCCTCGGCGACCAGGAGCAGGCCGGCGGCGTGGTCCCAGCAGTACTCCCAGGTGATCACCATCCCCGAGCGCGATCCGGTGGCCAGGTCGAGGTATTCGATGCCGCACGCGTCGAAGTAGCGGACGTCCAGGTCCGCCGCGCGCATCGCGTCCACGCCGCGGCCGTAGCCGGCGGGCCACCAGACCGGGTGGCTGGTGGTGATCGGCAGTGTCGGGGCGGCGGGGTCGGCGGCCGGGGCCACGCGGGCCGGCCGGCCGTCCACGCGGGCGCCGTGGCCGGCCAGGGCCGTGCCGATGCGTCCCAGCACCGGTGCGTAGGACCAGGACGCGAGGAGCACGCCGCCCACGGACAGTGCCACCAGCGTGGAGAAGCGGCCGGAGCCGGCGATGAAGTTGCGGGTGCCGTCGATGGGATCGACGATCCACACCGGTGCGCTGCCGGTGAGGGCGTCCAGGACCGAGGCGTCCTCGGACACCGCCTCCTCGCCGACGACGACCGAGCCGGGGAGGAACGTGGTGAGGTGCTCGCGCAGCAGGTCCTCGGCCTCGCGGTCGGCGACCGTGACCGGGTCCATCGGGCCCTTCATGGCGACGTCGGAGTCGTTCAGGCTCCGGAAGCGCGGCAGGACCGCTTTCTCGTTGACGGAACGGATGATGTTTTCGACTTCGGTCAGCTCCGCGAAGGAAATCACAGTCTCACTGTCGCAGATCACCGCAAGGGCGTTCAGTCCTTGTCGGTCTGGGCCTCGGTCTGGGCCTGCCAGCGTCCGCGATGCGTGATGTCCTCGACCGTCCGCCGCTTGATCGTCTTGCGCGACGTCTTCTGCCGGGCGTCCCGGTCCTCGTCCGGGTGCCCGATCGCGACCGCGCCGATCGGCGTGAACTCCGCCGGGATCCCGAACTCCGCGCGCACGTTGCCGATCGAGGTCGGGGGGATCCCGAAGTACAGCGCCCCGAGTCCCTCCTCGACCACCGCGAGCAGCAGCAGCATCGTCAGCATGCCGGTGTCGATGTGCCAGAACGGCACCGGCCAGCGGGCCTCGTCCCGGTCGGACCAGCCCTTGTCGGGCCGGGCATAGCGGTCGAGGTAGATGTCCTTGTTGGAGCAGGGGATCACGATCATCTGCGCGTTGCGCAGCGGCGTGCCCTCGTACTCGCCCTCGGGATCCATCGCCTCCCAGAAGGCGGAGCGGTCCTCGGCCGACTCCAGCACGAGCATCGCGTACCCCTGCGAGAACCCGGCGGACGGCGCCCGGTTGGCGGCGCGCAGCAGGCGCTCGCTCACCTCCGGGGCGATGGGCTCGGTCGTGAAGGCCCGGACCATCTTCCGCTTGCGGATCACATCCTGGAATTCCATGCTCACTCCGCCGTCTGCGAGGGGTCCGCACCGAAGCAGCCGGCGCCCAGCAGGACCTTGAGATCGGAGCTCAGCGCCGGCGAGTTCGCCACCCGCAGGTTGTCGCCGAGCTGGTACCGGACCACCTTGTCCTCCCGGCCCTTCAGGTGCATCCGCACCGGGGTGGTGCCGGGGTGCCGGGTGAGGATCCGCTTCAGCCGCTCCACGGTCGCCGGGATCACCCGGTTCTCCGAGACGTGCAGCACCACCGGGGCGCTGCTGCCGGCCGAGGAGATGTCGAGCATCGCGACCTCCATCGCGATCAGCTTGGGCACCTCGTCGCGCTTGTCCAGCCGGCCCTTCACCACGACCACCGCGTCCTCGGCCAGCTGCGTGGAGTACAGCTGGTAGGTCTGCGGGAAGAACATCGTCTCGATGCCGCCCTCGAGGTCCTCGATGGAGGCCGCGGCCCAGGTGTTGCCCTGCTTGGTGACCTTGCGGGCGAGCCCGGCGACCAGGCCGGCGATGGTGACGATGGAGCCGTCGGCGCGGTCGTTCTCGCCGGTGAGCGAGGCGATCGAGCAGTCGGCCTTGGACGCCAGCAGGTTCTCCACGCCGGAGAGCGGATGGTCCGAGACGTACAGCCCCAGCATCTCCCGCTCGAAGCCGAGCAGCACCTTCTTGTCCCACTCGATGTCGGAGAAGGCCAGCTCGATGCCGCCCGTTATGGCCTCCTGGCCGCCGTCCAGCAGCGAGCCGAACAGCGAGTCCTGGCCGAGCGCCTCCTGCTTCTTGACGTCCACCACCGAGTCGATCGCGCGCTCGTGCTGCTCGATCAGCCCGCGCCGGGAGTGCCCCAGGGAGTCGAAGGCGCCGGCCTTGATCAGCGACTCGATCGTCCTCTTGTTGCAGACCGGCAGGTCCACCTTGGCCAGGAAGTCGTTGAAGGAGGTGAACCGGCCCTTGGACTTGCGGGTGGCGATGATCGAGGAGACCACGTTCTCGCCGACGTTGCGGATCGCGCCGAGGCCGAAGCGGATGTCGGTGCCGACCGGGGTGAACTGGTGCAGCGAGTCGTTGACGTCCGGGGGGAGCACCTTGATGCCCATCCGGCGGCACTCGGCCAGGTAGATCGCCGAGCGGTCCTTGTCGGTGGCCGTCGAGGTGAGCAGCGCGGCCATGTACTCGGCCGGATAGTGGGCCTTCAGGTACGCGGTCTGATACGCGATGAAGCCGTAGGCGACCGAGTGCGACTTGTTGAACGCGTAGTCGGCGAACGGGACCAGGACGTCCCACACCGCCTTGGTGGCCTGGGCCGAATAGCCGTTGTCGGCCATGCCCTTCTCGAAGCCCACGTACTCCTTGTCGAGGACTTCCTTCTTCTTCTTGCCCATCGCCCGGCGCAGCAGGTCGGCCTGGGCCAGGGAGTAGCCGGCGAGCACCCGCGCGGCCGCCATCACCTGCTCCTGGTAGATGATCAGGCCGTAGCTGACGCCCAGGACTTCCTTCAGCGGCGCTTCCAGCTCCGGGTGGATCGGCGTGATCGGCTGCCGGTTGTTCTTGCGCTCGGCGTAGTTGATGTGCGAGTTCGCACCCATCGGGCCCGGGCGGTACAGGGCGATGATGGCCGAGACGTCTTCGAAGTTGTCCGGGCGCATCTGGCGCAGCAGCGAGCGCAGCGGCCCGCCGTCGAGCTGGAACACGCCCAGCGTGTCGCCCTTGCACAGCAGCTCGTAGGTCAGCGGGTCGTCGAGCGGGAACTCCAGCGTGTTGAGCTTCTTGCCGGTGGTGGTCTCGACGTTGTTCAGGGCGTCGGTGATGATCGTCAGGTTCCTGAGGCCCAGGAAGTCCATCTTGATCAGGCCGATTTCCTCGCAGGTCGGGTAGTCGAACTGCGTGATGATGACGCCGTCGGCCGGGCGCATCATGACCGGGACGTGGTCGGTGATCGTCTCCGGGGAGATGATGACGCCGGCCGCGTGCACACCGGGCTGCCGGATCAGGCCCTCCACGCCGCGGCCGGTGTCGATGACCTTCTTGACGTCCGCGTCCTGCTCGTACATCCCGCGGATCTCGCCGGCCTCGCCGTATCGCGGGTGGTTGCTGTCGAACACGCCGCTCAGCGGCATCGACTTGCCCATCACGTCCGGCGGCATCGCCTTGGTGATGCGGTCGCCCATCGCGAACGGGTAGCCCAGGATCCGGCTGGAGTCCTTGATCGCCGCCTTGGCCTTGATCCGGCCGAAGGTGGCGATCATCGCGACCTTGTCCTCGCCGTATTTCTCGGTGACGTACCGGATCACGTCTGAGCGGCGGCGGTCGTCGAAGTCGATGTCGATGTCGGGCGGGGTGACGCGGTCGGGGTTCAGGAACCGCTCGAACAGCAGGTCGAACGGGATCGGGTCGACGTCGGTGATGCCCAGCGACCAGGCCACCAGCGAGCCTGCGGCCGAACCGCGGCCCGGGCCCACGGCGATGCCGTTGTCCTTGGCCCAGTTGATGAAGTCGGCGACCACGATGAAGTAGGACGGGAAGCCCATCGACAAGATGACGTCGAGCTCGAATTCCAGCCGGTCGTGGTAGGTCTTCTCGTCCGGCACCCCGGCCGGGAAGCGCTTGTTCAGGCCGTCGTAGGCGAGCTTGCGGAACCACTGGTCCTCGGTCAGGCCGTCCGGCGCCTCCAGGCGCGGCATCAGGTTCCGGTAGGCGAACATGCCCTCCGGGTTCACCTTCTCCGCGATCAGCAGCGTGTTCCGGCAGCCCTCCTGCCAGATCTCGTCGTTCGCCGCGATCGCCCGCATCTCGTCGGCCGACTTCAGGTAGTAGCCGTCGCCCCCGAACCGGAAACGGTCCGGGTCGGCGACGTTCGAGGCGGTCTGGATGCACAGCAGCGCGTCATGCGCGGCGGACTCTTCGCGGTAGGTGTAGTGCGAGTCGTTGGTCACCACCGGCGGGATGTTCAGCCGCTTGCCGATGTCCAACAGCCCGTCGCGGACCTTCGTCTCGATGTCGAGACCGTGGTCCATCAGCTCCAGGTAGAAGTTGTCCTTGCCGAAGATCTCCTGGTACTGCGCGGCGGCAGCGAGGGCTTCGTCGAACTGGCCCAGGCGCAGCCGGGTCTGGACGAAGCCCGAGGGGCAGCCGGTGGTGGCCATCAGACCGGCGGAGTGCTGCGCCATGAGCTCGGCGTCCATGCGCGGGTACTTGCGCGCGAAGCCTTCGGTGAAAGCCCGGGAGGAGAGCTTGGTGAGGTTCTGCAGGCCGGTGACGTCCTTGGCCCAGATGGTGGCGTGGCCGTAGAGGCCACCGCCGGAGACGTCGTCGGACTTCTGGTGCGGCTGGCCCCAGCGGATCGGCTTCTGGTTGTAGCGCGACTCCGGTGCGACGTACGCCTCGATCCCGAGGATCGGCTTGATCCCTGCGCCCATCGCCTGCTTGGTGAAGTCGGCCGCGCCGTGCATGTTGCCGTGGTCCGTCATCGCCACCGCGGGCATGCCGAGCGAGGCGGCATGCTTGAACATGTCCTTCAGCCGTGCCGCACCGTCGAGCATCGAATACTCGGTGTGAACGTGCAGGTGGACGAAGGAATCGGACACGGAGGATCCTCCTGCGGTGGCGCGGCTTCGGTGGGGCACCGAGAGTCTAATCCGGTTCGCGGGGGAGGGCGGCGGGTGCCGATAGGCTGCCTACGGATCTGCTGGTAGGTAGGAGTGTGCGAGTGAAACTCGGGCGTGTCGCGTCGTGGTTCCTTCTGGCCTTCGGCGTGTGGTCGGTGATCATCTGGCCCCGCTTCATGGAGGCCATCTGGGACGACAAGAGGTCCTGGGACAACGGGCCCACGTCGTTCTTCCTGGTGCACGCGGTGCTGGTCACCGTGTCGATCGTGGCCGGGGTGTCGATCGGCGTGATCGGGTGGCGCTCGCTGCGGGGGCTGCGCAAGATGAACGCGTGACTTCACGTGTGGTGAACGACGGGGAACGCCGGGCCCGGCTGGCGAGGCGCCACCTGCTGGCCCCGGGCGCGCGGGCGGCCTCCGCGGAGGCCGTGGCCGACGCACTGGTCGCCCTGCACGCGACCGACGCCGCGACGGTCTATCTGTCCGCGCTGGCCCGGCTGGAGAAGCCGGAGTTCGGCGAGGTCGAGCGGGCCCTGTACGACGACCGGACGCTGGTGCGGATGCACGGCATGCGGCAGACGCTGTTCGTCGTCCCGGCCGGCCTGGCCGCGGTGGTGCAGGCGTCGACGACCCGCGAGATGTGGGCCAAGGAACGCGGCTCGCTGCTCAAGAGCGCGGCCGACGCCGGCCTGGACGCCGCCTGGCTGGAGCGGGTCGAGGCGGCGACCGTCGCCGAGGTCCGCCGGCGCGGCGCGGCGACCGGTGCGGAGCTGGGCACGTCCGTACCGGGGCTGCGCGACCAGGTCCTGTACGGCAAGGGCACGAAGTGGGAGGCCTGGCAGCCGGCCTCGGGCCGGGTGCTGCGGGTGCTCGGCTTCGACGGCGCGGTGGTGCGCGGGCGGCCGGTCGGGACGTGGCTGTCGAGCCAGCACCGGTGGGAGCCCGGCAACGGGCACGCCGAGATCGCGGTCGCCGAGGCGCAGGCGGAGCTGGCCCGGCGCTGGTTGCACGCGTTCGGGCCGGCCACGGAGGCGGACCTGAAGTGGTGGACCGGCTGGAAGGTCACCGACGCCCGTAAGGCGCTCAAGGCGGTGGGCGCGGCGCAGGTGACGCTCGGCGACGGCGCCGCCGGCTGGGTGCTGCCGGACGACCTGGAGCAGGTCGCGCCGACCGAGCCCTGGGCCGCGCTGCTGCCGGGCCTGGACCCGACGGCGATGGGCTGGCAGGGGCGCGAGTGGTACCTGGCCGATGGGATCCGGCCGCGGTTGTTCGACCGCGCGGGGAACGTGGGTCCGACCGTCTGGTGGAACGGCGAGGTCGTGGGCGGCTGGACGCAGCGGGCTGACGGGACGCTGGTCACCACGGTGCTGCGGGACGTCGGAGGCGATGCCGAGGCGGCGATCGCGGTGGAGGCCGAGCGGTTGCGGGCGGTGCTGGGGGAGCACCGGGTGACGCCGCGGTTCCGGACGCCTCTTGAACGGGAGATTTCAGAAGGCTGAGACGCCCTTTTGGAAACCTGGTGTAAGGGGGCTGTTGACGATGGGTGACGGTGCGCCTAACCTGTGCGATTGCGATCGATGGCGTTTATTCGTAGTCGAATCTGTTGGAGCGTGCTCATGTCACCCGCTGCAAGCCGCCGCACCGCGCTCGCCACCGTCCTCACCCTCCTCCTCAGCGTCCTGACCGGCTGGGCCGTCGCCTCCCCGGCGGCGCACGCGGCCACCTCCACCACCGTCACCGTCGACGGCGGCTCCTCCGGCCGCACCTTCGACGGCATCGGGGCGATCAGCGGCGGCGGGGGCAACTCCCGCCTGCTGGTCGACTATCCCGAGCCCGAACGCAGCCAGATCCTGGACTACCTGTTCAAGCCCGGATACGGCGCCTCGCTGCAGATCCTGAAGATCGAGATCGGCGGCGACACCAACTCCACCGACGGCGCCGAGGCCTCGCACGAGCACAGCCGCGGGGTCGTCGACTGCGACCAGGGTTACGAATGGTGGCTCGCGGAGCAGGCCAAGGCCCGCAACCCGAACATCAAGATCTACGGTCTGGCCTGGGGCGCCCCGGGCTGGATCAACGGCGGCTTCTGGTCCACCGACACCATCAACTATCTGATGGACTGGTTCGGCTGCGCCGCGCAGCACAACCTGACCGTCGACTACCTCGGCGGCTGGAACGAGCGCGACTACAACACCACCTGGTACGAGAACCTCAAGAGCGCCCTGAACTCGCACGGCTACGGGGCCACCAAGGTGGTCGGGGCCGACAGCGGCTGGGGCGTCGCGGACTCGATGACCTCGGACTCGGCGTTCAACAACTCCGTGGACATCGTCGGCGTCCACTACCCCTGCGGCTACGGGAGCGCGTTCGACTCCTGCGACAGCACCGCGAACGCGGTGAACCTCAACAAACCGTTGTGGGCCAGTGAGAACGGCTCGGAGTCGACCGACGGCAGTTCCACCTTCGGCGCGCCGAGCGTGGCCCGGGCCCTCAACCGCGACTACATCGACGGCAAGATGACCGCGTACATCAACTGGCCGCTGATATCGGCGATCTACCCGAACCTGCACTACGCCGACCAGGGGCTCGGGATCGCGAACCAGCCGTGGTCCGGCAACTACTACATCGGCAAGACCACCTGGGTCATGGCGCAGACCTCGCAGTTCACCGCGCCGGGCTGGAAATACCTCGACTCCGGCAGCGGCTTCCTCGGCGGCAACCGGGCCAACGGCAGCTACGTGTCGCTGAAGTCGTCGAACGGCAGCGACTACAGCACCGTGGTGGAGACCATGGACGCCACCGCCGCGCAGACGATGACCGTGAAGGTGGCCGGCGGCCTGTCCGGCGGGACCGTCCACGTGTGGCAGACCAACGTGAACTCCGGCAACTCCTCGGACTGGTTCGTGCACAGCGGGGACGTCACGCCCTCCGGCGGGTCCTACACGGTGACCCTCCAGCCCGGCTACGTCTACACCTTCACCACGACCACTGGCCAGGGCAAGGGCGTCACCTCGCCGCCGGCGGCCTCGGCGATGCCGCTGCCGTACACGAACAACTTCGACACCGCGGCCACGACCACCTCGCCGCGGTACTTCTCGGACATGAACGGCGCCTTCCAGACCGCCTCCTGCGACGCCGGCCGCGCTGGCACGTGCCTGCGCCAGATGGCGCCGAACGAGCCGATCCGCTGGACCGGGGAGTCCTATGACGCCCCGTACACGCTGATCGGCGACCAGACCTGGTCGAACTACACGGTCAAGAGCGACGCGCTGTTCGAGCAGTCCAGCAGCGTGGAGCTCATCGGCCGCGCGAACCTGCAGGGCACGAACAACAACGGGCTGAACGCCTACCACCTGCGGGTCGCCGACTCCGGGGCGTGGTCGATCGTGAAGAGCGACAACTCCTGGAACTTCACGACGCTGGCCAGCGGCACCACCTCCGCGCTCGGCCTGAACAAGTGGCACACCGTCGCCTTCCAGCTGAACGGCTCGACGCTGACGGCGACCGTGGACGGCAAGACCGTCGGCAGCGCCACCGACGGCACCTGGACCAACGGCCAGGCCGGCCTGGGCGTCACCGGCTACCAGACCGACGAGTTCGACAACTTCTCCATCACCCCGGGCTCCACGCAGGTCCTGCATCAGGGGCCGGTCCCCTCGGCCGAGGCGGGCAAGTGCCTGGACGACAACGGAGGCTCCACGGCCGACGGCACCCATGTCCAGATGTACGACTGCAACAACAGCGCGGCGCAGACCTGGTTCTGGGCCAACGGCTACCTGCAGCTGGACGGCGCCAGCGGCAAGTGCCTGGACGTCACCGGCAACAACACGGCGAACGGCACGCTGGTCGAGCTGTGGGACTGCAACGGCGGCGCGAACCAGCAGTGGGTGCCGCAGTCGAACGGCGAGCTGGTGAGCGTGGCATCCGGCAAGTGTCTGGACGATCCGGCCTTCAACACCGCCAACTACACACAACTGGAGATCTGGGACTGCAACGACGGGGCCAACCAGCAATGGACCCTGCCATAGTCCGGTGAATGAGGGCTAGAACACGGGGATCGTCGGTGCCGTCGTCGTCCTGGCAGCCGCCGGGACGACGACGGCACTGCTTCTGCGCGGCGGCGGGACCGGCGACTACAAGACGCTGCCGGCGTGCGACAAGCTCTCGGCGGCGGTGCCGGGCAAGCCGGCGTTCCACGTCGGACAGAACGTGACGGACGCCGCCGACATCCACGGGCTGCACCCGGCGTTCGCGAACATCCGGTGCGAAGCCGGCGAGGACGCGACCTTCGTCGAGGTCGATCTGTACCAGGCGAGCAACATGAACCCGCTGACCATGAATCGGTATTCGGACCAGCAGGTCCACGACGGCGACTGGCGGGCGAAGGACATGGTCGCTGGCGTGGTCAGCGTGAGGGCGACACCAGCCCGGCCTCGTACGCCGTGATGACCAGCTGCACCCGGTCGCGCGCGGCGAGCTTCGTGAACAGCCGCGCCACGTGCGCCTTGGCGGTGGCCGCGCTGATGAACAACTCCTCGGCGATCTCGCCGTTGGACAGGCCGCGGCCGACCAGGGTCAGCACTTCGCGCTCGCGCTCGGTGATGCCGTCCAGCAGGGCCTTGTCGCCCCGGTTGGCCGCGGCGCCGGACGGGGCGGGGCGGATCGCGAACTCGGCGATCAGCCTGCGCGTGATGCTCGGGGCGATGAGGGCGTCGCCGGAGGCCAGGACCCGGACCGCGTCCAGGATCGAGTCCAGGGCCATGTCCTTGACCAGGAAGCCGCTGGCGCCGGCGCGCAGTGCGGAGTAGACGTACTCGTCGTCGTCGAAAGTGGTGAGCATGACGACGTGGGTGGTGCCGGAGGACTCGGTGATGCGGCGGGTCGCCTCGATGCCGTCCATCCCGGGCATGCGGATGTCCATGACGGCCACGTCGGGGGCGAGCTCGGCGGCCAGTTCCACGGCCTCGGCGCCGGTGCCGGCCTCGCCGACGACCACGATGTCCGGCGCGTCGTTGATCAGGACCCGCAGGCCGGAGCGGATCAGGGGCTGGTCGTCGGCCAGGATGACGCGGATCGGGGCACTGCTCTGGTCCTGGGTCACGGGGTCACCGCCGGGTTCGGGTCGGGCGCGGGGTGCGCGGGGGAGATCGGCTTGCCGGCCTGCTCGCCGTCCTGCTCGTCGTCTTTCGCGGTGCCGTACGTCGTCCCGAAGCCGCCGGGCACCGGCAGCGTCGCGCTCACCAGAAACCCGCCGCCGGGCCGCGGGCCGGCGCTGAACGTCCCGTGCACCAGGTGCACTCGCTCGCGCATGCCGACCAGGCCGAAGCCGGTGCCGCCGGAGCCCAGCACGCCGTGGCCGTCGTCGCTGACGGTCACCGCCACCGCGCCGTCCTCGTACTCGACCCGGACCCGGCAGGTGCGGGCCCCGGAGTGGCGCACCACGTTGGTCACCGACTCCTGGACGATCCGGTAGGCGGCCAGGTCGATCTCGCCGGGCAGCGGCCGCGGGATCCCGATCGTCTCGACGATCGCCAGCACGCCGGCGTGCTTCGTGGAGTCCACCAGCTTGTCCAGGTCGGCCAGGCCCGGCGCCGGATCGGTCGGGGTTTCGGCATTCTCGCCGTGGCGCAGCGCGGTCAGTGTGCGGCGCAGCTGTGACAGCGTGTCCCGGCTGGTGTCCTCGATCGCCCGCAATGCCTTCTGCGCCTCGGCCGGCTGCGTGCCGATGACCCGGTTCCCCATGCCGGCCTGGATGGCGATGATGCCGATGCTGTGCGCGATCATGTCGTGCAGTTCGCGGGCGATGCGCAGCCGCTCGTTGGCCACCGCCTGGGCGGCGGCGTCGGCGCGCTGCCGGGCCGCGCCGGCCCGGCGCTCGCGGGAGGAGCTGCCGATCAGCCAGGCCACCAGGGTCAGCAGGCTGACCACGATGACGTGCGTCGGCATCAGCTGCGAGGCGCCGATGGGGAACCCCACCACGGAGGCCAGGCCGCCGGCCCCGATGAGCACGGCGGCCTTCGCCGAGGTGCGCCGCGGCCAGGCCAGCGCGATGGCGAGCAGGCAGAACTCGGCCGCGACGAGCATCGCGTAGCGGACGTCCCCCGAAGCGTGCACGGTGGCGATCAGGAGCTGGCCGATGGTGACGGTGCCGGCGAAGACCAGCGGCCTGGGCCGGACCAGCGGCAGCAGGGCGACTGTGAGCAGCGCGGGCAGCGACCTGGTCCAGCCGTCGGCCCGGTAGATGGTCTCGTTGATCGACCCGCCGGGTACGACCATGACGCGGCCCATCGGGCTGTACAGGCCGTTCGGAAAGAACTGCACTGTGTGGGACTCGCGCAGATAAGGCATGACAATCGCCATCAGCAGCAGGTAGGCGGCCACCAGCAGGCCGTCCACCAGCCACCAGCCGCGTCGTGTCTTCTTCACGCCCAAGATCGTAGACAGCCGCCGGGGGCGGCCGCATCGGCTCAGGGGCTTACATCCCCGGGCCACCGCTGGACGATCTCATTGCGGCTTCCCGGCCGATGCCCGTTTACGTGCCGTCCCGACAGTCTGAATCCGTGATCGAACTTACTGACCTCACCAAGCGCTACGGCGACAAGACGGCCGTGGACCACCTGACCGTGACCGTCCGATCCGGCACCGTGACCGGCTTCCTGGGCCCCAACGGCTCGGGCAAGTCCACGACCCTGCGCATGATCCTCGGCCTGAACGCGCCGACCTCCGGCACGGTCACCATCGACGGCCGGCGCTTCGCCGACCGGCCCCGCGGGCTGCGCCACGTCGGCGCGCTGCTGGACGCGCAGGACATCCACGGCGGGCGCTCGGCCGTGGCGCACCTGAAGTCGCTGGCCGTCAGCAACCGGATCCCGCCGCGCCGGGTCGGGGAGGTGCTGGAGGAGGTCGGGCTGGCCGAGGCCGGACGCAAGCGGATCGGCGGCTACTCCCTGGGCATGAAGCAGCGGCTGGGCATCGCCGGCGCGCTGCTCGGCGACCCGCCGGTGCTGCTGTTCGACGAGCCGCTGAACGGGCTGGACCCCGAGGGCGTGCGCTGGGTGCGCGAGATGTTCCAGCGTCTGGCCAAGGAGGGCCGGACGGTGTTCGTCTCCAGCCACCTGATGTCCGAGATGGAGCACACCGCCGCGCGCCTGGTGGTGATCGGGCGCGGCGCGCTGATCGCCGACGAGACGCTGGCCGACTTCTCGCGGCGCGGTTCGCAGCCCGCCGTCCTGGTGCGGACGCCGGAGGCGGCCGCGCTGGCGGCGATCCTCACCGCCGAGGGCGGCCAGGTGCAGCCGGCCCCCGAGTCCGACGAGCTGACCGTCCTGGGCCTGACCGCCGCCCGGATCGGCGAGCTGGCCTGGCACAACACCATCATGCTGGCCGAACTGGCCACCCAGAACGCCTCGCTGGAGAAGGCGTTCATGGAACTGACCGCCGACTCCGTCGAATACGCCGCAGGAGAAGCCCGATGAGCACCACGGCCGCGCCCTCACAGACCCCTGTCACCGCGTACCTCGCCGGCGAGCCGAAGCCGCGCTTCCGCGACCTGTGCCGCATGGAGTGGATCAAGATCGCCTCGCTGCGGTCCACCTGGTTCGTCCTGGTGGCCGCGGCGCTCGCGACGGTGTTCATCAACCTGAACGGCGTCCGCTCCGACTTGCAGTACCTGGACCAGAACCTGGCGCATCCCGAAGGGATCATGCCGAACGGCTACCACTTCCACTTCTACTACGACCCGCTGTTCCGGTCGCTGAGCGAGATCGCGGTGCAGCTGATGATGCTCGGCGCGGCGGCGATCGGCGCGCTGACGATGTTCGGGGAGTTCTCGACCGGCCAGGTACGCACGACGTTCGCCGCGGTCCCGAAGCGCGAGGGTGTCGTCGCGGCGAAGATCACGGTGCTGTGCGGGATCACCACGATCCTGGCCTTCGCCGTCGCGCTGATCTCGTTCCTCGGCGGCCAGGCGATGGTCGCGAGCCGGCACGTCGGACTGTCGATCACCGACCACGACGCCCAGATCGCCATCGCCGCCTACACCCTCGTGGTCCCGGTCTGCGCCCTGGTCGGCATGCTCTTCGGCGCGCTGATCCGCAACGCGACGGCCTCGATCGTGGCCGTGGTCGCCTTCCTGTTCCTGCTGCCGTCCTTCTTCGGCGGCGACAAGTACCACTGGGTGAAGGAGATCGGCCACCTGTTCCCCGGCAACGCCGAGGGCACGCTGACGTTCTGGGCGAAGGACCCCAACCAGACCAACGGCAAGTGGCCGGCCAGTCACATGCACGCCTGGCTGGTGTTCGCGGGCTGGGCCGTGATCTCGAGCGTGGTGGCGCTGGTGGTGGTGAAGAAGCGGGATGCCTGAGCGGGGCTCAGTAATCCGCGTGGGTGTAGGGATCCGTGAGCGGGCCGAGATCGGGCTCGTCACGGATCTCTATTTCAAGACTCTGCGTAACATCTGCCGGATCCAGGGCCAGCGCCACAATCTCGTTCTCGCCCGCCCGCCACAGCGGTGCCGGAGCGTAAAGCGTGACCTGCGGGCCCCGGTCCCACAGCCGGCCGAGCAGGAATCCGTTGAGCCAGACCAGGCTCCGCGCCGAGGAGGGGACGGCGAGGAACCCGTCGGCGGGCTCGGGGAGGCTGATGGTGGCGCGGTGGAATGCGGGACCGACGGTCACAGGGTCCTGATCGACTTCGGCGGTCAGCGCGGCCAGATCGTCCAGCGGCAGCACCCGGTGCTCCCAGCCGAACTGGAACTGGTGGTCCAGCCGCACGCCCCCGATCAGGCCCTTGCGATCGGCCAGGTGCGGGCCGTAGTTCACGCGTCCCAGCGGCTCGACGAGGATCTCCAGATCCAGGCCCTCATCCGGGATCTGGAGATCCAGCGTCTGCTCGGGCTTGTCACGCTCCAACCTCCCGAGCAGCTTGCCGTCCGCGAAGACCTGCGCGAGGTCGCGGACGCCCTCGATCCGCAGCGTGTGGGCACGCGCGGGGCCGTCGAGGCGGCGGCGGTAGTGGACCAGGCCGAAGCCGTGGCCGAGCTTCTCGATCGGCTCGGGCGTGGGCCGGCGGACCGGGTCCGTCGCGAGGACGTCCAGGCGGTCGCGCAGAGCGGCGATCCGGGGCGCGGCAACGGTTTGCGGCGCCACCCGCGGCAGGGGAGCGGGCAGATCCGCCTCCGGCAGTTCGACGTAGCGGCCGACGACCTCGCGGAAGAGACGGAACTTCGGCGTCAGCTCGCCGGCCTCGCCGACCGGCGCGTCGTAGTCGTAGCTGGTGATCGTGGGCTGATATCCGGCATCGCCGCTCAGTACGCCGGAGTGGTTGGCGCCGGCCCAGAACCCGAAGTTGGTGCCGCCGTGGCCCATGTAGAAGTTGACTGACCCGCCGGCCGCCAGGATCTCGTCCAGGGAGCGGGCGGCGTCCTCCGGGGTGCGGGTGTGGTGCGGCTCGCCGAAGTGGTCGAACCAGCCGTTCCAGTACTCCATGCAGACCGGCGGGTCGTCCGGCCGCACGCGGCGCAGGGTGTCGAACCCCTCGGCGGCGCGGGATCCGAAGTTCACGGTGGCCAGCACGTCCGGCACCGTGCCGCCGGCCAACATCAGCTCCTGCGGGCCGTCGGAGGTGAACAGCAGGGTGTCCACGCCGCGCCCCATCAGGCCCTTGCGAAGGTGGCCGAGGTAGTCCGGATCGGCGCCGAAGCTGCCGTACTCGTTCTCGATCTGCACCGCCACGACCGGCCCGCCGCGCGTGGCCTGCAGCTCCGCCAGTACCGGGATCAGCTGGTCGAACCACTGGTCCACGGCCGCCAGATAGACCGGATCGGTGGTACGCAGCCGCACGTTCTCATCGGCCAGCAGCCACGCCGGCAATCCGCCGAAGTCCCATTCCGCGCAGATATAAGGACCCGGACGCGCGATCACGTCGAAGCCGAGCTCCCCGGCCAGCGTGATGAACCCGGCGACGTCCCGCCACCCGTCGAACCGCGCCGGCTCCGGCGTGGGCTGGTGGAAGTTCCAGGCGATGTAGCACTCGACGGTGTTGCACCCCATGGCGCGCAGGCGCTCCAGCCGATCCCGCCACAGTTCCGGATGGATCCGGAAGTAGTGGATCGCCGCCGAGACGATCCGGTGCTCCCGGCCGCCCCGCAGGAACCTGCCGCCGTCGATGGTCAGTAAGCGCTCGTGTGCCACCAACCGATGATCGGGTCGGCGGGGGGCGTGCGGCCATGGATCTTGGTGAGGCGTTCTTGGATATTTGTGGGACAGGCGGGATCGACTGCGCGAAGATGCGTTGGATCTGGTCCAGCAATGGTCTGTCACCGCATAGGACCGCGCGCCCCTACCCCGACAGCGAACTCCGCCGGAACATCGTCGGCGACAACCCGACCCGCTGCGTGAACAACCGCGTGAAGTACGCCGGATCGTCGTACCCGACGGCGCGCGCCACCTGCACCACGCTCTGGTCCGTCGCGGCCAGCAGGTCCTTCGCCTTCGACAGCCGGACCCGCAGGATGTACTCCTTCGGCGTCGAGCCGGTCGCCAGGCGCACTTCCTCGCGCAGCTGGGTGACGGTCAGGCCGAGCCGGGTCGCGTGGTCCTGGAGCGCGACCGGGTCGGTGGCGTGCTCGGTGAGGGCCCGGACGGCGCGCGATTCGCGCAGTCCCGGGCCGTTGTCGCGGACCGCGGTGATCAGGCGGTGCACCAGGATCCCGGCTGACACCTCGTAGTGCGGGCCGCCGGTGCGGACCACGGTGAGGAGCTCGCGGAACAGTTCGCGGACTGGGCGGGCGTCGCCGAGGGGGACCACCGGGGAGGAGCGGGACAGGAAGTCCAGGCCCTCGTAGCCGGCCGCCGCCGGGCCGTCGAACAGGGCCCAGGTGATGGTCCAGCCGCCGACGTCCGGCTGGTAGGAGTGGACCAGGCCGGGGAAGAGCCAGAAGGCCGCCGGGGCCTTGATCGGGAGCCGGGTGCGCGGGCGGTCGCCCCACTCGATCCAGCCCGAGCCGCGGGTCACCAGGTGCAGCGCGTAGCAGTTCAGGACGCGTGCGTCCCAGCGGATGCCGTGTTCGGCGATGGTGTGCCAGCCGGCGCCGTACAGCGCCAGGCCGAGGCGGCGGTGCTCCTCGGCCGGCGTCATGTAGACCGCGTACTCCGAGACCGGCGGGTGCCAGGGCTCCTCGCCGGCGGCCGTCGGCTCGTCGTCCCGGGGCGCACTCACGCGTCATATGCTCCGGCGTGCGAAACCCCGCGTCAATCCGTGGTTAACGTGCGGATTCCGCGGACGTGCCGCCCGGGGCGCCGGCCGCGACGAGTTCGGCGACGATCCGGGGCACCGCCTCGCTGATCGGGTCGCGGATCACTTCGGTCGCCAGATGGTCGTACGGGGTCGGCTCGTTGTTGACGATCACCAGGTCGGCGCCGTGAGCCACGGCCACCTCGCACATCGAGGCGGCCGGCTGGACCCCGAGCGAGGTGCCGATGGCCAGGAAGATCTCGGAGTTCTCGGCCACCTGCTCGGCCTGCCACAGCGTCTTCGGGTCCAGGTTCTGGCCGAACATGATGGTCGCGGCCTTCAGGATGCCGCCGCAGACCGGGCACGGCGGGTCCGCCTCGCCGGCGGCCACCCGCTCCAGCGTGGCGTCCATCGTGCTGTGGTAGGTGCAGTCGATGCAGACCACGTCGGACATGTTCCCGTGGATCTCGATCACCTTGCGCGGCGTCGACCCGCCCTTCTGGTGCAGCCGGTCGATGTTCTGCGTGATGATCCGCACGGCCCGCCCCGAGTGCTCCAGCTCGGCCAGCGCCTTGTGCGCCGCGTTCGGCTCGGCCTGGCGCGCCGGGTTGTCCCGCCGCGCGATCCAGGAGCGCTCGCGCAGTTCGGGGTCGGCGACGTAGTTCTGGTACGTCGACAGCAGTTCGGCGATCGGGTCCTTGGTCCAGACGCCCTTGGGCCCGCGGAAGTCCGGGATGCCGGAGTCGGTGCTGATACCCGCGCCGGTGAGCATGCCGATCGGGCCCTTGCGGCCGCGCCAGTCGGTGGTCATGCAAAAAGCGTAGTCAGTGGTGCCACGGCAATTCGACGAGGTTTTCCGGCGGGCCGTCCCGCAGGATCGAGGCCAGCAGCGGCGCCAGGCCCCACGGCACCACGTGCTCGGCGGCGGCTTCCAGGTCGGCCACCGTCCACCACCGGTGCTCGGCGATGGACTTGCGCTCGTAGTCGGTGAAGCCGCTCATGTCGACGTCGTGCGCGTCCACGCGGTGGAAGAAGTAGTCCTCGCGCAGGATCCCCTTGACCCAGCCCAGATCCGCGTAGCCCCCGGTCACCGCGACCACCTCACCGAGCTCCTCCGGCGTCGCGATCAGGCCGGTCTCCTCGCGCAGTTCCCGGGCCGCCGCGGCGTTCAGCGCCTCGCCCTCGTCCACGCCGCCGCCCGGCGTCAGCCAGACGAACCCCCGCCTGCGGCTGCCGAACTTGAACAGCAGCAGGCGGTCCTCTTTGTCCACCAGCAGGACGCGGGCGGTGCGGCGGGCGTACGGGCCCTCGGGCGGCGACATGCCCTCAGGGTAGTCGGCGCCCCGGACAGGCGGCGTCCTCAGGCCAGCGCGGCGATCTGCTGCGTGAGCGTGTCGACCGACTGGAACATCAAGCCGAACGTCGCCACGTGCTTCCAGCGCAGCACGCCTTCGGCGTCGACGAGGAACACGGAACGCTTCAGGCCCAGGCCCTTCAGCGCGACGCCGTACTCCCGGATCACGGTCTTGTCCGGGTCGGCCAGCAGCGGCTGCTGGAGCCCGTGCCGCAGCGCGAACTTCTCGTGGCTGTCCACATCCTGCGGGCTGATGCCCCAGACCTCGGCGCCGATGCCGGTGAACTTCTCGAGTTCGTTGTTGTACGCGCACATCTGCTTGGTGCACACCGGGGTGTCGTCGCCGGGGTAGAAGGCCAGCACGATCGGCTTGCCGCGGCTCGCCGACAGCGTGAAGTCGCGGCGCTCGACGTCGGTGCCGGACAGGACGATGCCCGGCAGCGTGAAGTCGGGGGCGGGGGCGCCGATTTCGGGGGTGGGGGCCATGGAGGTCGTGCCCTTCGTGGGTGGGCCGAAGTTACCTGTCGGTATCCAGCATGGCCCATCACCCCCGGAATCAGTTCTCCCGCCGCGCGACCAGATTCACCATCGGGAAGGGCCGGGGCGCGTCGGGAGCCGCGCGCTCGATCAGCCGGCCCACCTCTTCCAGGCCGGCGTCGTGCAGCAGAGCACTGAAATGGTCCGGCCACCAGCGGTACGCGGTGTGGACGGTGTGGTCGTAGGAAGCCGTCGGCTGCGAGGCGTCATCACTGCCCGGGAAGCTGATGAGCGCGTACCCGCCCGGCGCCAGGACCCTGTGGAACTCGGCGAGGATCGCCGGGACGTCCTCCGGCACCGTGTGGATGATCGAGTAGCGGGACAGGACGCCGCCCAGCGATCCGTCGGCGATCTCCAGCGCGGCCATGGACCCGAGCTCGAACCGCAGCTCCGGATGCCTGGCCCGGGCCTGGGCGAGCATGCCCGAGGACACGTCGACGCCGAAGGCGTCCAGCCCCAGCGAGCTCAGGTGCGCGGTGACGTACCCCGGCCCGCAGCCCAGGTCCGCGACCGGTCCGCCGACCGTCTTCGCCAGCTCGGCGAAGGAAGTGAGCAGGCCGCGTTCCAACGGGAAGCTCGAAAGGCTGTCGCTGAACTTCTCGGCGTAGAGCTCGGCGACTTCGTCATAGGGCTGCTGGGCTGTCATGGTCTGATAGCTTCCAGGGCCAGCAGCGCCACGTGCAACGCCAAACACGACTCCACCGAATCCAGGTCCACCGACAGGATCCGCTCGATCCGGTGCAGCCGCTCGTAGAACGACGGCCGCGACAGGTGCGCCGCGTCGGCCGCCGCCGACTTGTTGCGGCCCGACTCCACGTACACCGTCAGCATCTTGACCAGATCCGTGCCGCGCTCGGCGTCGTACGCCAGCAGCGGGCCCAGCTCGCGCTCCACGAAGGTCTGCAGGCGCGCGTCGTCGCGCAGCAGGTGCAGCAGGCCGCGCAGCCGGACGTCCACCAGCCGGTGGTACGGCGCCTGGCCCGCGGGCTGGCGCACCGCCGCGTCCGCGACCTGCACCGCCTCCAGCAGCGAGCGGCGCGCGTCGCGCACCGCGCCGACCGAGGTGCCGACCGCGATGACGTAGCCGTCGGCGGACGACGGCGAGGTCGGCCGCTCCACCAGCCGCCGGACCCGCTCGGCGAAGCCATCCAGGGCGGCGTCCTCGCGGTCCTGCGGGCCCAGGGCCAGCAGCAGACCGACGCTGTGCTCGTCCAGGGTGCCGATCAGCGCGGACAGCCGGCGGTCGCGGATCGCCGCGGCGGCCTGGTCGGTCAGCTCGCGCAGCCGGGCCTGCGTCTCCAGGGCCGTGGGGTGCGCGGCGGTGCGCAGCCGCAGCACCACGCCGACCAGCCGGCGGCCGTCGAGCGTGACGCCCAGGGCCCGGGCCCGCAGCGCCACCTCCGAGGCCGGCTGGCCGTGGGACAGGATCGCGGTCAGCAGGGTCCGGTGCGTCTGCCGCTCCAGCGAATCCCGGTCCCGTTCGACCAGGCGGTTCAGGGCCAGGGTCGCGGCGGCGCGCTCCAACAGCATGGACAGGCGCGGCACCGGGGCCGGGTCGTTGCAGATCAGGGCCAGCCGGCCCCAGTCGTGGCCGCGCGCGCCGACCACCGTGGTCAGCCAGCCGGAGCGCTCGTCGTAGGTGGTGCGGCCGGTGGTGGTGCGGACCGAGCGGGAGCGGCCCTCCCAGCCGTCGAGCAGGACCGAGGGGTCGGCGCCGGCCTGGGAGTAGGTGAGCACCTGGTGCGCCAGGTTCTCCAGGACCACCGGGCAGCCGGACATGCGGCCGATCTGCTGGACCACCTCGTCGGGGGAGGCGCCCTCGACCGCGAGTTCGGTGAAGGTCTGGTGGACCTCGTCGGAGGCGCGCAGCTCGGCCAGCTGCGCGTCGATGATCAGGCCGTGCACGGCTTCGGTAATGGTGACGAAACGCGTGTCCAGCGCCAGGGTGATCACCGGCAGGCTGTGCTTCTCGGCGGCGGCCAGCAGCGCCTTGGGCAGGCTGCTGTCGGTGTAGCGGCGGCCCAGTTCCAGGACCAGGCCGGCGGCGCCGAGCTTGGCCAGGTCGGCGACGAAGTCGGCGAGCCGGTCGGGCCCGGCGGGCCAGGCGATGCCGGTGGACAGGACCAGCTCGCCGCCGCGCAGGATGGTGCCGACGTCGACCAGTTCGGTGACGTGCACCCAGCGCACCATGCGGTCCAGCCCGGCGACGCCGGCCACCACCCGCGGCCCGCCCTGCTTGACCGGGCCGAGCTGCAGGACGTCGGCGACGGTCGGGTACTGGGTGGTGTACATCGACGCCGGCCGCGCCGCTTCGGCGGCGGTCATGGCCTGGTCTGCCTGCTCTGCCTGGTCTGCCTGGTCTGCCTGGTCTGCCTGGTCCGGGGCGTCGGCGGCCGGTTCGGGGCGATCTGCGCTGCTCACGGTGGCTCCTGGGAACGTGCGGGGCGTGCGGGGCGTGCGGGGTGTGCATGGCGTGCGTGGCGTGCGGGACCTGCGAGGCGTGCGGGACCTCTGGGGCGTGTCGGGTCGCGGCACGGCGCCGGCGGCGGGACGGACCGGTGCGCCGGGTGCCGGGGCGGGCCGCGCTGTGCGGGATTCTTCACTCAGTGTTCTTTGCAGAGTGTTCAAAAGGATCGCACTGCCGAGGCACCCTGCCAGGTGCGTCGCGGCCGCGCAAGGGATCGGCGGAAATCGATCTGACATCGATGCGGCACGGGATCTGTCTGTGCAGGCCAGCGCCAGGTCGCGATTTCGTTGCGAGGTTCATTTTCTTCGACGGAATCCCTTGTTTCTCCGCCGGATGTCTGTAACGATCCTCACTCGAAAGCGCATGGCCGCCTTACGAACAGGAAGTGACCGGAGGGCGCGGGTGTAGCCCGGCAGCCGGTCCAGGTTTGCAAGCCGTCAAGGAGATCGTGGTGCACCAGTACATCGGCGGGGGCCAAAGGACCGGATCGTCAGGAGTCGTGCATCAGGTCACGAATCCGGCGGACGGCTCCGTCGTCGCCGACCTCGTACTCGGCGACGCGCGGGACGCCGACTCGGCGGTGGACGCGGCCAAACGGGCGTACCCCGAATGGAGCAGGGCGACCCCGGCTGAGCGCTCGACCGCGCTGCACCGGCTCGCGCAGGTTCTCGACGAGCGGTCTCAGGAGTTCGCCGAGACAGAGTCGCGCCAGACCGGCAAGCCGATCCGCCTGACCACCGGCTTCGACGTCCCGGGCACCGTGGACAACACCGCGTTCTTCGCCGGTGCCGCGCGCCACCTGGAGGGCAAGGCCGCGGCCGAGTACTCCGCCGACCACACCAGCGCCGTCCGGCGCGAGCCGATCGGCGTGGTCGCCTCGATCGCGCCGTGGAACTACCCGCTGCAGATGGCGGCGTGGAAGATCCTGCCGGCGATCGCGGCCGGCAACACCATCGTGCTCAAGCCCGCCGAGATCACACCGCTGACGGCGCTGCTGTTCGCCCAGGCCTGCACCGACGCCGGTATCCCGGACGGCGTGGTCAACGTGGTCGTCGGCAGCGGCCCGGTGGCCGGCGAGGCGCTGATGACGCACCCGGACGTGCGGATGGTGTCCTTCACCGGTTCCACCCCGGTCGGCAAGCGGGTCATGGAACTCGCCTCCCGCACCGTCAAGCGGGTGCACCTGGAACTCGGCGGCAAGGCGCCCTTCGTCGTGTTCGACGACGCGGACCTGGAGGCCGCGATCCACGGCGCCGTCGCCGGCTCGCTGATCAACACCGGCCAGGACTGCACCGCCGCGACCCGCGCGTACGTGCACCGCAGCCGGTACGACGAGTTCGTGGCCGGCGTCGCGGACCTGTACGCCTCGGTGAAGCTCGGCGACCCGTTCGACCCCGCGACCGACCTCGGTCCGCTCGTCTCCTTCAGGCAGCGCGACAGCGTCGCCGGTTTCGTCGACCGCGCCCGCGGCTACGGCGCGAACATCGTGGTCGGCGGCGAGGCCCCCGGCGGCGCGCTGGCCGCCGGTGCGTACTACCGGCCGACGCTGGTCACCGGGGTCGCGCAGGACGCGGAGATCGTGCGCGACGAGGTCTTCGGGCCGGTGCTCGCGGCGCTGCCGTTCGACACCGACGAGCAGGCCTTCGAGCTCGCCAACGACACGCCCTACGGCCTGGCCGCCTCGGCGTGGACCCGGGACCACCACCGCGCGCTGCGCGCCGTGCGGGAGATCGCCGCCGGCTGTGTGTGGGTCAACGACCACATCCCGATCATCAGCGAGATGCCGCACGGGGGCTACAAGGCCTCCGGGTTCGGCAAGGACATGTCGTCCTACTCCTTCGAGGAGTACACGCAGGTCAAGCACACCATGCACGACCTCACCGGAGT
This sequence comes from Catenulispora sp. GP43, assembly GCF_041260665.1. Lineage (NCBI taxonomy): Bacteria > Bacillati > Actinomycetota > Actinomycetes > Catenulisporales > Catenulisporaceae > Catenulispora > Catenulispora sp. GP43. Next base: position 204,265 of record NZ_JBGCCT010000012.1, on the reverse strand, counting down.
GGCCCGCAAGCCCTGGCACCGGACCATCTTCGACCTCTGATACAGCACGGCACCGCCACCGCACCAACCACCGCTTGTTCAGCCCCACAGGTGATAGGACGGACCATCGCATGAACGACATATCCCGGGCCCGCGACGAGTTCCTCGACGCCGCCGACCGCTTTCCCGAAGCCTTCCGGCGCCAGCTCGCCGGCGGGGCCTCGCGCCGGGGCTTCCTGGCCGCCGGCCTCGGGGTGGGCGCGGCCGGCCTGCTCGGCGCGTGCGCCACGAAGACCAAGGCCGCCTCCTCCGGCTCGGCCGGCGCCGGCTCGGGCTCGTCCTCGGCCGTCCCGTCCGAGGGCAAGGCGGGCGTCGACAAGTCCGACACCGAGAAGATCGTCAACTTCTCCAACTGGGTGTCCTACATCGACGTCGACCCCAACGACAAGAACAAGCGGCCGACTCTGGACAACTTCAAGGCCGAGACCGGGATCACCGTCAACTACACCGAGGACGTCAACTCCAACGACGACTTCTTCGCCAAGATCCACCAGCAGCTGGCCGCCGGCCAGGACACCGGCCGGGACCTGATGGTGCTCTCGGACTGGATGATCGGCAAGCTCCGGCAGATGGGCTACCTGGAGCCGCTGAACCTGGCGAACATCCCGAACTTCAAGGACCTGCTGCCCGAGGCGGCCAACCCGGCCTACGACCCGAACCGCAAGCACACCGTGCCGTGGGCGCTGGGCTTCACCCTGATGGGCGTCAACCTGAAGTCCGCCGGCCTGACCGCGGCCCAGGCGCAGCAGCTGTCCATCAAGGACATGATGACCGACGCCAAGTACAAGGGGAAGGTCGGCTACTTCGCCGAGATGGAGGACGGCGTCGGCTTCGGCCTGCTGGCCACCGGGGCCGACCCGGCGAAGTTCACCGACGACCAGTTCAGCGCGGCCGTGGCCTACATCCAGAAGGCCCGGGACAACAACCAGATCCGGCAGTTCACCGGCAACGACTACATCAACGACCTGACCAACGGGAACTACGCCATGTGCATGGCGTACTCCGGTGACATCGCGCAGATCGACGACCCGAACATCGTCTGGGTGGTGCCCCAGGAGGGCATGCTCTGGTTCACCGACAACATGTGCATCCCGGCCATGGCCTCCCACAAGACCAACGCCGAGAAGTTCATGAACTACATGCTCGAGCCCAAGGTCGGCGCCGCGCTGGACGACTACATCAGCTACATCCCCTCGATGCAGGGCGCGGACACCGCGATGAAGGCGATCGACGCCAACGCGCTGCAGAACCAGCTGATCTTCCCGGACGCGGCCACCAAGGCCAAGGCCCACGAGTTCCAGAACCTGGACCTGAAGACCCTCGACAAGTACGTCTCGCAGTTCAAGGACGTCACCGGCTGATGCCGGCCCCCTCCCGTCCTTTTCCTTCACTCCCCTTTTCGTCCCTCCCCGATGGCAAGACAGGCAGGCAGCGGTAGATGAGCAAGAACACAGACACCCTGGCCGCCGGCGGCGTGGCCGGAGACCTGAGGCTGGTGAACGTCACCAAGCGCTTCGGCGACTTCACCGCCGTGCAGGATCTGACCCTGACGATCCCGCAGGGCTCGTTCTTCGCGCTGCTCGGCGCGTCCGGCTGCGGCAAGACCACGACACTGCGCATGGTGTCGGGTCTGGAGGAGCCGACCGCCGGCCGCGTGCTGATAGGCGACCACGACATCACCCGGCTGCGGCCCTACAAGCGGCCGGTGAACACGGTCTTCCAGAACTACGCGCTGTTCCCGCACCTGACGATCGCGGACAACATCGCCTTCGGCCTCAAGCGGCGCGGCGTCAAGGACGTCAGGAAGCCGGTGCAGGACATGCTCGACCTGATCGAGCTCTCGCACATCGGCGCGCGCAAGCCCAACCAGCTCTCCGGCGGCCAGCAGCAGCGCGTCGCGCTCGGCCGGGCGCTGATCAACCAGCCGCAGGTGCTGCTGCTGGACGAGCCGCTGGGCGCGCTGGACCTGAAGCTGCGCCGGCAGATGCAGATCGAGCTCAAGCGCATCCAGACCGAGGTGGGCCTGACCTTCGTGCACGTCACGCACGACCAGGAGGAGGCCATGACCATGGCCGACACCATCGCGGTGATGAACCACGGCCGGGTCGAGCAGCTCGGCTCGCCCACCGACCTGTACGAGAACCCGAAGACGACGTTCGTCGCGAACTTCCTCGGACAGTCGAACCTGTTGCCGGGCAAGGCTTCCGGAACGGTCGGCGAGCACCTGCGGGTGACGCTCGAGGACGGGACCCGCGTGCTGATCCCCTCCGCGCGCAACAACGCCTCCGGCGACGACGTCATCGTCGGCGTGCGCCCGGAGAAGGTGTCCATCCACGCCTCCGCCGAGGAGGTGCCGGACGGCCGCAACGTGCTCACCGGCGGCACGGTGATCGACACCAGCTTCGTCGGCGTGTCCACGCAGTACATCGTCAAGGCCTCGGGCTGCGACGAGCTCGGCGTGTTCGTGCAGAACGACGGCGCGCAGATCTTCCGGCCGGGTTCGGACGTCGTGGTGTCCTGGGACCCGTCGCAGGGCTTCGGCCTGGACGGCAAGCAGGACATCGACGCCGGCGCGGAGGCGGACCTGGAGGCCGCCGCGTGACCGCGCCGCCCGCGGCCGCCGAGGTCGTCGACGAACTGGTCCCCGGGCCCACCGCGGCCGAGCAGCGCGCGGACAAGCGGGTGCTGCGACGGCGGGCGACTCTGCCCTACCTGCTGCTGGCGCCGGGCATCATCTGGCTGGTCGTCTTCTTCATCGTGCCGATGTGGTCGATCGTCTCGACCTCGGTCGAGACCGGCGACATGGACACCGGGTTCGTGCTCAGCTGGCGCTGGGCCAACTTCGGCGACGTGTGGAGCCAGTGGCACCAGCAGATCATCCGGTCGCTGGAGTACTCGGTGATGTGCACCGTGTTCTGCCTGATCCTGGCGCTCCCGCTGGCCTACTTCATCGCGTTCAAGGCCGGGCGCTGGAAGAACCTGCTGATGGCCCTGGTGGTCGCGCCGTTCTTCACCAGCTACCTGATCCGCACGCTGGCGTGGAAGACGATCCTGGCCGACGACGGCTGGGTGGTGCACACGATGAACACGCTGCACATCACGCCGCTGCTGAGCGGGATGGGCTGGACGTACTCCAGCAACAGCGTGCTGCAGACACCCTTCTCCGTGGTCTGCGGCATGGTCTACAACTTCCTGCCGTTCACGGTCCTGCCGATCTACACCGCGATGGAGAAGATCGACCCGCGGCTGCACGAGGCCGGCCAGGACCTGTACGCCTCGGCCTGGGCCACCTTCCGCAAGGTGACGTTCCCGCTGGCGCTGCCCGGCATCGTCGGCGGCACGCTGCTGACGTTCATCCCGGCGGTCGGCGACTACACCAACGCCGTGATGCTCGGCGGGCCGAAGACGAAGGTCATCGGCACGGTGATCGAGCAGCAGATGATCGGCACCGGCGGCAACATCCCCTACGGCGCCGCGCTGTCGGTGATGCTGATGGTCGGCACGCTGGTCATCACCCTCGCGTACATCAAGAAGGCCGGGACGGAGGAGATCGTCTGATGGCTGTCATCAACTGGTTCCGCAAGCACGTCATCGCGATCGTCGCTTTCCTCATCTTCTTCTTCCTGCTGGTCCCGAACTTCGTCGTCGTCTGGATGTCGTTCAACAAGCCCTCGGGCAAGTACAACGTGAAGTGGGAGAAGTTCTCCTTCGACGCATGGAAGAACCCGCTCGACGACGGCATCCTGCACGACCCGCTGATGCTGTCGCTGGAGATCGCACTGCTGGCCACGCTGGTCGCCACGATCCTGGGCACGATGATCGCGTTCGCGATCGTGCGGCACAAGTTCAAGGGCCGCGGCTTCGTCAACAGCGTGCTGTTCCTGCCGATGGCGGCGCCCGAGATCGTCATGGGCACCACGCTGCTGGCGTTGTTCCTGAACACGTTCGGCGTGGACTTCCTCGGCTTCAAGTCGATCCTCATCGCGCACATCATGTTCTGCGTCAGCTACGTGGTGATCACGGTGAAGTCCCGGCTCAACGGCATGGACCCGATGCTGGAGAAGGCGGCGCAGGACCTGTACGCCACGCCGTGGCAGACCTTCTGGCGGGTGACCTTCCCGTTGGTCGCGCCGGGTATCGGGGCGGCGGCGCTGCTGTCGTTCGCGCTGAGCTTCGACGACTTCATCATCACGGAGATGACCGCGGGCAACTCGGTGACGTTCCCGTACTGGATCTGGAACGCCGTGCAGAAGGGCATCCCGCCGCAGGTCAACGTGATCGGCTCGCTGATGCTCATCATCACGCTGGCCGGGATCGCGGTCGCCGAGGTGCCGAAGTGGCTGAAGACGTCGAAGGCGCACTAAGCGTCATCGAGCACTGGTAATCGGTACAATCCATCCATAGGGGGCGTCGTGGCGGCGCCCCCTTCCGTTTGCGAGAGGGTGCCACTGCACCATGAAGTACCACCATCTGCTGGCCGACGCGTCCCCGACTCCCTACTGGCTCGACACGCGCGACCGCCCCGGAGCCCTGGAGGCGTTGGCCGGCCGGACCTCCGCCGATCTCGTCGTGGTCGGCGGCGGCTACTCGGGCCTGTGGACCGCGCTGCTGGCCAAGGAACGCGACCCGGGCCGGGACGTGGTGCTGCTGGAGGCCAACCGGATCGGCTGGGCCGCCTCCGGGCGCAACGGCGGGTTCTGCTCCTCCTCGCTGACCCACGGCTACGACAACGGCGAGTCCCGGTGGCCCGACGAGATGGACACCCTGGAGCGGCTCGGGCACGAGAACCTCGACCAGATCGAGGCCACGCTGAAGCGGTACGGCATCGAGTGCGACTTCCGCCGCTCCGGCGAACTCGCGGTGGCGACCGCCGAATGGCAGGCCGAGGACCTGGCTTCCGTGGACACCTCGGAGGACGTGGTGTTCCTCGACCGTGAGGCGGTCCAGGCGCAGCTCGCCTCGCCGACGTACCACGCCGGGCTGTGGGACAAGACCGGCTGCGCGATGGTCGATCCTGCGCGGCTGGCTTTCGGGCTGCGGGACGCTTGTTTGCAGCTCGGCGTCCGCATCTATGAGAAGTCGCCAGTGTCGGTGCTGGAGCGCGCCGACCTGATGATGCGCCTCGTGACGGACCGGGGCGAGGTCGTGGCGCCGAAGGTGGCGCTGGCGACGAACGCGTTCCCGAACCTGCTCAGGCGGGTGCGCTCGTTCATCGTCCCGGTCTACGACTACGCGCTGATGACCGAGCCGCTGTCGGAGGCGCAGATGGCGGCGATCGGCTGGGAGAACCGGCAGGGTGTCGGCGACTCGGCGAACCACTTCCACTACTACCGGCTGTCCGCGGACAACCGGATCCTGTGGGGCGGCTACGACGCGATCTACCACTTCGGCTCGAAGATCTCCTCGCGGCAGGACCAGCGTCCGGAGACCTTCGACAAGCTGGCCGGGCACTTCTTCGAGACGTTCCCGCAGCTGGAAGGCCTGAGGTTCACGCACAAGTGGGGCGGCGTCATCGACACCTGCTCGCGGTTCTGTGCGTTCTTCGGCACGGCCCACGGCGGCGCGGTCGCCTACGCGGCCGGGTACACCGGGCTGGGCGTCGGGGCGACGCGGTTCGGCGCCGACGTGATGCTGGATCTGCTCTCCGGCGAGGAGACCGAGCGGACGTCGCTGAAGATGGTGCGCAGCAAGCCGGTGCCGTTCCCGCCGGAGCCGCTGAAGTGGTTCGGCATCACGGTGACCAGCAACGCGCTGGGGCGCGCCGACCGGAACGGCGGCCGGCGGAACCTGTGGCTGCGGACGCTGGACCGGTTCGGGATGGGATTCGATTCCTGAGGTAGGTGAAGCCCCGGGAGGACCCCGGGGCTTCACCCGTTTGGTCGTCCGGCCGGGCTTACTGCTGCGCGGCCGGCAGCACCGGGCTGTTGTGGTAGGCGGCGATCAGCCAGTGGCCGTCCCGCTTCTCCAGGACCCAGGTCGCGTTCACCTTGCCGGCGTCCGGGACCTCGGTCTGGCCGCCGAACAGGATGCCGGACTCGCTGACGACGATCGCCGCGTCCCGGCCGACGAATCGGAGGCTCAGTTGCTTGTTGTAGGTCGAGGTGTCCTTGAGCGGGCCCCCGAACGCCAGGGCCATGTTCTCGCGGATCACCGCGCGGCTGTCGCGCAGCGAGCCGGTCATGATGGCGGTGGCGTCCGGGGTGTAGTCGGCGACCATGCCGTCGGCGTCGCCGGCCTCCCACGCCTTGTAGGAAGCGGCGAGGACCGCCTGGATCGCTGCCTTGTCCGCGTCACGGTTGTCTGACATCGGGTTCTCCTTAGTGGCGAATCGGTTGGTGCATCGGTCGCAGGTACATACCGGCGGCGGGAGCCGGACTCATCGCTCCGGCCACGATCCGCCAAGCTGTCAGCCTTTTCGCCGGATCGCCTGACAGCCTGAGCGTTGTCGGACCCGGCCGCCGGTCGCAGACTCATCACCAACGTCGGAATTCATCCCAGCCACCCTTTAAGGAACGCCATGACCAAGCACGTCACCCACTGGATCGACGGCCGCGCGTGGGAGGGTGCCGCAGCCCGCCACGGCGACCTGCACGACCCGGCCACCGGCGCCGTCACCGGGACGGTGGACTTCGCGGCGGTGAAGGAGGTCGACGACGCGGTGGCCGCGGCCGCGGCGGCGTTCCCCGGCTGGCGCGCGGCGTCGGTGGCCAAGCGCACGACCGTGCTGTTCGCGTTCCGCGAGCTGCTGAACCAGCACAAGGACGAGCTGGCCGCGCTGATCGTCGCCGAGCACGGCAAGGTGCACTCCGACGCGCTCGGCGAGGTGGCGCGCGGGCTGGAGGTCGTGGAGTTCGCCTGCGGGATCGGCACCATCCTCAAGGGCGGGTACTCCGAGGCCGCCTCGACCGGCGTCGAGGTGTACTCGCTGCACCAGCCGCTGGGCCCGGTGGCGATCATCTCGCCGTTCAACTTCCCGGCGATGGTCCCGATGTGGTTCTTCCCGATCGCGATCGCGGCCGGGAACACGGTGGTGCTCAAGCCGTCGGAGAAGGACCCGTCGGCGTCGGTGTTCCTGGCGGAGCTGTGGAAGCGCGCGGGGCTGCCGGACGGCGTGTTCAACGTCGTGCACGGCGACAAGGTGGCCGTGGACCGGCTGCTGGAGCACCCCGACATCCACGCGGTGTCGTTCGTCGGCTCCACGCCGATCGCGCGCTACGTCTACGAGAACGGCACCCGTTACGGCAAGCGCGTCCAGGCCCTCGGCGGCGCCAAGAACCACATGGTGGTCCTGCCGGACGCGGACCTGGACCTGGCCGCCGACGCCGCGGTCTCGGCCGGCTTCGGCGCGGCCGGCGAGCGCTGCATGGCGGTCTCGGTCCTGGTCGCGGTGGACCCGATCGGCGACGAGCTGGTCGCCAAGATCACCGAGCGGATGGCGAAGCTGAAGGTGGGCCCGGGCTGCCTGCCGGACAGCGAGATGGGCCCGCTGGTCACCGGCGCGCACCGGGACAAGGTCACCTCCTACCTGGACGCGGGCGTCGAAGCCGGCGCGGAGCTGGTGGTGGACGGCCGCGGCCACTCCGTCGGCGGCGCCGAGGCCGGCATCGACACCACGGCCGGCTTCTGGCTCGGCCCGACCCTGTTCGACAAGGTCACCTCCGCGATGAGCATCTACACCGACGAGATCTTCGGCCCGGTCCTGTCCGTGGTCCGCGCCCCGTCCTACGACGAGGCCCTGGCCCTGGTGAACAGCAACCCCTACGGCAACGGCGTGGCGGTCTTCACCAACGACGGCGGCGCCGCGGCGAAGTTCCGCGACCAGGTCGAGGTCGGCATGGTCGGCGTGAACGTGCCGATCCCGGTCCCGGTGGCGTACCACTCCTTCGGCGGCTGGAAGGCCTCGCTGTTCGGCGACAGCCACGCGTACGGCCCGCACGGCGTGCACTTCTTCACCCGGACCAAGGCGGTCACGCAGCGGTGGCTCGACCCGAGCCACGGCGGGGTGAACCTCGGGTTCCCGACCAACGCCTGACACACTGCCGCGGAGCTCGCGGGAAAGTATCAGATTTCGGACAATCCCGGTCGGCGGATCCGGGATTGTCCGACCCGCGCACGCCCATTGTGTCTGTAATGGACCTGTTTCGGTGGTTTCAGTGTGATGATCCGCTTATGACGTTCTTCTCGGTGTGAGAATCGCAGTGCGGGCCCTGAAGGGGGGCTTCACACACCACACGGAGGACTGCATGTCTTTTGTGACCAAGACCCTGGCGACGACCGCGACGGTCGCCGCCCTGATCCTCGCCGGCGCCGGCGCCGCCAGCGCCGACGTCAGCTCCACCGGAGCCACCATCGGCACCACCTCGGGGTCGACCTCGGGCAACAGCGGAGTCGGCACCGGCAACGTCGTGCAGGGCACCGGCGGCAACGTGACGCAGGGCGCCGGCAACGTCGTGGGGAACAACGACGTCGTCGGCAACGGCGAGGCCGTCGTGGTCGACGTCGCCGGCTGGCAGGGGGGTTCGGACGACGGCTGGCACGGCTTCTGGCACCACTGCCACCGCGGCTTCGACTACTAGGAGCGGCATCGGCTGGATGAACTGCGGCGACCCCGGCTCCGCGCCGGGGTCGCCGTTCTCGTCGCCCTCGTGCCCGGGCGGGCGTCGTCGCCGTGGCCGAAACGGCACCATCGTCCCTTATCAGTGGCACAGTCGGAACCCTTTGCCCTACGTTCGACAGGTGACGCAGACGACGACGTACCTCCGTTACCCGCATCTGTCCGGTTCGACTTTGACCTTCGTCGCCGACGACGACGTGTGGCTCACCGACCTGCCCGGCTTCGCCGCCTCCGCCCGCGCGTGGCGGGTCACCTCGGACCGGGTCCCGGTCAAACGGCCGCTGCTGTCGCCGGACGGCTCGCGGGTGGCGTGGACCTCCGCGCGGGAGGGCGTCGTCGAGGCGTTCGCACTGCCGGTGGACGGCGGGGAGACCAACCGCCTCACCCACTGGGGCCACCCCCGCACCGAGGCGATCGGCTGGGCGTCGTCCGACGAGGTGATCGTCCGCGGCTGGGGCGGCCACGGCCACCGCTTCTACAACTTCGCGCACTCGGTGCCCTTCGAGGGCGGCCAGCCCGCGCGGCTGCCCTACGGCAACCTCAGGAGCCTGGCGGTCGCCGAGCCCGGGGTCGAGGGCAGCCCGGTGGTCCTCAGCCGCTTCTACGCCGGCAACTCCTGGCTGTGGAAGGGCTACCGCGGCGGCGCGGCCGGGCAGCTGTGGACCGACCGCGAGGGCACGGGCGAATTCGAGCGCTTCCTGGCCGATCTCGACGGCAACCTCGGCGACCCGATGTGGTACGACGGCCGCGTGGTCTTCCACTCCGACCACGAGGACGGCGTCGCGGAGCTCTACTCCGCCCTGCCCGACGGCACCGACCTGCGCCGCCACACCACTGGCGAGGGCGGTTACTACCTGCGCAACGCCATGACCGACGGCGTCCGCATCGTCTTCCAGCGCGCCGGCCGGCTGTGGGTCATGGAAGACCTCGAAGACGACCCGCGCGCGCTCGACATCCGCCTGCCCGGCGCCCGCACCGCGACCACCCGGCGCCCGATCGACGCCGCGCAGCACCTCGGCGACGTCTCCCCGGACCACACCGGCCGGGCCAGCGCCGTCGAGGTCCGCGGCACGGTCCACTGGCTGACGCACAAGGACGGCCCGGCGCGCGGCCTCGGCGTCGAGGAGGGCACGCGCGGCCGGCTGCCGGTCGTGCTCGGGCAGACCGGACAGGCCGCGTGGATCAGCGACGCCGGCGGCCGGTACTCGATCGAGATCGCCGCCGTCGACGGCTCGGCCCGCCGCAGCATCCTGACCGGGGAGTTCGGGTACGTGACCGAACTCGCCTCCGCCCCGGACGGCAGGCACCTGGCCGCCGCCACCCGCGACAACAAGCTGCTGCTGGTCGACGTCGAAGCCGGGACGCTGCGGGTGGTCGCCGACGGCGAGGGCGCGTTCCGCGCGATGCCGCGCTGGGGCGTGAACTTCGTCTCCGATCCGGCCTTCTCGCCGGACTCGAAGTGGCTGGCCTGGAGTCAGCGCTCGAACGTCCCGGACGCCTGGCAGATCCGGGTCGCCGACGTCGAGAGCCTGGACGTCGTCGACATCACCGAGCCCCGGTTCCGGGACTGGAAGCCGGTGTTCACCCTCGACGGCAAGCACCTGGCGTTCCTGTCGGCGCGGACGCTGGACTCCTACGAGGAGGACATGTACTTCGACCTGTCCTTCCTGCCCTCGACCCGGCCCTACCTGGTGCCGCTGGCCGAGACCGAGCCCTCGCCGTTCGACCCCGAACTCGGCGGCCGCCCGGTGGACGGCGAGGACCAGGGCAAGGGCCAGGGCAATGACCAGGGCAAGGACGCTGACGGCGACAAGAAGGACGCCGACACGCCGCCGGCGACCGTGATCGACGCCTTCGGCATCACCACGCGCGCCGTCCCGTTCCCGGTGGCCTCCGGCACCTACGCCGACCTCGCCGCCGTCAAGGGCGGCGTCACCTGGCTGGCCAAGCCGATCACCGGCGCCCTGGGCACCCACCTGGCCGGCTCCGGCAAGGAGGCGCCGCGCCCGGCCCTGATGCGCTTCGACTTCGGCAAGCGCGAGGAGCAGACGCTGATCGAGGAGCTCGACGGCTACGCGGTCTCCGGCGACGGCGCTCGCCTGGTCGTCACCGACCACAACGCGCTGGCGGTGCGTCCGGCGGACAAGCCCGACGACGACGCGAAGCCGGAAACCGTGGACCTGTCCCGGATCCGGCTCTCGGTGCTCCCCGGGGCCGAGCGCGCGCAGGCCTTCCAGGAGGCGTGGCGCCTGCAGGTCGAGAACTACATCAAGCCCTCGATGGAGGGCTTCGACTGGGACGCGGCCCGCGACCGCTACGCACCGCTGGTCGCCGCGACCGCGACCGACGACGACTTCGTGGACCTGCTGTGGGAGCTGCAGGGCGAGCTGCGGACCTCGCACGCCTACGTCGACGCCCCGAAGACGTCGCGCGACGACTCCCGGCAGCAGGGGCTGCTCGGCGCCGACCTGGCTCCGGACGAGGACGGCGTCTGGCGGATCGTCAGGATCCTGCCGGGCGACAGCTCCGTGCCCGCCGCCCGCTCGCCGCTGCTGGCGCCGGGCGTCGCGGCCCGGGTGGGCGAGGCGATCACCGCGGTGGACGGCCGTCCGGTCCCGGCGCGCGTCGGCCCGGCCGCGCTGCTGGCGGGCAAGGCCGGCCAGCCGACCGAGCTGGCGCTGGAGAACCGGTCCGGGACCAGGCGCGCCGTGGTCGTGGTCCCGATCGCCGACGAGGTGCCGCTGCGCTATCGGGCCTGGGTCGCCGACCGGCGCGCGTACGTGCTGGAGAAGTCCGGCGGCCGGCTGGGCTACGTCCACCTGCCCGACCAGGCCGAGCCGGGCTGGGCCGAGTTCCACCGCGACCTGAGCGCGCAGGTGGTGAAGGACGGCCTGGTCGTCGACACCCGCGGCAACCGCGGCGGCCTCACCTCCGCCCTGGTGGTGGAACGGCTGCTGCGCAAGCCGATCGCGTGGGAATTCGCCCGCGGCGAGCTGCCCGACACCTATCCGCCCTACGCGCCGACCGGGCCGCTGGTCTCGGTGTGCGACGAGGAGGCCGGCAGCGACGGCGACATCATCAACCAGGCGTTCAAGGACAACGGGGTGACCGTGGTCGGTGCCCGCACCTGGGGTGGCGTCATCGGCATGGACGACTGCTTCTACCTGGTGGACGGCACGTTCGTGACGCAGCCGCGCTACGCGCTGGCCTTCAACTCCGTCGGGCTCTACGGCCTGGAGAACCACGGCTGCGAGCCGACGGTGCCCGTCGACTTCCGGCCGCAGGACTTCGTCGCCGAGCGCGATCCGCAGCTGGACCGGGCGATCGAGATTGCCCTGGACGCGCTGGCGAAGGAGCCGCCGGCGGCCCCGCCGTCGGTCCCCGGAGTGTATGAGCACTGATGACGCAGACCTCGTATCTGCGGTTCCCGCACCTGTCGGGGGACCTGCTGACGTTCGTCGCCGAGGACGATGTCTGGCTCGCCGAGCTGCCCGCCGACGCGGGCGGCCCGGTGCGGGCTGCGCGGTTCACCTCGGACTGGCAGCCGGCGAGACGCCCCCTGCTGTCGCCCGACGGCAGGCTCGTGGCGTGGGCGCGGCAGCGTGACGGGGCGCCTGAGGTGTACGCCGCGCCGGTGGACGGCGGCGCGGCGACGCGGCTGACGTACTGGGCGGACCGCCGGACCGGTGTGCTCGGCTGGGCGTCGGCCGAGGAGGTGATCGTGGCCCGCGGTCTGCTGCCGGCGCGTGGAGACGTGCGGGCGCACGCCGTGCCGGCCGCCGGCGGCCGGCCGGTGCCGCTGCCCTACGGAACGTTGCAGGCGCTCGCGGTCCATGGTCCCGGCGGTGCGGTCATGACGCGCCGCGGGGTCTCGCACGACGCGTCGTGGTGGAAGCGCTATCGGGGTGGCGGCGCCGGCAAGCTGTGGGTCGACACCGACGGCTCCGGGGACTTCCAGCGGATCCTGCGCGATCATCAGGGCAACATCGACGCGCCTATGTGGGTCGGGGATCGGGCGGCGTTCCTGTCCGACGCCGGGGGAGTGTCAGAGCTCTACTCGTGTCTGCCGGACGGCTCCGATCTGCGCCAGCACACTGATGAGCCGTCGGAGTACTTCGCGCGGCACGCCACCAGCGACGGCACCCGTGTGGTGTTCATGCGCGGCGGGCGGTTGTGGCTGCTGGAGGAGTTGGATGCCGAGCCCCGGCTGCTGGACGTGCGACTGGCCGGCACCCGAATAGGCCGCGCCGAGCATCCGGTCCAGGCCTCGAACAACCTGAGCGGGTTCGCGGCGGACCGGACCGGCCGAGCCGTCGCGGTGTCGGTGCGAGGCACCGTCCACTGGCTGGCGGCCAAGGACGGTCCGGCCCGGGCGCTCGCGGTGACGCCGGGCGTTCGGGCGCGCATGCCGGTGGTGCTCGGCGAGACCGGGTCGGCGGCGTGGGTGACCGACGCCGGCGGCGAGTGGTCGATCGAGATCGGGCCGGTCGACGGGGAGGGCGAGGTCCGCAGGATCCTGACCGGCGAGGTGACGCGGGTCGCGGATCTGGTGGCCTCGCCGGACGGCGCACACCTGGCCGTCTCCACCGAGGACAACCGGTTGCTGGTGGTCGATGTCGAGAGCGGGACGGCACGGGTCGCGGTCGGCGGTGCCCACAACGCCTGGGGAACGCTTGCCGAGGACCCGGTGTTCTCGCCGGACTCGCGGTGGCTGGCCTGGGCCGAGGGGATGTCGTCGGCCCGGCCGCGCCGGATCCGGCTCGCCGACGTGGCGACGCTGACGCCGGTCGACGTCACCGACGGCCGGTTCCTCGACTGGAGCCCGGCGTTCACACTGGACGGCAAGCACCTGGCGTTCCTGTCCAGCCGTACTTACGACCCGTACTACGCGGACGAGGTGTTCGACCTCTACTTCGTTCCCGGGGACCGGCCCTACCTGGTGCCGTTGTCCGCCGATGAGCCGTCGCCGTTCGCGCCGTCGTTGTCGGGGCGGCCGATCAAGGAAGAGCCGAAGCCGGACGCTGACGACGACGGCTCCGGCGGGACCGAGAGCCGGGTGGACGTCGAGGGGCTGGCGGGCCGGATCGTGCCCTTCCCGGTGCCGACGGGCAACTACTACGGACTGCGCGCGGCGAAGGGTGGTGTGCTGTGGCTGGAGAGCTTCAAGCACGGCGCGCTCGGCGACAGCATGGCGGATCCGTCGGACGAGGCCGACAAGCCCCGGCTGCGGCGGTACGACTTCGCCAAGCGGGACGTGCTGACGCTCGCCGACGAGGTGACGTCCTTCGACGTCACCGGCGACGGCGCCCGGGTGCTGGTCAGCGACGGCGGGGCGCTGCGGCTTCAGCCCTCCGACGCGCGCGGTGACAACGGCGATCGGGAGCCGCTGGACCTGGACCGGATCCGGGTCACCGTGGACCCCGTCGCCGAGCGGCGGCAAGGACTCCGGGAGGCGTGGCTGCTTCAGCGCGACTTCTACTGGCGCGACGACCTCGGCGGGCTCGACTGGCCCGCGGTGTGGGAGCGGTACGCGCCGCTGGCCGAGGCCGTGGCCACCCAGGACGACCTGGTGGACCTGTTGTGGGAGATGCAGGGCGAGCTCGGCACCTCGCACGCCTATGTCGTGCCGGCGGGCAATGGTGCTGATCCCGCCCGCAGCCAGGGCCGGCTCGGCGCCGATCTGGAGCCTGACTCCGAAGGGCGCTGGCGGATCACGCGGATCCTGCCCGGCGACGCCTCCGTGTCGCAGGCGCGGTCGCCCTTCGAGGCGCCCGGGGTCGGTGCCCGGGTCGGTGACGTGGTGGCGGCGATCGACGGCCGGCCGGTGGACTCCGGCCTCGGCCCGGGTCCGCTGCTGGCCGGGAAGGCGGGCAAGCCGACCGAGGTGCTGCTGGTGCGCGACGCGGAGTCCGACGCCCGGGTCTTCCAGGGTGCCGACGCTGACGCCGATGCCGCCGCCGAGGGCCCGGACACGATCCGGACCCGCCGCGTGGTCGTCGTCCCGCTCGAGGACGAGCGTTTGCTGCGCTACCAGGCCTGGGTCGCCGACCGGCGGGCTTATGTGCGGGAGCGTTCTGGCGGCCGCCTGGGCTACGTCCACCTTCCCGACCAGGGCTCGCGGGGCTGGGCCGAGTTCCATCGCGACCTGGTCACGCAGACCGCGTGCGAGGGCCTGATCGTCGACACCCGCAGCAACGGCGGAGGGAACACCTCGCCGCTGGTGGTCGAGCAGCTGATGCGCCGCGTCGTCGGCTGGAAGCTGGCCCGCGGCCGGGTGGCGCGGACCTACCCGCCGGCGGCCGTCCGCGGGCCTCTGGTGTCGGTCTGCGACGAGGACTCCGGCTCTGACGGCGACATCATCAACCAGTACCTGAAGGACCAGGGGATCCCCATCGTGGGGACGCGGACGTGGGGCGGCGTGGTCGGCATCGACTCCCGCTTCCGACTGCTGGACCGCACCCTGGTGACGCAGCCCAAGTACATGAACTGGTTCGACTCGGTCGGCTACGGCCTGGAGAACCACGGCTGCGAGCCGACGGTCGAGGTCGAATTCACCCCGGCGGACGCCGAGGCCGGCCGGGATCCGCAGCTCGATGCCGCCGTCGACCTGGCGTTGGCCGATCTCGCGGAGCATCCGGCGGCGACCGCGCCGGAGCGTCCCTGGGCCTGACCGCACGCGGTGGCTGCCAGCGGCCGGCAGCTACCGCGTACGTGACAACCACGACTACCCGGGTGCGTCCGGGGAATCCCGCGCTAAGGTGGGCCGGTGGCTCCGAGCGGTCTAGTCCACCGGCGGACCACAGTTCACCTGTGGCACGACACTGCCGCGGGACCCGGCAAGACACGGCCACGGGGGCCACGTTCATGAGGTGGGATTGGTCAGTGGTGGTGCAGTACGGGCTGCTCGGACCGGTCCGCGCGCTGCGAGTGGGCGACGCGGGAGAACCAGCCGAGGAACTCAAAGTAGGGTCCCCGCAACAGCAGGCCGTGCTGGCGCTGCTGGCGTCGAGGGCCGGTCGGGTGGCGACAGCCGACGAACTCATAGAAGGTTTGTGGGGCGATGAGCCGCCCGAGGGTGCGCTCGGAACGGTGCGCACCTATGCGTTCCGACTCCGTAAGGTCTTCGGCGCGGACGCCATTGCGTCCATAGCCGGCGGCTACGCGTTGCGCGCGGAGCGTTCACACGTGGACCTGTTCACCTTCGAAGATCATGTCGCGAGTGCGGAGCAGCGGCGGATGTCGGGTGACGTGGCGGGCGCGCGCGGAGAACTCGCTCATGCCTTGGCGCTGTGGCGCGGTACTCCGCTGGCCGGGATTCCGGGCCCTTATGCGGAGTCCCTCCGTGGGACGCTGCTGGAACGGCGTACTGCGGCCCAGGAGAGCCGCATCTCCCTGGACCTGGCATTGGGTCGGGTGGGAGACGCCGTCTCCGAACTCACCGTCCTCACCGCTGAGCACCCGCTGCGCGAGGGACTGCGTGCGCAGCTCATGCTGGCGCTCTACCAGACCGGACGACAGGCCGAAGCGCTTGGCGTATACGCGGACACCCGACGACTCCTGCGCAAAGAACTGGGCGTCGACCCCGGCGCCGAACTCGGCGAACTGCATCAGCGGATCCTGCGCGCCGACCCCGCGCTGGCGCGCCCCTCTGCGGACAGCACTGAGATAACCCCTAGGGCAGCCGAGGCATCCTCCGGGGCTCCTCTGGAGAAGCCGCCGACGATCCCCGCGCAGCTTCCCGCCGACACGGCGGACTTCACCGGACGCGAGAACCTGACCCGCGTGCTCGCCGCGCGCATCTCCACCACGGTCGGGCAGTCGGTCGCGGTCTGCGCGCTGTCCGGGTTGGGCGGAGTGGGTAAGACGGCGCTCGCCATCCACCTGGCGCACTCGGTACGGGAGGAGTTCCCGGACGGGCAGCTCTATGTGGACCTGCGCGGAGGCGACCCGGAGCCCGCAGACCCGGCGCCGGTCCTCGCCGCGTTCCTGCGCGGTCTGGGGATATCAGAGGCGGAGACGGCGTCCGGGCTGGAGGAGCGGGCCGCGGCGTACCGGTCGGCGCTCGCCGGTCGCCGGGTGCTGATCGTCCTGGACAACGCGCGGGACGCGGCGCAGGTACGGCCTCTGTTGCCGGGCGCCCCGGGGTGCGCGGTCGTGGTCACGAGCCGTCCGAAGCTGACCGGGCTGGCCGGGGCGACGTTCGCGGATCTGGACGTGCTGGATCCCGGCGAGGCGATGAACATGTTCACGCGGATCGTCGGCGAGGAACGTCTCGGCGTAGAACACACCGCGGCCATAGAGGTGGTGTCGCTATGCGGATACCTGCCTCTGGCGGTGCGTATAGCGGCGGCCCGGCTCGCGTCCCGGCCGCGGTGGCGCATCGGGTCGCTCGCCGCCCGGTTGTCCGACGAGCGGCGCCGGCTCGGCGAGCTGGCCGTGGGCGATCTCGCGGTGCGTGCGGCGTTCGAACTCGGCTATCACCAGTTGTCCCCGGCGCAGGCGGATGTCTTCCGGCGGCTGTCGCTGCTGGACAGCGCCGACGTCTCGGCCGCGGCGGCCGCCGCGCTGCTCGGCCAGGACGAGGCCGACACTGAGGAAGTGCTGGAGTCGCTGGTGGACGCCGCGATGCTGGAGTCCGCTTCTCCGGGGCGCTACCGCTATCACGACTTGTTGCGCCTCTATGCGCGGGAACAGTACGAGGCCGAGGGCGGTGACCTCGACGCGGGGTTCATGAACCTGCTCGACTTCTACCTCGCCTCGATGCGTCGTCTGCGCCGCATCCCCGTGGAAGAGCTGGGGCTTTCCCCGACGCGATCCTCCGGGAGGGAGTTCGACTCCGTAGAAGCGGGTGTGCGGTGGATCGCTGATGAAGGCAGCTGCGTGGACGCGGTGTTCAATCGTCGGGTCCTGACCCACCCGCCGTGCGTTGACGGAGTGGCGCCGCTGACGTTGGCGGTAGAACTGCTCGACCACCTTGTCTCGCTACCCGGTATCGAACGCTACGCGGATGAGCTCTCTACCGCCGCGCGCAATGCCGCCGCAGCTGCTGTGGAGAGCGGGGACGTACGGAGCGAGGCGCGGGTGCGGCACTCCTTGGCGCGCGTCCTTTATGCGACGTATCAGATAGAGGCCGCGGCGGAGGAGGCCGAGCGCTCGCACCGTGCAGCCGAGTCGGTGGGCGGCGACGAGACCCAAGCCGATGCCGTCAACCTGCTCGCCATGACTTATGCGGACCTCGGCCGGGACGCGGAGGCGATCGCGCTGTACGAGCGCGCGGTGGATGCCAGCCGGGCGTTCGGGGATGTGGCGTCCGAGGCCGCGGCGCGGCAGAACATGGCGCGCTCGCTGTTGGTGCTGGGCCGCACGGAGGAGGCGCTGGAGAGCACGATGGCGGGGCTCGCCCTGTGCCGGGCCCTCGGGGACGACGTCTCTACGGGGTACGCGCTCTTCCAGACCGGTTCCATCTATCTGCAGACGCACGCCTATCGGGAGTCGCTGACGTACTTCACGGAGGCGGCCCGGTACTTCGCCGACGTCCATCCTCCGATGGAGGGCGCCGCGCACGCCTCCAGCGCGCGGGCGCTGTTGGGTCTCGGCGAGCCCAGCGGTGCGTTGGAGTTCGCCGAGCGTGCGGTGAGTGTTCTGCGGGGGACCGCCGACACGTGGCAGCACGCGACCGCGCTGGCGGTGCTCGCGGACGTGCTGGATGTCGCCGGGCAGCCGGAGCGGGCCCGGGGCTGCCGGGAGGAGGCACTGGCCATGTTCGCGGTCATCGGGGCTCCGGAGGCGGACCGTATCAGAGTCATGCTCTCCGCCCCGGAGGCAACCTCGGCAGGTGTTCGAACGTCGCGCTAAGGAAACGGTTGGAGCGCACGGGAGGATGACAAGGTGATGAGGGAAAAGGTGTCACGTGCGCAGGAGGCTTCGGCCTCGGGATCGCACCGGTCGCACGGCGCTCCCGCGGGACCTTCCGCTGTGGCCGCGCCGTACGAGGCCGGCCGGGACGCGGGCATGATCCGCGCGACGGTCGGCCAGCCCGCGCACCGGGTGCGCGGGTGGCTCGCGGCGGCGCCCCGCTAGATGTGGGCCCACAGGCCCACGGGCTTGTGAGCTCACGGGATTCTTGGATATTCGCGGGAATGCGTCATCAACGGCTGATCCAGCGGTGAAGCAGGTGCCCCACCGCTGCGGCGTCCGGCCTTCGCCTGAGGCCTGTGAGTCTTCTGAGACTCATGGGACTCGTGATGGGGGAGGTGCGGGACTCCGCTGCGTGCACTGCCCGGTCGAGCGTGATCGGGGCTGCTGGATCGGCCGCGCCGCGCCATCGGGCGCCGACCGGCGCCATCCCCTCGCCGTGACGATACTCACGGCACGGGTGTGACGTGCGGTGCGGCGAGATCGCCGACAGGCCGTCGGCCGGTCACGCCCGGTATTCTGAACCTACGTTCGATTTTGTCCGATGGGTGGCCTTCACCCGACGCTTGTCGGTGGCTCGGGATACGGTGGCAGTCAGGTGGTCGTCGTCCTCGTGGCGGCCGGTTGGCCGCGGCTTCACAACGGGACTGCAACTTCTTGGAATGGAAACCGCGTCCTAACCGTTGAGAACCATTGAACGGGGAATAACAACAAGCAAAGCAGGAGAGTAATCCGGCAACAGCCGGGGTACGGTGGCTCCACAGGCTCATGATTCACACAGGAAAACCAGCAGGCCAGCGGAAACGATGAGGGAGGGGAAGCCGAGATGATCTTGGTTCGCCGCCTACTCGGCGACGTGCTGCGCGGCCGGAGACAGCGCAGCGGACGGACCCTCCGACAGCTTGCCGCGACGGCACGGGTGTCCCCCGGCTACCTCTCCGAGGTGGAGCGGGGTCAGAAGGAGCCGTCCAGCGAATTGTTGGCCGCCATCTGCGACGCGCTGGAGGTCAAGCTCTCCGACGTGTTGCTCGAACTGTCCACGGAACTCGCCGCGGCCGAACTGGCCGCCGAGATCGAGGCCGCCGAGCTGGGCCGTCTGGTGCCCGCCGACGGGCGCAGCCCGCAGCGGGTCGCGATGCCGCCGGCGCGCAGCGGCCAGGCCGACAGCGCGCGCCAGGGCGCGGCCGCCGCCAACCAGCGGTCCGGTGTCGTGGTCGGCGTGGGTGCCGGCGCCCCGCGCGGGGCCCGCACGCTCCCGACCGCGAAGATCCCGACCGCGGTGATCAACTCCCGGACGGCCGGCAACCGGCCCGGCAACACGCGGCCGGCCACCGGCTCGCCGCGGGTCGCGCCCAAGTCCGGTGCGGTACCCCAGGCCGCGCTCGGCACCGGCATGGCCGCCACCGGCCTCGGGCCGGCGCTGGGACCGCAGCCCCCGATGGGTCCGCTGCCCTACGTCCCGGGCTCGCCTTTGCCCGGTCCGGACAACCCCTACACGTTCGGCACGCCTCGGCTGCCTTCACCGACCGGCCGCTGATGCGGTGCCCAAGGGAAATCGGGTGTCGGAGATCGGCGACGACATGCCACCATCGAGGCGGGGAGAGCGTTTCTCCCCGCCTCGCGGCGTCTTCGCGGCGCCGCGCTAGTCACAACTCATGAAGAGGAAGCACATGACGGAATCCCACAAGGACGCTGCCCGCGACGAGGTCTACGCATTGAACGACCACGACACGCCGGAAGCTGAGTGGGACACCGAGGACGCCTTCGAAGCGCCGGCCCCGCTCTACCGCAACCGCTGGGCCGCCTCGCAGCACGACGGCGAGCAGTTCGACCTTGAGGAGCGCGCGTCGCTCCGCCGCGTGGCCGGACTGTCCACCGAACTCGAGGACGTCACCGAAGTCGAGTACCGGCAGCTGCGCCTGGAGCGCGTGGTGCTGGTCGGCGTATGGACCGACGGCACCGCCGCGGACGCCGAGCTGTCGCTGCGCGAACTGGCCGCGCTGGCCGAGACGGCCGGCTCGGAGGTGTTGGAGGGCGTGGTCCAGCGCCGCGAGAAGCCGGACCCGGCGACCTACATCGGCAGCGGCAAGGCCCAGGAACTGCGCGACATCGTGGTCGCCACCGGCGCGGACACGGTGATCTGCGACGGGGAGCTCAGCCCCGGCCAGCTGATCCACCTGGAGGACGTGGTCAAGGTCAAGGTCATCGACCGCACGGCCCTGATCCTGGACATCTTCGCCCAGCACGCCAAGTCCCGCGAGGGCAAGGCCCAGGTGGCGCTGGCCCAGATGCAGTACATGCTGCCCAGGCTGCGAGGCTGGGGCCAGTCCCTGTCCCGCCAGATGGGCGGTGGCCGCGGCGGCCTGGCCACCCGCGGTCCCGGTGAGACCAAGATCGAGACCGACCGCCGCCGCATCCGCGAGCGCATGGCCAAGCTCCGCCGCGAGATCGGCGACATGAGCAAGGGACGCGAGACCAAGCGCGCCGAACGGCGCCGCGGCTCGGTCCCCTCGGTGGTCCTCGCCGGCTACACCAACGCCGGCAAGTCCTCCCTGCTCAACCGCCTCACCGGCGCCGGGGTCCTGGTGGAGAACGCCCTGTTCGCCACCCTGGACCCGACCGTCCGCCGCACGGAGACCGCGACGGGCCGCACCTACACGCTGTCCGACACGGTCGGCTTCGTCCGCCACCTGCCCCATCAGCTGGTCGAGGCCTTCCGCTCGACCCTGGAGGAGGTCGGCGAGAGCGACCTGGTCCTGCACGTGGTCGACGCCAGCGACGAGGACCCCGAGGGCCAGATCTCCGCGGTCCGGGCCGTCTTCGCCGACATGGGCGCCGGCGACGTGAAGGAACTGCTGGTCTTCAACAAGGCCGACCTGGCCGACCCGGCGGTCCTGGCACGGCTGCTGCGCCGCGAGCCGCACAGCATCGTGGTGTCGGCCCGCACCGGCGAGGGCATGGACGACCTCCTCGCGGCCATCGAACGCGACCTGCCCCGTCCCGGCGTCGAGCTGGAGGCGCTGGTCCCGTACGACCGCGGCGACCTCGTCGCCCGCATCCACGCCGAGGGCGAGATGCTGAAGGAGGAGCACACCGACCACGGGACGCTGGTGCGGGCGCTGATCCACCCGGATCTGGCGGCGCAGCTGGAGCCCTTCCGGACGGTGGGCGCGGTTTAGGGGTTGGTCGGAGTCGGTCGGAGTCGGTCGGGCCTGCTCGGTCCTGCACGGCACTGCTCGGCCCGCCCGCTTGCCGAAGGCGGCTGTCTCTCTTCGCGAGAGGCGGCCGCCTTTTTCGCGTCCGCGGCCGGTCGTGTGCCAGGAGCACCAGGAGCACCGGTTTTCCGCGCAGCTCCGCTGTCACCGATCGCCGCCTGAATCCGTGCTGAGTCCCCGCCTGCCGCTGGGCCGAAAGAGTGAAGGCCGTCCGCTCGCCCGGAGAGTTATCCACAGGCTCTGACTCGCGGGTGGTATGCGCGCTTTGCGAAGTCCTACCTTCGCAGACATGGAACGAACCACCCCGGGAGCCGCGCCGAATGGCAGCGTCCAACCCCGCAGCCCGCAGCCGACGGCGCGCGACCGGCTGGCCTCGCTCCAAGGGGACCCGCCGCGGTATTGGTCGCCTGCCGCAGAAGGTCCCCTGCCTCTCTCCGAGGCGCTGGCCGCTCGGCGCCACGCGCACCGCTCCTGGTGGCGCCGGGCGGCCCAGTCGATCGAACACCGGGTTCCGCCGACGCTCCGCGGCCGCTGGGCCCTCAGCCTGCCCGCCGCGACCGCGGTGGCCCTGGTGGCCGTCGCCGGTGCCGCGGCCGGCGGGTGGTACCTGACCCGTTCGCAGAGCACGGTCGTGGACGTCGCGGCCGGGAACGCGGGGGAGGCCGTGTCGGCGGCCGCACCGCCCGAAGACGACCACGCCACCCCGACCAGCGATGTCAGCGGATCGGGCTTCGCCGCATCGGGGCACGACGCTGCCTGCCACCCGTACTCGTCGCCGTCCGGCGCACCGCGCGCACTGCCGACGGCTTCACCGGCCGAGGCTTCACCGACGAGCTGGCACGCGCACAGAGCGATCGCGGTCCCGGTCGCCGCGAGGTCCACGGTGACCACGACCTGGTTCCAAGCCCCCATCACCCACCGCTATGCACAAGCGATGGCCGCGAAGCGCCCCGCCTGCTCGCCCCGCAGCGCCAGGTCCACCACCCCGGCCCTGGCCGGCCCGGCGTCGACCGGCGCGGTCGTCGTGGACGTCGAGGGCAAGGTCGCGCGCCCCGGCATCCAGACGCTGCCCCCCGGATCCCGCGTCTACGAAGCCTTGGCCGCGGCCGGTGGCGCGCTGCCCGGCGTGGACGTCACCGCGCTCGACCTCGCGCGGCCGGTCACCGACGGCGAGCAGCTGCGGGTCGGGATCGCGGGCGCGCCGACGCCCGTCGTCGGCCTGCCGCAGCCCTCGTCCGGGGGCGCCGCGCGCGGAAAGCGCGGCAAGCCCGCGCAGCCGGTGGATCTCAACACCGCGACGCTGGAGCAGCTGGAGACGGTGCCCGACATCGGTCCCGCACTCGCCCAGCGGATTCTGGACTTCCGGACCGAGCACGGCCGCTTCGAGTCCGTGGCGCAGCTGCGGCAGGTCCGCGGGATCGGCGAGCGGAAGTTCGCAGACATGCGCGATTCGGTGACGGTGACGGTGACGCCATGAGCCTGACCGTCACCTTCCGCTCCGTCGAGCCGGACCGGCACTCGCGCCGCGATCTGCGCCTGGTGCCGATCCTGCTGGCCGCGTACGGCGCAGCCTTCGTCGGCGACGGCTTCGTCTCGCCGATGGCGCTGTTGCTCTGGGCCGGCTGTGCCCTGGCCGGTCTCTCCCTCCTCCTGCGTAGCGGGATCCGGCGCCACGAATACCTGCGCGTCGGCCAAGCTTTCGCCGCAACGCGCTCGAGCTCGACCTCGACCCGCACCAGGACCCGTCGCCGCACCCTCGCGGCCGCCTGCTTCGTCGCGGCCGGCGCGGGCACCGCCGCCACCACCCGCACCATCGCGACCCACACCGGCCCGCTGCCGCGCCTCGCCGCAGCGCATGCCCAGGCGACCGTCGAGGCCGTGGTCACCGACGACCCGCACACCGCGACCTCCGCACACGGCCCTTTCGCCGTCGTCCCCCTGCGCATCGAGCGCGTCAACGCGTTCCGCACCCGGCTTCCCGCGACCGCGCTGGCCTCCGACCCCGGCGCGTGGCAGTTCCTGCCGTCCACGCGGGTGCGCGTCACCGGGCGCCTCCGTCCCGCCCACGACGACAGCCCCGACGCCGCGGCCCTGTCCGTCCACCGGCCGCCCGACGTCCTCGCCGGCCCCAACGCGCTCCAGAAGCTGGCCGGCAGGCTGCGCCAAGCCCTGCGCGACGCCTGTGCCCATCTGCCCGCCGACCCGCGCGGTCTGGTGCCCGGCCTGGTGATCGGGGACGTGTCGCAGGAACCGGACAGCTTGAGCGCCGCCTTCCGCGACACCGGCTTGACCCACCTGACAGCCGTGAGCGGCGAGAACCTGGTGTTCGTCCTGACCGCCGCGATGCCGATCGCGCGCTTCGCCGGAGTCCGAGGCAGGTTCCTGACGCTCACCGGCCTGGCCGTCGTCATCGGCTTCACCGTCCTGGCCCGCCCCGAGCCGTCGATGGTGCGCGCCAGCGTGATGGCCGTGCTCGGGCTGCTCCTCGCAGCCGTCGGACGGCGTGCGCGTGGGCTCCCGCTGCTGTGCGCGGGCGGGACGCTGCTGCTCCTGTTCGATCCCTGGCTCGCTCGGTCCTACGGCTTCGCCCTCTCGCTGGCCGCGACCGCCGGGCTGTTCGTGCTCGCGCCGGGCTGGCAGCAGGCGCTCATCGACCGCCGGGTGCCGCACCGCATCGCCGAGTCGCTGGCCTGCACGGCGGCAGCCGAGGCCTTCTGCCTGCCGATCCTGGTCTCCTTCACTGCCGCGATCACCCCGCTCTCGCTCCCGGCGAACCTGCTCGCCGAGTTCTGCGTCGGGCCGGCGACCGTTCTCGGGGCCGTGGCCCTGCTCGCCGCGTCCGTCTGGCTCCCGCTCGGGCACGCGGTGGCCTGGCTGGCCCAATGGCCGGCCGACGGGATCGTCGCGGTCGCCCGGTACGGCTCCCGACTGCCCGGCGCGACCGTCGGCTGGCCCGACGGGCTGCCCGGGACCCTCGCCCTGCTGGCGGTCTACGCCCTGGTGTTCCTGATCTCGGCTGCGGCGGCGAAACGCAAGGAGGAACTGTCATGAACGAGCAAGGACCCTGGATATCGCCGGGCCCGGAGCCCGATCCCGGACGCGGCGACGGCCTGGACAGCGGCGGGCTCGGCCCCGGAAGCCGCGGAGGGGATGGCTTTCGGGGTGACCCGAACCGTTCCGTCGGTCGGAGAGCCGTCGCTGCCGCCCTCCTCTTCCTGCTCCTGATATCCATCGCCGCGGCACTGCTGTTCATCCGCAGCCAGACCGTCGCCTGGCCCCCACCGGACTGGATCTTCGCGGCCTGCGACGTCGGTCAGGGTGACGCCTTGGCGCTCGCCGTGGGGCCGGCCGAGGCCGTCGTCGTCGACACCGGCCCCGATCCCGCGAAAGCCGATCGCTGTCTGACCCTGCTCGGCGTCCGCAAGGTGCCGCTGCTGGTCCTGACCCACTTCCACGCCGATCACATCGACGGCGTCCCCGGGGTGCTGAAGGGCCGCGCCGTCGCCGAAATCGAGACCACGAACGACCGCGATCCGCCCAAGGGTGCCTCGGAAGTCGCGGCCTGGGCGAGCTCGGCCCGCGTCCCCACCTCGGTGGCGGCAGCCGGCGAGCATCGGCGGTTCGGCCCGGTGTCCTGGGATGTCCTGTGGCCCGATCCGAACGAGAGCCCCCCGACACCGCCCGAACCGGTCCACAAGAGCCGTCGACGAGGCCGGCACCAAGCTCGGGCCTCGCCGCGGGGCGGCGGTGAGGAGGGCTCCGGCCCGAACAATTCCAGCGTCGTGCTCCAGGTGACGGTCGCGACGCGGGACGGCGCGGTCCGGCTACTGCTCACCGGTGACATCGAGCCGCCGTCGCAGGCGGCGATCCTGGCCGCGCATCCGGATCTCGCCGCCGACGTCCTGAAGGTGCCGCACCACGGCTCCGCACATCAGGACCCGGACCTGTTCGCCGCCGTCCATCCGCGAGTCGCCGTCATCTCGGTCGGCAAGGGCAACACCTACGGCCATCCGGCGCCGCGCACGATCGCGCTGGCGTCCGGGGCCGGGGCGCGGGTCTTCCGCACCGATGACGACGGCCAGGTGGTGGTGTTCGGCACCGCTGCCCGGTTGCGGGTGGCCACCCGCCACTAGGGCCCCACGCTAGTCTCGTGTCCCTATCCGACGCCGAGTCTGGAGGGGAGCCGGCACTTGGACACGTACGGCAGAGACACGAACGGTACGCACGACGAGCACGACGAGCAGCACACTCACACGCACACCAACGCGTGCGACACCGGTTGCTGCGAGCGTCTGGAAGCCGAGGGCGAGGTCGCGGTGGCGCGGCTGATCCTCGACGGTGGCGACATCGGCCACGCCGCCGACCACGTGGCCGGCGCGATCGGGACCGACCCGTCGCTGCCGGAAGCGCACGAGGCGCTGGCGGAGCTCGTGGCGCGGGTCGGCGGTCCGGTGGCGGCGCTGGAGCTGTTCCCGGCGACCTCCCGGTACACCGGTGAGCTGGCCTGCCGGGCCGCGCTGCTGGCCGCGATCGGCCGCCTCGACGAGGCGGTCATGCTGCTGGCCGGTGTCATGGCCGCGGCGCCGGCGAGGCCGTGGGCGGCGGTGGCGTGGATGGCGGACCCGGAGCTGCCGTCCCGGCTGAGCGCGGAGTCGCTGACGCAGGCCGTGCTGCGGCTGTGTCAGGGCCTCGGCGACCCGGTGTCGGAGGAGGAGCGCGCGGCGCTGGTCCACTTCGCCGAAGTCGTGCGTGCGGTGATGGTGCGCGGGGAGGACCCGCAGCTGGCCGCCGTCGCCTCGGGGCTGGCCCGCCGGCTCGGTGACACCCGGCTGGCCGTGGAGTGGGGCGAGGTGGCGGTCCGGTCCGGGGCCGGGGCGATGGGCGCGATCATGCTCGGCAACGCCCTGCGCCGGGCGGGCCGGGTGGACGAGACCATCGCGCTGTGGACGCGGACCGTCGAGCAGGACCCGGGCCAGAGCTATCTGGTGGTCGACCTGGCCGAGCTGCTGGCCTTCACCGGCCGGCGCCCGGAGGGCCTGGCGCTGCTGGAGAAGCTGGTGGCCGCCGAGCCGGAGCACGAGAAGGCCGCGCCGGCGCTGCTCGGCATGCGGTTCGAGGCCGACGGCGACACTATGCACCTGCTGGAGCTCACCGACTACTACCGGGCGCACCCCGACCACGACTATGCCGGATACCTGCTCGGGCACCACGTCCAGCGGTTCCCGTGGCTGGGCCGGGTGACCGGCGGCACCGAGGCCTGTATCAACGTGCTGCGGCAGCTCGTCGAGCAGGACAACCTCACCGTGTCCGGGGAGATGTCGCTGTCGATCATCGAGCCGCCGAGCGCGATCAACACCCTGCGGCTGGTCATACCGGGCCTGCAGGTCGCGTTCCTGGAGACCGGCGACCCCGATCCGCGGCTGCCGGGCGCCGAGGTCGGCGTGCGGGTGTGGCGGTACGAGGGCTGCGACGCGGTCCCGGCGGTCGAGCCGCCGTCCGCGCGGGCCCGGGCGCTGGTGCGGGACCTGGCCACGCCGAACTGGCCGGGCCCGACGGCGCTGTACGACCACGCGGTCGCGCTGGCCGGCGTGCCGGTCACGGAGCTGCTCGGCGTGCTGGCGTACCCGCCGGCACCGCAGGACGCGCCGTGGCAGGGCGGGTCCGCGATGGAGGCACCGGACTACTGGGTGCGCTCCGTGCAGACGATCGCGTGCATGGGGATCGCGCATCACCGCGCCGACCAGCCGTGGGCCGAATCGGAGCGGCGCCGGATCCTGGTGGAGCTGCTGAACGGCCCCGAGGACTGGGTCTGCGAGGCGGCCGGGATGGCGCTGGTCGCGGTGGGATGGGCGTTCCCGGAGGCGCGTGAGGACGTCCTGGAGTGGGTGCTGAACCGGGTCGGCCAGCTCATGCAGGTGGCCGAGAAGCGTGCGGTGACCGTGCTGGGGTCGATGTGCCACCTGGTCCTGGCGTGTCCGTGGCTGGAGCCGAAGGGCCGGGCGTTCATCGCCGATGTCGTCGAGCGGTTGGAGTCCGAGGACTGAGCCCTCGCGACCCGGTGCCTCGAACGGACCAGAACCGCAGTGGCGCGGCGGCGGTTCTGTCAGGCTGGGGACATGGTGACGCTGCATCTGGCTCAGAACCCCGACGCCGACGCCTTCCTCGCGAAGGACCCCTTGGGCGTACTGACCGCCATGCTCCTGGATCAGCAGATCCCGATGGAGAAGGCGTTCTCCGGGCCGTACGTGCTGGCCACGCGCCTCGGCGTGGACCAGCTGGACGCCGAGCAGATCGCCGCCTTCGACCCGGAGAAGTTCGTGGCCGTGTTCTCCGAGGTGCCGGCGATCCACCGCTTCCCGAAGGCGATGGCCGAGCGGACGCAGAAGCTGGCCCGGGCCGTGGCCGAGGAGTACGACGGCGACGCCTCGGCGGTCTGGACCGGCGCGAAGGACGGTGCCGACCTGCTGAAGCGGGTCGCGTCGCTGCCCGGGTACGGGAAGCAGAAGGCGCAGATCCTGGTGGCGCTGCTGGGCAAGCAGTTCGGCGTGACGCCGGAGGGCTGGAGGGAGGCCGCCGGCGACTACGGCGTGCAGGGCTCGACGCGGTCGGTGGCGGACGTGACCGACACGGCGAGCCTGGCGAAGGTGCGCGCCTTCAAGAAGGAGATGAAGGCCGCCGCCAAGGCCAAGGCGGGGGAGTAGCGAAGGCCGGTCTCCAAGCCGGGCAATAGGGACTTGTCACCGGGGCGTGCCATGCTTGGACCGATGCCTGCCCAAGCCGCCACCCCGCCCCAGCTCGTCCTCGTCGTCGGGGCCGAGGAACTGCTCGTCGACCGCGCCGTGGCCCGGATCGTCGCGGCCAAGCGCGCCACCGATCCGGACACCGAGACGCGCGACCTGGCCCCGGGCAACTTCAGCCCGGGCACTTTCGCCGAGCTGGTGAGCCCGTCGCTGTTCGGCGAGAGCCGCGTCGTGGTCGTGCGCTCGGCACAGGACCTGGCCGCCGAGGACGCCGCCACGCTGACCAGCGTGCTGGACGACCTGGCCGAGGAGATCACACTGGTGGTCGTCCACATCGGCGGCGTGAAGGGCAAGGCGCTGCTGACCGCCGTCGAGAAGGCCGGCGCGGCCCGCATCGACGTGGCGAAGGTGACCAGGCCGGCCGAGCGCATCGCCTTCCTGCGCGACGAGTTCAAGACGGCCCGCCGCCAGATCACCGAGGAGGCGGCCCGCACGCTGCTGGACGCGGTCGGCAACGACCTGCGCGAGCTGGCAGCCGCCGCGTCCCAGCTGATCTCCGACACCACCGAGGACGCGAAGGCCCCGATCGACGAAACGGTGGTCGCCAAGTACTACAGCGGCCGCGCGGAGGTCTCCGGCTTCACCGTCGCCGACCTGGCCGTCGACGGCCGCACCGCCCAGGCCCTGGAACAGCTCCGCTGGGCCCTGGCCACCGGTACCGCACCGGTACTGATCACCAGCGCCCTGGCAGCCGGAGTCCGATCGGTGGCCCGGGTGGCCTCGGCACCCCGCGGCGCGAGACCGGCGGACCTGGCCCGCGACCTGGGCATGCCGCCATGGAAGATCGACAAGGTACGCCAGCAGGTGCGCGGCTGGACACCGGACGGCATCGGCACCGCCCTGCTGGCGGTGGCCGAGGCGGACGCCGCGGTCAAGGGCGGCGGCGACGATCCGGCTTACGCGCTGGAGCGGTGCGTGGTGACGGTGTGCCGGGCCCGTGGGCAGGGCACTCGCGGCTGAGGCAGGCTTGCGAGCGCTGGGCACGCTCGTGGCTGAGTCCGACCGTCGCAGCCACGCGCCGGCTTGATGTGGCGTGGCTGCGACCGGTGTATTCGGTGTCGCCGTTTCTGACCTCCCGGCCTACTTCCCGGGCAGCCGACCTGTGACCTGCTTGGCGATGTTCAGGACATCGGCGTGGGCGCCGGCCGCGGAGCCGGGCTCGACGAAGACGATGTTCACATCCAGTCCGCCGCGCAGTACCTCGATCTGGCAGTGCTGCAGGCCGCTGCTCTGGTCCGTGGAGACCTGGATCTCGGTCTTGTCCGAGTTGCCGAGCGCGCCTTCGTCCTCGAACGGGGTGTCTGTGGCGATGGTCGAGGTGTGGTTGAGGAAGTCGCTGGTGGCCTGCTTGCTGTCGCCCTTGTAGGTCGAGGCCTGGATCCGCAGCTCCGCGTTGGTGGAGCTGACCGTCCAGTCCTTGCCGTACGTGGCGGGGTCGTCCGTGGAGTCGTCGGTCGGGGCGGCGGCGGCCGGTGTGGACTTGAGGTACTGGGCGGCGTCCGCGTCGGTGAGTAGGCCGGACAGCTGGAAGTTCGCGGGGATCGGGGTCAGGGTGCCGATGCCGCCGCTGCCGCCGAGGGTGCCTCCGGACGTGCCGCCGCCGGAGCCGCCCGACGAACCGCCGGATCCGCCGCTGGACGCGAAGATCGCGATGCCGCCGCCGATGACCACCACAGCCGCCACGCCGACCGCGGCTATCAGGCCATTGCGGTTCCTCTTGGCCGGTGCGGGCGAGGGCATCGGGACGCCGTAGGGCGGCGAGGGCTGCGGCTGCATCCACGGGCTGGCCGCCTGCGCGGCCTGCGTCGGCGGCGCGGGCTGGTACATCGGGGAGGTCGGGGGAGCCTGCTGGCCCGACGTCTGCGGCCACTGGTTCGGGGTGGGATGCGCGGGCATCGGCTGGGGCGGCGTCGACGGCCCGGACACGGGGCCGGGCGGGATCGGCGTGCCCCACGCCGGTGACGAGGACGCGGAGGGGGTGGAGCCCCAGGCCGGCGCCGGGGGCTGCGACGGGGCGGGGCCCCAGGTCGGCGCGGCGGGGTTCGGGCCCGAAGTCGGGCCGGCGACCGGGCCGGAGCCGGAGCCGGAGCCCCATGCGGGCTGCGAGGGCTGGGACGGTTGCGAGCCCCATGCGGGATTCGTGGGCTGCGAAGGCTGGGACGGCTGCGAAGGCGCGGCGGGACCCGAGCCCCATGCGGGATGCGAAGGCTGCGAAGGCTGAGAAGGCGCGCCAGTCCCCGAGCCCCAGGCCGGTGCCGGAGGTTGCGAGGGCGCGGGACCGCCGACCGGGCCTGAGCCCCACGTCGGTGCCGGACCCGAAGCCGGGCCGGCATTCTGCCCCGAGTTCCACCCTGGTGTCGCAGAGTTCGAGCCGGAGGCTGGGCCGGCGTTCTGCCCCGAGTTCCAAGCCGGCGCCGCAGGGTTCGACCCCGAAGCCGGGCCGGCATTCTGCCCGGAATCCCGAACCGGCGCCGCCGCCTGACTCGCCTGAGCCTGGCCCTGAACCTGCGCAGCGTTCTCACCCGTCGGCCAGACCGGCTCCGCACCCGCGCCCGCGCCGACGCCCGCCCCGGCGCCACCAGCCGCGCCGCCCGCCTCCGCCACCGGAGGCTGCACCTCCATCGCCATCGTCGGCTGCACCCCGGAGTCCTCGGACAGCACCTGCAGGATCCGCGCCGGCGTCGGCCGGGCGTTCGGGTCCTTCATCATGCACGCGCTCACCAGCTGCGCCAGTGTGCCGGTCAGGCCGGACAGGTCCGGCTCGCCGTTCATCACGCGGAGCATCGTCTCCATCGTGCCGCCGTCGCCGAAGGGGGAGGCGCCGGTGGCGGCGTAGGCCAGGACCGCGCCCAGCGACCAGATGTCGGAGGCCGGGCCCACGTGCTGGCCGGAGACCTGCTCGGGGGACATGAAGGCGGGGGTGCCGACCACGGTGCCGGCCTGGGTCAGGCCGGAGGTCTCGGCGGTGACGGCCAGGCCGAAGTCGATGACCCGCGGGCCGTCCTCGGCCATCAGGACGTTGCCGGGCTTCAGGTCGCGGTGGGTCAGGCCCTCGCGGTGGATCGCGTTCAGGGCCTCGGCCAGGCCGGCGGCCAGCAGGATCACGTCCTGGTGCGGCATCGCGCCGGCGTCGGCGACCGCGCTCTCCAGCGAGGGGCCCGGGACGAAGGCCGTGGCCAGCCAGGCCGGGTCGCCGTCGGGGTCGGCGTCGACCACCGGGGCGGTGAAGAAGCCGGACACCTGGCGCATCGCCGTGACCTCGCGGCGGAAACGCTGCCGGAAGGTGGGGTCGTTGGTGAGCTCGGGGCGGATCACCTTCACCGCCACCCGGCGGCCGGACGGCGAGCGCCCGAGGTACACCTGCCCCATCCCGCCGGCGCCGAGCCGGTTCAGGATCTCGTAGCTGCTGATCCTCCTGGGATCGCCCGATCGCAGCGGCTCCATGAAGTCGTCCCCACCCCCCAGTGATTCCCGTGTGGTGCCTGTGGCGCCCGTGCTCAGCGTAGCGCGATGCCCCCACGCCTCACGTCGCGGTACGGGCCCGCCCGGGCACGGC
The DNA here is from genome assembly GCF_041260665.1 of Catenulispora sp. GP43. Taxonomy (NCBI): domain Bacteria; kingdom Bacillati; phylum Actinomycetota; class Actinomycetes; order Catenulisporales; family Catenulisporaceae; genus Catenulispora; species Catenulispora sp. GP43. The sequence continues at coordinate 172,126 of NZ_JBGCCT010000012.1, read as the reverse complement.
CGGACACACGACGATCGGCGCGACCCCTGGGGAGGGGATCGCGCCGATCGGGAATCTCGGTTTCTCTACCGCGGCGAGAGGGACCGCATGGCAGGGAAGGGTCAGCCCTGCAGGGCGTTCACGCTCTTGGCCAGCGCCGACTTCTTGTTCGCGGCCTGGTTGGCGTGGATGACGCCCTTCGAGGCGGCCTTGTCCAGCTCGCGGGAGGCGGCCTGGGCCAGCTCCTGCGCCTTCGCGTGGTCGCCGGACTCGACGGCCTCGCGGGTCTTGCGGATCGCGGTCTTCAGCGAGGACTTGACGGCCTTGTTGCGCTGGCGCGCCTTCTCGTTGGTCTTGATCCGCTTGATCTGGGACTTGATGTTCGCCACTGAAAGATGCCTCTACTTTGGTGAGTGAGATGGTGGTGGGCGCGAGGCAACGCACGCGCCACGCAAGGGACCAGGTTAGCAGGCGGCCGTGTGCGGACCCAAACCGGGCACGTGGCCGGTGACGTCCCTGTTTACCCGTTCCCGGTAACCCCGTGGGTCATGGGACGATAGGTGGCAGTGTAATAAGCCACGATCGCATCCCCATCACGTCGTACCCCGGACAGACTGGACCCGCCGAGTGCCCGCCCTTCCGCCGAACATCCCGCAGCCGTCGAACACCGACCAGGCGCTGATCCGCAACTTCTGCATCATCGCCCACATCGACCACGGCAAGTCGACCCTGGCCGACCGGATGCTCCAGCTCACCGGTGTGGTCGACGAGCGTGCCATGCGTGCGCAGTACCTGGACCGGATGGACATCGAGCGCGAGCGCGGGATCACCATCAAGTCGCAGGCCGTCCGGCTGCCCTGGCGGGCCGACGACGGCAAGACCTACATCCTGAACATGATCGACACCCCCGGGCACGTGGACTTCACCTACGAGGTCTCGCGCTCGCTGGCGGCCTGTGAGGGCACCCTGCTGCTGGTCGACGCCGCGCAGGGCATCGAGGCGCAGACCCTGGCCAACCTGTACCTGGCCATGGAGAACGACCTGCAGATCATCCCGGTCCTGAACAAGATCGACCTGCCGGCCGCGCAGCCGGAGAAGTACGCCGAGGAGATGGCGCGGCTGATCGGCTGCGAGCCCGACGAGGTCCTCCGGGTCAGCGCCAAGTCCGGCGTCGGCGTCCCGGACGTGCTCAACGAGGTGGTCCGCCGGATCCCGGCCCCGGCCGGCGATCCGAACGGCCCGGCGCGCGCGATGATCTTCGACTCGGTCTACGACTCCTACCGGGGCGTGGTCACCTACGTCCGGGTCGTCGACGGGCACCTGAACAAGCGCGAGCGCATCCAGATGATGTCCACCGGCGCCACTCACGAGCTGCTGGAGATCGGCGTCATCTCCCCGGAGCCGACCGCCTCGCTGGGCCTGGGCGCCGGCGAGGTGGGCTACCTGATCACCGGTGTGAAGGACGTGCGCCAGTCCAAGGTCGGTGACACCGTCACCACCCTGAACAAGGGCGCCACGGACTCCCTCGGCGGGTACAAGGAGCCCAAGCCGATGGTGTTCTCCGGCATCTACCCGATCGACGGCTCGGACTACCCGGAGCTGCGCGAGGCCCTGGACAAGCTGCAGCTCAACGACGCGGCCCTGGTCTACGAGCCGGAGACGTCGGCCGCGCTGGGCTTCGGCTTCCGCTGCGGCTTCCTGGGCCTGCTGCACCTGGAGATCATCCGCGAGCGCCTGGACCGCGAGTTCAACCTGGACCTGATCGCCACCGCGCCGTCGGTGGTGTACCGGGTCGACATGGAGGACGGCACCGAGCACATCGTCACCAACCCCTCGGAGATGCCCGGCGGCAAGGTGACGGCGATCCACGAGCCGGTGGTGCGCGCGACCATCCTGACCCCGAACGACTTCGTCGGCGCGGTGATGGAGCTGTGCCAGAGCCGGCGCGGTTCGCTGCTGGGCATGGACTACCTGTCCGAGGACCGCGTCGAGATCCGCTACACGCTGCCGCTGGCCGAGATCGTCTTCGACTTCTTCGACTCGCTGAAGTCCAAGACCCGCGGCTACGCCTCGCTGGACTACGAGCCCACCAGCGAGCAGCAGGCCGACCTGGTGAAGGTGGACATCCTGCTGCACGGCGAGACCGTCGACGCCTTCTCGGCGATCGTGCACAAGGACAAGGCGTACGCCTACGGGGTGCGCATGACCGAGCGGCTGCGCGAGCTGATCCCGCGCCAGCAGTTCGAGGTGCCGATCCAGGCCGCGATCGGCTCCCGGGTGATCGCCCGCGAGTCGGTGCGGGCCATGCGCAAGGACGTGCTCGCCAAGTGCTACGGCGGCGACATCTCCCGCAAGCGCAAACTGCTGGAGAAGCAGAAGGAGGGCAAGAAGCGCATGAAGATGGTCGGCCGGGTCGAGGTGCCCCAGGACGCCTTCATCGCCGCGCTGACCAATGAGACGGGTGACAAGGCCAAGAAGTAGGGGCCGCGCGGCCGGGCGTGGGCTGTAGCCTGGGCAAATGAGCGTGATGGCCGACGTCCATATAGTCCGGGTGTTCACCGATGCGCACGGGTTGTTCGGCAACAACCTGGGCGTCGTCCTGGACGCCGCGGATCTCGACGCCGACGCGGGCCGCAAGCTCGCCTCGGACTTGCGGTTCAGCGAGGTGGTGTTCGTCGACGACGTCGAGAGCGCCCGGCTGCGCATCTTCACCCCGGCCGCGGAGCTCCCGCTGGCCGGCCACCCCCTGGTCGGCACCGCCTGGCTCCTGGCCCGGCTGTCCGGCCGCGAGGTCCCCACCCTGCGCCCGCAGAAGGCCGCCGAGGTCCCGACCTGGGCGGAGGGCGGCCGCACCTGGATCCGCGGCCGCATCGCCGACGCCCCGGACTGGGGCCTGGTAGAGGTCGCCGACGAGGCCGCGGTGGAGACCCTGGCGGTCCCGCCGGGCCCGGAGTACCGCCGCCACCAGTTCTGGGCCTGGACGGACGAGCCGAACGGGGTCATGCGGGCCCGGGTGTTCGCCGCGGACAGCGGCGTCGACGAGGACGAGGCCACCGGCTCGGCGGCGATGCGGCAGGTCGGCGCGCTGCGCAGGCCGCTGGTGATCCGGCAGGGGTGGGGATCGGAGATCCTGGCGCGGCCGGCGCAGACCGAGGGATGGGCTGAGATCGGCGGGCGGGTCGCGGGGGACGGGATGCGGACGGTGACGGTCGGGGGGACGGCTTAGGACGCGCCCTCCTTGCGGGAGGGCGTCACCCCATCCCGAGGCGGCAGTATCCTGGGCCGATGGCGCGTCGCAAAGCACCCCGCACCCCGCAGCCGGGTTCCGGCGGCCGACTCTTCCCGCCGCGTAGCTCCGAAGAGACCCTCGCACTCGCGAAGGCACTACGTATCGACGGCGATGAGGATCCCCGATCGCGGGCGCAGAACTACACCGAGGCCGCCGAGTACTACGCGATGGCTGGGGACGATGCCACCGCCGAGGAGCTGTACCGGGCGGCGATCGACGATGGCGGCTTCGTCGCAGGGGGCGTGCACGGCTTCTTCGCCGAATTCCTGTTCGTGCGGAACCGTGACGAGGAGGCGCTGGCGGTTCTCGAGGCGGCACGCAAGCTGCGCCTGGAGGACCTTGACATGGTCGTCTTCGTCGCCGAGACCCTCCACATGCATGGCCACCACCGGGAAGCCGCAGCATGGGCGACTCGCGGCCTGGTCGCACTGTACGGCGGCTTGGCCGAGATCACCGCTGACGACCTGGACGAGGAACCGGAGGGTCGACTGCTCGCCACCGAGCGGATGCGAGCCCGTCAGGCCATGGGGATGCCCGCCGACCACATCGATGAACTCGTCAGCTCAGTTGCGGGGCTGTGAGCTGCTGCGTTTTCGGTAGTGGTTTGTTGAACGCTGGCCGCAGGGGCGCCTTCTACCCCAGCGTCGGCACATCCCCGTTCGCGGCCAGCTCCACCGTCACCCCGCCCAGCCCCCGCAGCCACGGCTTGGCGATCGCGCCGAGCTCCTCGCGCGTCGGCGGTGTGCGGCCCAGGCCGATGGCGGTGCGCAGCTCCGCGGGGGTGGCGTGGAAGGGGCGGGGCCAGGTGTGGGTGCCGGTGATGCCGGCCTCGTCGAGGGCTGACAGCAGGCTGCGCAGGCGGCCTCGGACGCGTCCTTCGAGGACGTCGCGTGCCTCGATGCCGTCCGCGGTCAGGGTGACCACGGCCCAGCGGCGGTGTCGGCGGTGCATCGGGGGCGGCGTCAGCAGGGCGGGGAGCGGATCGGGGTTCGCCGTGGCCGTCTCCCAGGCTTCGTAGAGCTCTTCGGTGATCAGGTCGCGCATCGACGGGGTGAGGTGCAGGGTCAGGTCGCGGATCGGTGCGGTGGGGGTCGGGATCGGGAGGTGCCAGGTGTGGGCGGCCCAGGTCTCGAAGAAGTCGGTGAGGTCGCGGCAGCGTGCCGCCATCAGCGCCCAGGCGAAGCCGGGGAGGCCGCCGAGCGGGGCGGCGTCGAGGCCGCGGGCGTGCGCCCAGGCCTTGACCTGCCGGACGTGCGGGCCCGGACGGAGGGCGAGGAGCGCCTCGGCGTCGGAGACCGCGGACAGGGAGCCGGCGATGGTCTCGCCGAGTTCGGTGCGCCGTGCCACCGCTTCGGCGGGCGGGATGTCGCCGGTCGGGGCCAGGACCAGGTCCGCGCTGAGGCGGGCGGTGACGATGCGCAGGCCGGGCACGCGGGCGGCGACCAGCTGGCGCACCCGGTGCCCCTCGCCGAGTGCCTCGGCCACGCGCCGTTCGAGCACGTCCACGTCCGGCGTGCCGGGGACGGCCGCGACCAGGTCGACGTCCGCGCCGGCGAGGTGTGTGCCGGTGCGGCGGGAACCGGCCAGGAGGACGACCGCTTCGGGCAGGGCCTCGGTGATGCGGCTGGTCAGGGTCGCGGCGGGCCGGTCGAGGTCGGAAGCCCGCAGGAGAGTTGGATCGCCGGCCTCGGCGTCCGTCCAGCGAACCGCCCCGCTGCCCAGCTCGATGACCGCGCGCACCTTCATCGGCCCGTCCGCACGGCGCGAGAGCACCGCCAGTTCCCCGACCTCGGTGGCGATCGGCGCGATCTTCACCGGCGTCCGGCTCGGATCCGCGACCTTGCCGATCGTCAGGTGCGGCGTGAACGTCTCGCGACCGCGGCAGGCGGGGAACGCTTCGAGCAACGCCGCATACAGTTTCTGCCACGCATCCCCGGTGGGATGCAGCCACAGGGTGCTGTCGCCGCGATGAGTGAAGTGCCGGACTTCGGCGAGCTCGGTCTCGAACGCGGCGACGGTCGCCGCGGCCTTGCTCAGCAAGGGGATCGCGGCGTCGAACTCCGACTCGGCGATGAAACCGAACAGCAGATTGACATGCGGGGGCCAGCGCAGAACCTGGGGGTCGAGCCGCTGCCGGACCTCCTGGATCGAGTCCCACGTCGCGTTCGGCGGGATCCAGGCGACGGCGGTTCGTGCGGTCGGCGTCGCGTCGATCGCTGGTGAGGTGGTGGCGATGGCGATGGCGGTGGCGGTGGGTGTGGTCGTCGTCGAGGCAACAGGAGTGACAACCGCGGTGATCCCATAGTGGTCGGACACGAACAGCCCCTCGGCGTTCGGCGTCTCGCCGATCAGCCGCGCGTCCGAAGCCGCGGCGCCGAGCAGCAGCACCCTGTCCAACCGCTTCGCCTGCCCGGTCAGCGACGAGACCGCGGCCAGCGGATTCCCCACCGGATCGAATGTCGCGGTCTCGTCCGCCACGCCATGCACCCGCGTCCACGCATCGGTCATGCCGAGGCGGGCGGCCGGTGCCTCGCTGTCGTCGTTGAAATCGCCGACGAGAACCACGGGTACCGAGTCGATGTCCCGCAGCCCGTCGGCCAGCTGCCCGAGCTGCTCACCGCGCAGCCCGGCGCCGTCGGTGGAGTGATCGCTGCTCAGATGCGTGTTCGCGACGACGACCGGGCCGGCGACCGTCTCCACGACCACCGCCGTGACCGCCTTGTACCGAGCCAGCGCATGCCACCCGGCCTCGACCACCGGCAGCCGGCTGAGCACCAGCAGCCCGCTGTCCGCGACATCCGCCGAGCGCGGATCGCCGCCGAGCGTCCACTCCGCGCGGACCCAGTCCTGCGCCAGCAGCATCTTCACCAGCGCCGGCTCGACCTCTTGCAGCGCGATCACGTCCACCTCCGCGTCGCGCAAAGCCGCGAGCAGCATGGGACGGCGTTCGGCCGTACGGATCAGGGCTCCGTCGTAGCGGTCCCACAACGTGTTCCACGTCAGGACACGCAGTTCAGTGTCGGCCGTGGCGGCGGATGAAAGAGTGCCGGCCGGTTGCCAGCGACCGTCCACGAAAGCGTGCGGCGTCCGCGGCTCGAAGAACGGGGCCGCCAGCAGCCGCGTCCGCTGCGCCAGCCCCGCCCCGGAGGCGTCCAACGCGTCCACTCCCGAAGCCCGGTCCCACACCAGCCGGCCGTCAGCCTCGAAGAACAGCACCCGGTGCCACGGGATGTCCCCCTGCGGATCGAACGAGGGCAGCGGTACCCGCTTCGGCTCGCGCCCGCGCTGCTCCAGCCCCATCACGAATCGCGACGCGTCGAACCGCGCGTCCCATCGCACCCGGTGGTAGATCTCCTGACTGGTACGCATCGCCGCTCAGCCCTCCCAGACGGAGTACGCGAGAACGTCGTACGCCGCATCGTCCCCGACCGTGTCGGCGTAGACCGCGCGGTGCGCCTCGCCGGGATACGGCGGGTCGAAACGGCGCAGCTGGGCAGCCAGCACCTTCCCGGGCACAGGATGCGCACGCTCCGCGTTCCGCTCCTCCAGCACCGATGCCGGAGCGAGATGCACCTGATGCTCGATCAGCGCATTGCGGCGCCGCGCGACCGCATCGACCAAGCCCCGCTGCTGCCGGGTCAGCGACGTCGCGTCCCAGACCACGTCGCCTCCCCGCGCCAAAGCGTCGTCGAGCAGCCGCAGGCCTTCGCTGAGCACTTCCTGGTTCGCCGACTGATCCGCCCGCGATCCCCGCGCCGTGCGCAGGTCGTCGAGGCTGATGAGCTCCGTGCCGGCGCGGCCCGCGAGGGTCTTCGCCGTCGAGCTCTTGCCGCTCCCGGACACGCCGACCATGTGCAGCAGCTTCGGGAACGCTCCGTCCCGCCAGCGCCACGTCGCCGCCGTGGCCTCCTCGGCCGAGGCGATGCGCCCCTCGGCGAGCAGGTGACGTGCTTCGCCCCAGCAGCGGTCGGCGGCTCGCGGGGGAAGCTCGGCGAAGGCCTCGCGGCAGGCCAGACGAAGCGTCGCGGGAAGCACCGCGAGATCGTCGGAGAACAAGACCGACCATGCGACGTTCTCCGCAGCAGCAGTGTCCGGGGCGGTAGCGGCGGCAACGGCATGAAGCGTGGCCAGGTCCGTGCCGAACGCCATACGCGTGAGCCCCGCACGCCGATACTCGTCATCGATAGGCGTCTGCACACGGCGAGCGAGTCCGACTACGTCCGCGATGCGCCGCACCGTCGGCATCTCCAGCGACGCCGCGAGATCTGCCATGAGCGCGGCGCGCGGTCGGTGATGCAGAAGCGCGGCGACGGAGCCGACCAACCGCGCGTTGCCGTGGCAGCCGGAGGCGTCGAGACGCGAGTAGGCATCGGCCACGACGTCGTCGTGCTTGGGCGGCTCTAGAGAAAGCGCGGTAGCCAGTTCCTCAGCACCGACATCGACTCCGCTGCGCGCGGCCCAGAACGGAGCCTTGGCCCCGAGCTTGTTGGGCACCACTTCGGCGTGCATCCAGTGTGTGTCGGTCTGCACATGAGACGGTCGGACCCACTTGGCGACACGCTCCGCGAACTCCGTATAAGCGAATCCCTCCGCGGGACGCACTACGTAGCCCTCTTGGTGGTTCAGATCCAGCTTCAGCTGCTGCTGGATCAGCTTCTCGTCGAAGTCGCCGGCCCACAGCACACGCGGCGTCGGAATCCCCAGTCCCTGAAGGAACGCCACTGTGGATATCCAGTCCAGACACTGGTCGCCGTCCCATACAGAGAACCCATAGAAGTACCCGTCCAGGTCCTCATAAGGGATCGAATGCTTAGCGAACAGGTTCTCACCGGAAATCCGCCATCCTTCGGGGATCCGCGCGGCGATACGGCCGTGCAGCGCCTTCACCCATGCGCGCGACGGATGATGCGCGGAGTCCAAGGAACGCGCGTGCAGTCCGTCGGCATAGAGGGTGGTGTTCTCCCCGTCCATCTTCTCGGTGACGATGACGCGGCGGCCTGCGAGCCCTGACAGATCCCGGGTACGCACGTCGTCTGCGGTGGCGCCGGGCGACCAGGGCAGATGAGGGGTGCGGGGATAGTGGACTCGCATTCCGCCACTGTAGGGACCGATTCCGCGCGGCTCTACGGAATAACGACCCACACGTTCGACGCCGTCCCGCCGGTCATCGGCGGCCGTACCTCCTCACGCCACGCGTCGCCGGCGACCTCCGAGGCCACGCGCCGCCAGAACTGCGCGCCTTCCACGTTCCGCTCCTGGAATGCGATCTCCCACGGCCCCGGATGCGCGGCGAGCACCTGCTTGACGAACCGCGTCCCGTACCCGTTGCGTCGAGCGCCGCGCGCGATGAAGAAGCTGTTCAGCACACGAGCCGGCTGCTCCAAGGCGCGTACGAAGGCGAACCCCGCGGGGCGGTCTCCGACGAGCGCCAGGTACGCGGCCCAGTTCTCGTCCTCCAAAGCCGACATCAGCCACTCGCTCCGGAACGAGCCGTCCGGATTGGGCAGCTGCTCGGCGAACTCCGACATGTCGTGGCGGAACATCAGCCACATGCGTTCCAGCGCCGCACGGTCGACGGGATCGGCGGGGTCGGCGCGGCGAATCAGCAGTTCAGACACGGAAACCTCCCACAAAGGGACATCAGGGAACAGAAAAAGCCTCCCGGGGAACCGGGAGGCTTGGTGATGTGACGACAGTCTATCGTGCAGCGCCTGTAATGGTCTTTCCGGGGTGTGGGGCATGACGATAGGGTCGGGCTGTCAAGGCGTTGGGGAGATCGCCGCTGGGGAGGGTGTTTTGAGTTTGCTGCCACAGGACCGGGTTCAACGGACCATGGCCGTCGCCACGTTCGTCAACACGATCGGCAACGGCATGTACATGACCGTCATGGTCATGTACTTCACGCGGTCGGTCGGCCTGCCGGCCTCGCAGGTGGGCCTGGGCTTCACCGTCGCCGGGCTGGTCGGGCTTGTCGCCGGGGTCCCGGTCGGACACCTCGCGGACCGGCGCGGGCCGCGTGAGGTGAGCGTGGTGCTCGGACTGCTGGCCGGGGTGGTGATGCTGGCGTTCACCATGGTGCACAGCTTCTGGCAGTTTCTCGGGGTGGCAGTCGTCGAGAACCTGGTCGCCTCCAGCAACCGGGCCGCGCGCGGGGCGATGATCGCGCGGTTCGGGGGCGAGGACAAGGCGGTGTTCCGGGCGTATCTGCGTTCGGTGACCAACGTCGGGATCGCCTTGGGCGGGGTGGCCGGCGGACTCGGTCTGGTCTTCGACACGCACGCCTGGTACGTCGGGCTGATCGGTTTCAACGCCGTGTCGTTCGTCGTGTCCGCGCTGATCGCGTTGCGGGTGCCGCGGATGGATCCGCTGCCGGTGCCGCCGGGGGCCAACCGGTGGCTCGCGTTGGGGGACCGGCGGTTCCTTGCCTGCGCCGGGCTGATCGGCTTGATGAGCATGCAGTTCGAGGTGCTGCTGTTCGCCGCGCCGCTGTGGATCGCCAAGCTGGGGCACGCTCCGCGCTGGACCGTCGGCGCGGTGCTGGTGATCAACACGGTGCTGGTGGCGACGCTGCAGGTGCGGATGAGCCGGGGCGTGGACACGGTCGCCAAGGGCGTGAAGGCCACGGTCCGGTCCGGATGGGTCTTCGCCGGGGCCGCGGCGCTGTTCGGGTCGATCGGGTGGGTGCCGGCGTGGGCGGCGGTGGTGCTGCTGCTGGTCGCCGCCGCGGTGCACTCCCTCGGCGAGATCGTGCAGCAGGCCGGGGTGTTCGAGCTCGGGTACGAGCTGGCCGCCGAGCACGCTCAGGGCCAGTACCAGGGGCTGCTGTCGATGGTGACCGGGGCCGCCATGTCGCTGGCGCCGGGGATCTACGCGCTGGCGTGCGTGGACTGGGCGCCCGCCGGATGGTTCGTGATCGGGGCGGTGTTCGCGGCCGCCGGGTGCGCGATGCCGCTGGCGGTGCGGATCCGGCCGCCGGCGCTGCTGGCCGCGAAGGAGGCCGCGGTGGCGATGGAGGCGGCGGCTGGGCAGGCGGCGGTGTCTGCGGCGGTGTCGGCGGTCTGAGGCTGAGGCTGAGGCTGAGGGCGGGGCGGTCGCTCGGACCGGACTGACGGAGTCGCTGGAGTTGCTGGAGCCGACGGAGCCGGAGCCGATCGAGCCGGAGCAGATCGAGCCGATGGACCCGCCCCGGTAGATCAAGCGGGCGCTCTCTGCTTGCGGACAGCTCCGCCGTCCGGTGCGATGATGCCGACAACGCCTCAGATGTGGAGTCCGCATGACCGCCTCGAAGACCGTTCTGATCACGGGCACCTCCTCGGGCATCGGGCTGGCCGCGGCCGTGGCCGCCGCGCGCGCCGGCTGGGAGGTCGTGGCCACCATGCGCGACCCGGGCAAGGCCGGCCACCTGCTGGCCGAGGCCGGCGCGGTCGGGGCCGCGGGACGGATCCACGTCGAGCGCCTCGACGTCACCGACCCGGCCGGCATCCAGTCCGCTGTGGCGCGTGTGACGGCCGCGCATGACGGGCTCGACGCGGTGGTCAACAACGCCGGGGCCGGCGTGGTCGGGACGATCGAGGTCGCCGGGATGGACCCGGTCCGGGCGGCCATGGAGGTCAACTACTTCGGCGTGGTGGAGGTCACCCAGGCGGCGATGCCGCACCTGCGGGCGTCGAAGGGGCGGCTGGTCACGGTCACCAGCGTCGGCGGCGTGGTCGGGCAGCCGTTCAACGAGGCGTACTGCGCGGCGAAGTTCGCCGTCGAGGGCTTCATGGAGGCGCTGGCCCCGGTCGCGGCGACGGTCGGGGTGCGGGTGACGGTGGTCGAGCCCGGCGCGGTGGCCAGCGAGTTCGTCGCCAGCCAGCGGCTGGACGTGCCGGCGCTGGTGGCCGGCGCCGGTCCCTACGGTCCGGCGCTGCAGAGCTACATCGACCGCGCGCGCCAGTCCTTCGGCAACGCGCAGAGCGCCGCTGAGGCCGCCGCGACGGTCCTGGAGGTGCTGGAGTCCGAGGACCCGCCGTTCCGGGCCCAGACCTCCGAGTGGGCCCGCGGGTTCGTCGGGACCAAGCTGGCCGACGTCGACGGGTCCGCGGTGCAGGGCATGACGGCGCAGTGGGTCGGGGCGCGGTGATCCGTAAGGGACAATAAAGGCATGCCTGGTGTCCTTCCCGACGGTGAACCCGTCCCCGCAGACGGATCGCTGCCGCCGCAGGCCCTCGCCGAGCCCGACCTGTCCGGCACCCCGCTCGGGTTCTACATCCACGTCCCGTACTGCGCGACCCGGTGCGGCTACTGCGACTTCAACACCTACACCGCCTCCGAGCTCGGTGGCGGCGCTTCCCAGGCCACCTACGCCGCCACCGCGATCGAGGAGATCCGGTTGGCGCGCAAGGTGCTCGGCGGCGCGGACCTGCCGGTGCGGACGGTGTTCTTCGGCGGCGGCACGCCGACCATGCTCCCGGCAGCGGACCTGGTCGCGCTGCTCGGCGCGGTCCGCGACGAGTTCGGGCTGGCGCCGGACGCCGAGGTCACCACCGAGGCCAACCCCGAGTCGGTGAACCCGGCGTACCTGGCCGAACTGCGGGCCGGCGGGTTCACCCGGATCTCCTTCGGGATGCAGAGCGCGCGCGAGCACGTGCTGCGGATCCTGGACCGCCGGCACACCCCGGGACGGCCCGAGGCGTGTGTGCGCGAGGCGCGCGAGGCCGGGTTCGAGCACGTCAACCTCGACCTGATCTACGGCACGCCCGGCGAGAGCGACGACGACTGGCGCGCCTCCCTGGACGCCGCGATCGGCGCGGCCCCCGACCACGTCTCCGCGTACTCGCTGATCGTCGAGGACGGCACCCGCCTGGCGGCCCGGGTGAAGCGCGGCGAGCTGCCGATGATCGACGACGACGTCCACGCCGACCGCTACCTGATCGCCGAGGAGAAGCTGACCGCCGCCGGCTACTCCTGGTACGAGGTCTCCAACTGGGCCGCCTCGCCGCGGGGCCGCTCGCAGCACAACCTGCTCTACTGGACCGGCGCCAACTGGTGGGGCGTCGGCCCCGGCGCGCACAGCCACGTCGGCGGCACCCGCTGGTGGAACGTCAAGCATCCCAGCGCCTATTCGCAGCGCATCGCCGCCGGGCAGTCCCCGGCGCACGCCCGCGAGGTGCTGACGGCCGAGGACCGCCGGGTCGAGCGGATCCTGTTGGAACTGCGGCTGGATTCCGGCTGTGACATCAGCATCCTCAATCAGGCCGGCCGGCTGGCCGCGATCGGCGCCGCGGCGGCCGGACTGCTCGATCCGCGGTCACTGGCCGAGGGGTTTGCGGTCCTTACGCTCAAGGGAAGACTGCTGGCAGACGCGGTTGTCCGGGATCTCGTGGACTGAGAGGATGGGCGCCATGACCACTGCGCGCCCCGAAGCGGACGGCGGCCTGCTGATCAGTGTCAACGTGGGGCTGCCCCGCGATGTCGAGCTGAACGGCGAGGTCCGGCAGACCGCGATCTTCAAGGACCCGGTGTCCGGGCGGGTGAAGATCGTCGACCATCACGTCGACGGCGACCGCCAGGCCGATCAGGTGAACCACGCGGGCGTGCACAAGGCGGTGTACGCCTACGCCCGCGAGGATCTGGACTTCTGGGCCGCCGAACTCGGCCGCGAGATCGAGGACGGATTCGTCGGCGAGAACCTCACCGTCCGCGGCTACGACGTCAGCCACGCGGTGGTCGGCGAGCGCTGGCGGATCGGCGGCGTGGAGCTGGAGGTCGCGCAGCCGCGGATCCCGTGCTGGAAGCTCGGGGTGCGGGCCGGCGACCAGAGCATGACCCGCCGCTTCGAGCGCGCGCTGCGGCCCGGGGCCTACCTGCGGGTGGTCGCCGAGGGCGACGTCGGCGCCGGGGACCGGGTCGAGGTGCTGTCCCGGCCGGCGCACGGCTTCACCGTCGCCGACGGCTCGCGCATCTTCCACCGGGACCGAGCCGAGGCGGCGCTGCTGCTGGACGTCGCCGAGCTCGCGCCGCCGCTGAAGCAGTGGGCGCGCAAGCGGCTCGGGATCCCCGAGGACGGCGCCGGGGGAGAATCCGAGGCCTGATTCAGGCAACGCGGCCCCGAGATCACACGTCACGATGCAAAGGGGGATTTCTTCGGCAGGAGGAACTCATGCATCGGTTCTCTCAGTCCGCGGGGGCGTTGACGGCGGTCGCGGCGGTGGCCGCGGTCAGCGTACTGACGATGGCCGGCTGTGACTCCGGCGGCAAGATCGTGGGCGGTAGCGGTCCAGGCGGCGGTAGCGGCGGCGACATGGTGTCGACCGCGGCCGGAGCCGCGGACCCGGCACAGTGCGGCGGACTGGCCGAGAAGCTGGTACCGCTGCACGGCGCGGCATCCGGGACCACGTTCAGCGATCTCGTCGTCACCAACAACCACGGCACCACCTGTACGCTGCCGGCGCAGCCCGAGCTGACGTACCTCGACGCGCACCGCCAACCGCTGCCGGTCGGCTTCAGCTCCGATCCGCAGCTGAAGCCGTACACCCTGGAATCGGGCGACTCGGCCACGATGGTCATCGGGTACGGCAGTGACGGCGACGGCGTCTGCGTGGCGATCTCCGCCGTGCGGGTCACGCCGCCGGGCGACGTCCTGCCCTTTACCGGCCGGACTCACTGCGCGAACGACAGCGTCTACGAAGAGGGCTGGGTCGCCGGGACCTACGCCGCGCCGCACTGAGATCCGGCGCGCCGGCGGAGGCGGATCAGAGGTAAAGCGGATCACAGCCCAGGCGAATCAGAGACCTGTCACGAAGTCGATCAGTTCCTCGACCCGGCCCAGCAGCTGCGGTTCCAGGTCCCGGAAGTCGCGCACCGAGCGCAGGATCCGCTTCCAGGCCGCCGGAGTGTCCACCGGCCAGCCCAGGGCTTCGCAGACCCCTTCCTTCCACGGCCGGCCGTGCGGGACCCGAGGCCAGGCCTGGATACCCACCGCGGCGGGCTTCACGGCCTCCCAGACGTCGATGTAGGGGTGGCCGACCACCAGCAGGTGCTCGGCGTACGGGGACCGCATGGCCGACTCCACGATGCGCGCCTCCTTGGTGCCCGGCACCAGGTGGTCCACCAGGACGCCCAGGCGCGCGTCGGGGCCGGGGCGGAAGGCGTCGACGATCGCCGCCAGGTCGTCGACCCCTTCCAGGTACTCCACGACCACGCCCTCCACCCGGAGGTCGTCGCCCCAGACCTTCTCGACGAGCTCGGCGTCGTGCCGGCCCTCGACGTAGATGCGGCCGGCCCGCGCCACCCGGGCCCGCGCACCGGGAACCGCGATGGAACCCGAGGCGGTCCGTTGGGGTGTCGCAGGGCCCTGGGACGCCTTCGGAGCCACCAGGGTGACCGGGCGGCCGTCGATCCAGAATCCGGGGCCCAGCGGGAACACCCGGTGCTTGCCGAGCCGGTCCTCCAGTGTGACCGTGGGGCCGCCGGGGGTCTTCTCGACCCGGATCACCGCGCCGCAGAAGCCGGTCTCGACGTCCTCGACGACGAGTTCTCGGACCGCTTCCACCTCGGCGGAGACCGGCCGGCGCCGGGCATGGGCAAGGTCGCCGGAGTACTGCTTGCTGCGGATGTCGGGCTCTGGCACGCCCGCCAGATTACGGGAGTTCGCCGGTCAGCTGCGCGTAGCCGCGCCTGACCGCCTGGGCGAAGTGCGCGGCGTCCTCGATCGGCCAGCCGCCGGCCTGCTCCGCGCGCTCGACCGGGACGCCGTCGGCGTGCAGGGCCCTGATCTGTTCGGCCACCACGGTGACGAATTCCCGTTGGCCCTGAAGGAATCCGTGGTCCGAGGGGTCGCCGTGGCCCGGGATGTAGGTGGCGGCCTGCCCGGTGAGCCCGTCCAGCGCGGCGAGCGTGGCCGGCCAGTCCAGCGGGAAGGAGTCGCTGCCGTAGGCCACCGGGCCGGACTGCTCGATGAGGTCGCCGCTGATCGCGACCGCCGCGTCCGGCAGCCAGACCACCAGGTCGTTGTCGGTGTGGCCGCGGCCGATGTGGCGCAGTTCGGCGATCCGGCCGCCGAGGTCGAGCGCGTGCTCGGCGGCGACGAGGCGGTCGGGCTTGCGGACCACCAGCTCGTCCAGCTTCGCCTGCCACTCCGGGCCGCCCTCGCGCAGCAGGTATTCGCTGAACGTCGCGAACTCCGGGTCGGCGCGGTCGAAGTCCGGCATGTTCTCCTGGCCCCAGAAGTCCGCCGGCGGCACCTGGTGCGGCACGTCGAAGGCCGCGTTGCCCCACATGTGGTCGAAGTGCGTGTGCGTGTTGACGACCCAGCGCACCGGCAGCGGTGTGAGCTTCGCCAACTCCTCGCGCAGCTCGTGCCCCTCCTGGACGCTGCACCGGGTGTCGGCGACCAGGACGCCGTCGCCGCCGAGCACGGCGGTCACGGTGACGTTCACGGGCTGGAAGCGGCGGGTGAAGACGCGGTCTGCGGTCTCGATCCAGGCACTCATGGCTTGATCTTGCCAGCGCTGGGCACATCAACGGAGGGTCAACGGAGGCCGGGGCGCGCGCCGTGCGTTCTGACCGGCGCGTTCGACCTGGGCCGCAGTCGAAAGCGCACGGGGGGAAGGACCATTCCCGGCTACACGCCGTTACACTGAAAGGAATGCCTTGGCACTCCACCTCGGTGAGTGCCAGGGGACGGGGCCGGCCGGGCCGAGAAGATGCGGAGGCGGGTGTGACGACCGAGAGCAGGCTCGACGAGCGCAAGCTCGACGTGCTCCGCGCCATCGTGCAGGACTACGTCGCCACCAGGGAGCCGGTGGGTTCCAAGGCCCTGGTCGAGCGGCACAACATCGGCGTGTCGCCGGCGACGATACGCAACGAGATGGCCGCGCTGGAGGACGAGGGCTACATCCACCAGCCGCACACCAGCGCCGGCCGGGTCCCCACCGACAAGGGCTACCGGCTGTTCGTGGACCGGCTCTCGCAGGTCAAGCCGCTGTCCGGGGCCGAGAAGCGGGCCATCCACTCCTTCCTGGACGGCGCGGTCGACCTCGACGACGTGGTGGCGCGCACCGTCCGGCTGCTGGCCCAGATAACGCAGCAGGTCGCGGTGGTCCAGTACCCCTCGCTGAGCCGTTCGGCGGTGCGGCACGTGGAGCTGGTCCCGCTGACCCCGACCCGGATCATGCTGGTGCTGATCACCGACACCGGCCGGGTCGAGCAGCGGATCGTGGACTGCGGCGCCCCGGTGCCGGAGGCCACCGTGGCGGACGTGCGGGCCCGGCTGAACGCCGAGGTCGGCTCGCGGCGTCTGAACGACGTGCCGACGCTGCTGGCCGACTTCGCCGAGCGGTTCGGCCCCGAGGACCGCAACTGGGTCGGGGTGGTGATCGCGACGCTGCTGGAAGCGGTCGTCGAGCAGCGCGAGGAGCGCATCGTGATGGCCGGTACCGCGAACCTGGCGCGCTTCCGCCATGATTTCCCCGACACGGTTTACCCGGTTCTGGAGGCCTTGGAGGAACAAGTAGTGCTGCTGCGCTTGTTCGGAGAGGCACAGTCCGGACTCACCGTGCGGATCGGCCACGAGAACGCGCACGAGGGTCTGGTCGGCACGTCGGTGGTGAGTACCGGGTACGGACGGGGCGAGAAGGACGTGGTGGCCCACCTGGGTGTCCTGGGGCCCACACGGATGGATTACCCCGGCACGATGGGCGCGGTCACCGCCGTAGCCGCTTATGTGGGGCGCATACTGGCTGAGACCTAAACTCTTGGCGCCACGTAGCGTGTAATCGAGCAGTTTTTTCTGGGCGGAGTCTAGCGAGGGCATGTCGGTGTCGACGGATTACTACAGCGTGCTGGGTGTGCGGCGTGACGCCACGCAGGACGAGATCAAGAAGGCGTACCGGCGCCTGGCCCGAGAACTGCATCCGGACGTCAACCCGGATCCGGGCACGCAGGAGCGGTTCAAAGAGATAGGCATGGCCTACGAGGTCCTGTCGGACCCGCAGAAGCGCCAGATGTACGACCTCGGCGGGGACCCGCGGAGTGCCGGCGCCGGCGCGGGCGGCTTCGCCGGCTTCGGCTTCACGGACATCATGGACGCCTTCTTCGGCGGCCAGACCTCGCGCGGCCCGCGCTCGCGGGTCCGCAAGGGCAACGACGCGCTGATCCGGATCGAGATCGAGCTGGCCGACGCGGCCTTCGGCTCGGCCCGCGAGATCAGCGTGGACACCGCGGTGATCTGCGTCGCCTGCTCCGGCGAGGGCTCGGCCCCGGGCACCCACCCGGTCACCTGCGACATGTGCAACGGGCGCGGCGAGGTCTCCCAGGTCACCCGCTCGTTCCTGGGCCAGGTCATGACCTCCCGGCCGTGCCCGCAGTGCCAGGGCTTCGGCACCGTGGTCCCCTCGCCGTGCCCGGAGTGCAGCGGCGAGGGCCGGGTGCGCACCCGGCGCAAGCTGACCGTGAAGATCCCGCCGGGCGTCGACAACGGCACCCGGATCCAGCTCGCCGGCGAGGGCGAGGTCGGTCCCGGCGGCGGTCCGGCCGGCGACCTGTTCATCGAGATCGTCGAGCTGCCGCACCCGATCTTCCAGCGGCGCGGGGACGACCTGCACTGCACGGTGACGCTGCCGATGACCGCGGCCTCGCTGGGCACCAAGCTGCCGCTGGAGACCCTGGACGGCCCCGCCGAGATCGACGTGCGCCCCGGCACCCAGTCCGGCCACGCGATCACGCTGCGCGGCCGCGGCATCCAGCACCTGCGCGGCACCGGTCGCGGCGACCTGATCGTGCACGTCGAGGTGAAGACCCCGACCAAGCTGGACCCGGAGCAGGAGGAACTGCTGCGCCGGCTGGCCAAGCTGCGCGGCGAGGAGCGCCCTTCGGGTGAGTTCGCCCCCGGGCAGCAGAAGCTGTTCTCCCGCCTGCGGGACGCCTTCAACGCTCGTTGACTGCCGCACGCTGGACGGTACGAAGCGGGCACGAAGAACAAAAAGGACACAAGGAAACCACGTGAGCACCGCACCGGTCTTCTTCTGGCAGGACGCTGAGACGACCGGGCGCGGTGCCCGCGTCCGCCTGGACGGCCCCGAGGGGCGCCACGCGGCCCTCGTGCGCCGGCTGACGGCCGGAGAGCGGGTGGACCTGGCCGGCGGCCGGGGCGTGGTCGCCGAGTGCGTGGTGGCGGTGGCGCACAAGGACTGGCTGGAGCTCGACGTCCGGGACGTGGTGCGCACCCCGGCCCCGGAACCCCGGATCACCGTGGTCCAGGCGCTGCCCAAGGGCGACCGCGGCGAGACCGCCGTGGAGACGATGACCGAGATCGGCGTCGACGCCGTGGTGCCGTGGGCGGCCAGCCGGTCGATCGTGCAGTGGAAGGGCGAGCGCGGCGAGAAGGCGCTGAACAAGTGGCGGGCGACCGCGCGCGAGGCTGCGAAGCAGTCCCGCCGCGCCTGGTGGCCGGAAGTGGCGGCGCTCCACTCGACCGCCGAGGTCGCCGAACTGCTCGCGGGCGCGGACCAGGCCCTGGTGCTGCACGAGGACGCCCGGACGCCGCTGGCCGGCCTGGAGGTGGCCCGCGGCGGCTCGGTGGTCCTGGTGATCGGCCCGGAGGGGTCCATCTCGAGCCGGGAGCTGGCGGCCTTCGAGGCGGTCGGCGCGCAGTCCTGCAAGATGGGCCCGACCGTGCTGCGGACCTCGACGGCCGGGACCGCCGCGGCGACGGTGGTGCTGGCGAAGTCGGGGCGCTGGGACTGATCCTGGGGCTGATCGCTAGTCGATGGCCGAGCGGCCGGTCCGCCGCGGATCCACCGCGGTCGTGGCGACCATGGAGGCCGCGAGCAGCGCCGCGCCGCCGGCCGCGAACAGCGCGAAACCCGTCGCGTCCGGCGTGTAGCGCAGATGCAGGCGGGTGGCGGCGACCGCGACGATGCTGATCGGCAGGGTCGTGGCCATCAGGCCGGACTTCGTGAAACCGAACCTGACGAACAGCGGGAACTGGATCGAGACGGTCAGCGCGAACGCCGCCCAGGACAGCGTCACGACGGTCGCGACGGTGTGCCCGCTGAACGCGTGGTGCTGCTGCCGGGCCAGGAGCAGCGCCACGGGTGTGCCGAGCCCGGCGGTGACGGCGAAGACCGCCGTCGCCCACAGGTAGTGGCCGAGCAGTAGCGAGCGGCGGGTCAGGGGCAGGACGGCGTAGAGGGTCTCCAGGTCCGCACGGTCGGAGACCATGAACGGGTAGCCGGCGGTGGTCGAGGCGCACAGCAGGACCAGCCCCGGCACGATGACCTCCGGGTGGTTGACCATGATCGCCATCACCAGCAGCGGCGTGAGGACGACTTGGCGGCGGTAGGGCGCGATGGTGCGCAGGTCAAGCAGCGCGACGCGGGCCACGGCTGTCATGAGTACTCCTCGGCGGGGACGCGGGTGTTCTCCCGCGATCCGATGTGGACGGCGATCTCCTCCAGGCTGGGCGGATCGACCACGACCCGGTCGCCGAGCAGGGCGGCGTCCTCGGTGGCGACCAGCGCCTGGACGCCGACGCCGGTGCGCCGCACGCCGATGAGCGGGATGCCGACGACGTCCGCGAGGTCGTCCGGGCCGCCGCGCACGATGCGGTAGCCGTCCACGATCTCGTCCTTGGTCCCGGTGGCGACGATCCGGCCTTCGTGGATGAGCGTCAGGTAGTCGCCGATGCGCTCCAGGTCGGAGGTGATGTGCGTGGAGAACAGGATGCTGTGCCGTTCGTCGGTGAGGAAGTCGCCGAGGATCTGGGACAGCTCGTCCCGGGCCACCGGGTCCAGGCCGCTGGTCGGCTCGTCGAAGACCAGCAGCCGGGCGCGGTGGGAGAGCGCGATCGCGATCATGAGCTTCACGGCCATGCCGCGCGACAGGTCTTTGACCCGGGCCCGGGGGTCCAGGCCGAACCCGTCGAGCAGGTCGTGGTAGCGCGTGGTGTCCCAGCGGTCGTAGAAGGGCCCGACCGCGCGCTCCACCTCGCTCAGCCGCCATTCCCCCACGAGATAGGTGTGGTCGAGCACCACCCCGACCTCCTGCCGGAGCGCGACCGGGGCCGGGACCCGGTGCCCGAGCACCTCGATCCGGCCCCGCTCGATCCGCTGCATCCCCAGCAGGCACCGGATCGACGTGGTCTTGCCGGCGCCGTTGGCCCCGACGAAGCCCATGACATAGCCCTGCGGAAGCGAGAAGCTGATGTCTCGCAGCCGGAATCGGCCCACCGTGGTCTGCACCCCGCGGAAGGCGAACGCGAACTCTGGTTCCACCGAGGGACCCCCCTCCCTGTGTCGTACCTGTGTCGTGTCGATCGGCCGGCGGTGTCAGGAAGCGGGTTCCTGCTGCTCGGCCCGGATCAGCGTGTCGAGGATCTCGACGAGGTCGTCGCGGCCCAGCCCGGCCGGGCGGGCGGCGTCGAGCGCGGCCTGGAGCCCGGCCTCGACCTGCCGGACCCGCTGCTCGCGGACCAGTCCGCGGTCCAGCGGCTGGACGAAGGCGCCCTTGCCGGGCACCGTGGCGATGAACCCCTCGGCGGCCAGTTCGGTGTAGGCGCGGGTGGTCGTGATGACGCTGATCCGCAGGTCGCGCGCCAGCGCCCGGACCGACGGCAGGGCGGCGCCCTCCGCGAGGTCGCCGCCGAGGATCGCCGCCCCGATCTGTTCCTTGATCTGCTCATAGAGCGGCACCTGGGAGCTGTTCGACAACACGACTCGCATGGCACCCTTCCTGTCCTGCCGGACGGCTTCATCTGTACTTGTGCAATATATACAGTCAGCACAGTAGGAGCGCAAGGCGTGCGGCTCGTCCGGATGGCGCAGTGGACGGCACGACCGGATCGTTCGGCTGCTCGACTGGAGGGGATCACACACTCAGCCGTGCCCCGGCGACCGTGGGCACGCGGCGAGAGGAAGCCACCATGTCCGTGTTCTTGACGCTGAGGTTCCCCGGGAACCCGCAGGCGATGGAGCAGTACGCGAAGGACAACGCGGAGAAGCTGCAGAGCATCGTCGAGGCGGCGAAGCGCCACGGCCTCATCGCGCACCGGTTCTACGGCTCCGCCGACGGAAACGGCATCCTGGCACTCGACGAGTGGCCGGACCGGCAGAGCTTCGAGGCGTTCTTCGCCGAGCAGCAGGCCCAGATCGCGCCGATCATGGAGGCCGCGCAGGTCACCGGACAGCCCGAGGCGGCGTTCTGGGAGGAGATCAAGACCGGCGACGCCTACGGCTGGGGCGCCTGACCCGCAGCCTGATGAAGGGCTTATCCGCAGCCTGATTCACAAGCCCAACCGCATGTGCCGGTTGGTCACCGTGTAGCCGAGGCTCTTGTAGAGCTGGTAGGCCCGGTCATTCGCACCGTGCACGTTCAGCGCGACGGTCTCGGCGCCCAGGGCCCGCGCCGCGGCCGCCCCGGCCTGCATGATGGCCCGGCCGTAGCCCTCGCCCTGCGCGTCGGGACTGACGTGGATGTCGTATATGAAGGCCTCCAGCGCTGGGCCGAGCTCGCGCATGGCGATCCACAGCGCGCCGATCTCGCGCTCGGTCTGGGCGTCGCGGGCGGTCCACAGGTGGTTCGCGTGGCTCTCGACGCCCGCCGGAAGCAGTCCCCGGGTCACGTCCAGCGCCTGCTGCCGCGCGGTCGCGGCGGCCCAGTGTCCTTCGCGGACCTGGGCCGCCGCGAAGCCGCTCACCATCACCGCTTCCCAGGCCGGGTATTCGTCGGCTGTCATCGGGTCCAGGCGTACGTTCCTGGTCGGCTTCGTCGTCATGGCGCCCGAATGTACCGCCCCGGCACCTACCGCTCCGGCTACGGGCGCTACGGGCGCTTCAGGGTGTGCTTCACCTTGCGGCCCACCCGCTTCACCACCGGCTTGGCCTTCGCGGACACCGCCGAGGGGCTGGCCTCGCGCTTCACGGCCGCGGTCAGGGCGGCGCGGCGGCGGGCCGAGCGGGAGGCCAGGCCGTCGCCGGCGGCGATGCGGGCCAGCAGCGCGGCGGTCGCGGCCTCGATGCGCGGGTCGGCGAAGCCTTCGCGGCCCAGCGCCATCGGCCAGAAGAAGGTCCCGGCGTCGAAGACCCACGCGCCGCTGGGCTTGCGGTGCAGCACGGTCTGCTGTTCGCGGGTGCCGTCGGCGCCGTCGGTGTAGGGCGAGCGGGCCAGGACGGTGAACTCGGTGCCGTCAGCCTTCTGATACTTCTCGTGGACGGCGTCCGCCTCGCCGCCGACCAGGCCGGGGAAGGTGTCGCCGTCGCTCACGCCGGCCGCCTGCCAGAACCAGTGGTCGGCGTTCGTGACGACCAGCGGGGCGTCGCCCTTGACCAGGCTGACGTACTGGGCGCCCAGCAGTTCCTGCTCGGGCAGCCGCAGGTCGCGCCACATCACCGTCTGCCCGGGGCGCTTGGTCTTGACCGGGTCCTGGCGGGACTTGAAACAGGTGATCGTGGTGCCCTCGTAGCGGATGTGCCAATAGACGTTGTTCGCCTGCAGGAACACCGTCGACACGCCCGAGTCCTGGGCCTTCACCAGGGACTTGCGCATGCCCGCCGACCAGTATTCGTCGTGGCCGGGGAAGATGAGGCCCTTGTAGTTCAGCGGGTCGACGCGCCCCTGGTCCAGGTCCTCGCTGGTGGCGTACTCCATGTCATAGCCCTGACGCTCGGCCCAGACGACGAAGTCGTGGACCCGCTCGGCCTCCCGGGGCATCCCGGTCAGCTCGTAGGGCCGCCGGAAGGAGACCGAGGACGCGCGCAGCTTGCTGGCCTGCTCGCCGTTCTCGGCGAAGCCGTAGTAGAGGTTCTTCCCGCGCGCGTTGTCGAACGGGTACATGTTGTAGGCCTGGTAGCAGGCGAAGGGCACGACCACCAGCCAGTTCGCGCGGCGGCGCGGATCGCGCACGGCGAAGGGCACGTAGTTGGCGCCCTGCCCGGCCCGCAGGACCGCGAGGTAGGCCCCGGACTTCCAGTCGGCCGGCACGTTCAGCCGCCACGCCGGCTCCCACAGGCAGGTGATCATCCCGGTGTCCGGATCCGTCACCGGCTCGGGCTGCGGCACCACGGCCACCTGCTCGCTGCTGCCGAGCAAGGCCGTGCGATGGTCCCCGTAGGCGCCGACCCGGTAGATCTCGACGGTGATCTCCTGCGGCTCGGCCACGGAGATGTGGAAGTCGACAGACTCTCCGGGGGCCACGGCGGTGGCCGATGCGAAGCCCTTGACGGCGGCCCGGGCGTCGTCGCCCAGGTCCGGGACGTCGGGCGTGGTGCCGATCGCGGCGGCGGCCGGGGTGAAACCCTCGAGGAGGCGCATGGTGCCGTAGCCTATCGCCGGAAAACCTCCCGATCAGCAGACCATTACGTACCGCCCGACGGGCGCCCCAGGAGGACACGATGGCCGACGGCCAACCGCAACCCGACTGTCTCTTCTGCAAGATCGTGGCCGGCGAGATCCCGGCGACCGTGGTCCGCCAGACGGAGCTCACCGTCGCCTTCAAGGACATAAACCCGCAGGCCCCGGTCCACGACCTCATCGTGCCGCGCGCCCACTACGCCAACGCGGCCGAACTCGCCGCCGAGGCGCCCGAGCTCGCCGCCGCGCTGCTGGTCGAGGCGCGCGAGGTGGCGAAGGCGGAGGGGATCGCGGCGGACGGCTACCGGACCGTGTTCAACACCGACGCGCACGCCGGGCAGACGGTGTTCCACGTCCACGCGCATGTGCTCGGCGGCGACTTCCTCGGGCGCTTCGGGACCTGAGCGGCCTGAGAGCTGCCCCGTCGCTGAACGGGGCAGCACCGGCCGCCACGGCTAGACTTTGCCGCCGCCCACACAGGTCAGCGTGGTGGTGCCGGAGTAGGTCGTCCCTGTGGAGTCGGTCCAGCTGACGGTGATGTAGTAGGGCAGCGAGCCGTCGACGCAGGTGCCCCACAGCTCACCGGTCCCCTGGCCGCGGATGATGGGCGCCCCGCTCCAGGTGAGGTACGGGTTACCTGGAACGTAGTACTCGCAGTTGTAGTACGAGACGTTCTTTTGCGTGGTCTGCCCGGCCTGCTCACAGGACGGCGGGGCGGCGGTGTTCGCCATCGCGCCCGTCGGAGCGAAAGCCGTGAAGCCGGCAGCCACCGTCACGGCGATCCCCGTCGTGACGATCCTTCTTGCACGCATACGAGCCTCCTGACAGAGGTGGGATGGTGCCGAGTCGGCCCTGTTCAGCCTCGGTTCATCGTAGTGACCGGCCGAAGGACGTCAATGTTCTGATTCACTGGCGTTCGGCGGCGCCGACCAGGGCGGCCCGGTCCTGCGCGCGCACTGTTTCGCGCACTACTTCGCGCAGGGCAGGCGCGCGGCCTTGTCCCGCCACGTCGGGCCCGAGGAGACCACGCCGACCGGCGTCCCCAACGCCTCCCCGATGACGTCCGGCCAGTCCCGCTCGTCCCGCGGGCCGTCGTCGTACACCGGCGTGCACGACGACACGGTCTTGGTGAGCAGCCGCTGATAGTCCAGGTCCGGCAGCAGGCTCCGCGGCAGCTTCTCCATCGCCGGCACGTCGGCCGAGGCCTGGTAGGCCCGGCACAGGCGCCGGCCGGCCGCCCGGACGTCCGCGTGCGTGACCACCAACGCGTCGGCGCCGCCGCACACGTCGAGCGCGTAGCGATGGGCCACCGCGTCGAAGTGACCGATCCGGAACACCCCCTGCCACGTTCCGGTCTCGTTGTGCGGCTCCGGCAGCATCGGGGTCAGGCCCGCGTCCTCCGAGACGAGCGGTCCGGCGCCGTGCCGGGTGCTGTAGGTGCGGACCACGCCGAGGCGCACAGCGCTGTCCGCTCCCTGGTCCGACTCCTTCAGCAACGCCTCCGCGTTGGCGAAGGTGGTCGTCGACCAGGTCGTGTGCGGGTGGAAGCCGTACCACTCGTCCAGCAGCACACCCTGCGCGCCCTCGAAGACGCAGGGTCCGGATGCCAGGAGTGCGGCGAGATATCCGCCGCACTCCTCGTCCACGATCCGCACCCGCTGTGCGAACGCCTGGTAGACGTCCGCACAGAACTCCGGGCTCGGCAGGTCCGTGGGCAGGTGCAAACCGGACAACTCCAGATCGGCCGCTATGCGGCCGCGCAGCGCTGTCAGCTTCCTGACCAGCGTGGCGCGGTCCCGGCAGTCCCCCACGCGCGGTGGCATATCAGGCGAGACGGCCAGGGAGAAGGAGACCGTCTCGCCGATCCCCATGCCGCAGGTGCCGTGGCGGTTCGACCCGGGGGTGCGGTCCCGGGCGGATTCGCGTACACGGTTCGCGGCACGGTGGTAGGGGGTGGTGATGAGCGCGCGGGAGTCTGCCGACACCAGGGCGAACGGATTGGGGATGCCGAGTTCGGCCAGGTGCGCGGCCTCGGCGGCCAGCGCGAAGGGTTCGACGAGCATGAAGCGGGACAGGTGGGTCGGCACGCCGTGGAAGGTGCCGGCGCCGAACTGCGCGAAGGTGTGGTGGCGGCCGTCGGGGGTGACCACGTTGTGGCCGGCCTGCGCGCCGCCGTTGAAGCGGATGACGGCGCGGATGCGTGTCTCGGTGCGGGAAACGGTGCGGGAATCTGTGTCGAAATCGGTGCGAGAACCAGTGCGGGAATCGGTGTGTCCGGGGGAGCAGAGCCAGTCCACGGTCGAGCCCTTGCCGGCGTCCCCGTAGCCGAGGTCCACCACGATCGCGTGCTTCATGCCGATCAGGTCCATTGCGGAGGCTCTCTTACCAGCGGCTTTCGGGGCGGTTGTCGTATCCGGGGTCGTCGATTCCGGAGTCGTACGTGTAGCCGGCTCCCTGCGAGCGCAGGTAGCGCACCGCGGGGTCCGCCGACACGCGGTGCCGATCGCGGCGGTGATTGCCACGCCGGGCGTCCAGGTCGCCCAGGGCGCGCTCCACGGAGCGGCCCGCGCGGGATCCGACGTTGCGCAGGTCGTCCAGGCCGGCGTCCAGGTCGATGCGGTCCTCGGCCAGGCCGATGGTCAGCGCGATGGTCTCGCAGACCGCGTCCAGGTCGTCGAGCTGGATGACGTTCTGGCCGAGCAGGGCGCGCCAGGCGCCGAGCACCTCGTCGTTGCCGGCGTAGGAGGAGCCCTCTGGGAGGATGTAGTAGACGTCGAACTTGCGCTTCACGTCGCGGACCACGTCCTCGATCGGGATGGCCCGGCCCCCGCCGCGGCCCTGGCGGCCCGAGCGGTCGGGCCGGCCGGCTGTCTGGCCGGCGGTCTGGCCCAGGACGCACGCGAGCTGCGTCGGGTTGACGTTCGGGTAGGGCATCTCGTCGCCGATGATGAACAGGTAGCCGCGCTTGCCGCGCTTCTCGTGGCAGTCCAGCGAGGTGTGGTGGGCCATGAAGTACATCGCCAGCTCGTACGACTCGCGCATCTGGCCCCCGCCGCCACCCTCCAGCACGATCTCGCCGAGCTGGTCGTCCATGCGGTTGTCGGACTCGAACTGCCCGACCTGCAGGGGCACCCGGTCGGAGTAGGCGTCGCCGATCGCGCCGAACATGATCTGCGGGTGGTCGACGTAGTTCTTGCGCAGCAGCAGGCCGTGCAGGTCGGCGAGCTTGGTCTGCAGCACCCGGGGGACCCCGCCCATGGAGCCGGTGACGTCGAACAGCACGGAGATGGCCAGGGAGGTCGGGTGCTCGGCGCTGTCCCGGCTCTCGCGGACGCCGACGCCGTACGGCTCGAGGTCGGGATGGGCGCGCCACTGGTTGCGCGGGGTGTGGCTGAGCACCCGGTCGTGGTAGTCGAAGGCGCTGTGGCCGTTCGCTTTGCGGTAGGCCTCCGCCGCCTCGTATGCGTTGTAGTCCCAGCGTCCGCTGCCCATGGATATCGCCTTCCCCGCCGTCGGCCGGTTGTTATCGTCTAGTTGACGATAATAGGCCCGGACCCGCATAGCGTCAAGGTGACGAAAAGAGGTGGCGGCCAAAATCTCCCGCCCTGGTCGCGGGGGTGCGGGCTAGCATGGAGGCGACACGGAGACAGGAGAGTGATCAAAGGCCGTACGGCCGTTCCTATGGCAGACAACACCGCACCGCGCTCGGGCAAGGGCCGCCAGTCCTCCGCCGCGGACCGCAACGGGAGGGCGGCCGGAACCGGCCGCGCGGGGGCTAACGGGGCAGGGGCGTCCTCCGGGTCCTCCGGGTCCTCCGGATCCTCCAGGCCCGCCTCCGGCGCCGCTTCAGGGGCCGCACGCGCCGTCCGCGCCGACGAGGTCGCGCCGGGCGTCGTCCAGGCCAAGATCGAGATACCGTCCGGGCACCCCCTGGTCTCCGTCTTCGGAGCCGGCGACGGCCTGCTGCGGGTGATCGAGAAGGCCTTCCCCGGCGTGGACATCCACGCCCGGGGCAACCAGGTGACCGTCGCCGGCAGCCGCGGCGAGGTCGGCCTCGTGCAGCGCCTGTTCGAGGAGATGCTCCTGATGCTCCGCACCGGCGCCCCGCTCACCGAGGACGGCGTCGAGCGCTCGATCCAGATGCTGCGCAGCGGCGAGGCCGACGTCGACGGCCAGCGCCCGGCCGAGGTGCTCACGCAGAACATCCTGAGCAACCGCGGCCGCACCATCCGCCCCAAGACGCTGAACCAGAAGACCTACGTCGACGCCATCGACCGCAACACGATCGTGTTCGGCATCGGCCCGGCCGGCTCCGGCAAGACCTACCTGGCGATGGCCAAGGCCGTGCAGGCGCTGCAGAGCAAGCAGGTCAACCGCATCATCCTGACCCGGCCCGCGGTCGAGGCCGGGGAGAAGCTCGGGTTCCTACCCGGGACGCTGTACGAGAAGATCGACCCGTACCTGCGGCCGCTGTACGACGCGCTGCACGACATGATCGATCCGGACAGCATTCCGCGGTTGATGGCGGCCGGGGTCATCGAAGTGGCACCGCTGGCCTACATGCGGGGCCGGGCCCATCCGACCTTCGTCCGAGTCTTGACGCCCGACGGCTGGCGGCCGATCGGCGAGCTTCAGGTCGGCGACTTGGTCATCGGTTCGAATGGTGAGCCGACGCCGGTGCTGGGCGTCTATCCGCAGGGCGAGAAGGACGTCTATCGCGTCACCGCGCAGGACGGTGCTTCGGTGTTGTGCTGCGGCGAGCACCTGTGGACCGTTCGTACGGCAGCGGACAAGCGCCGGAACAAGCCCTGGCGGGTTCTGGAAACGCAGGAGATGATCGGCAATCTCCGTGCGGCGCGGGCTCGCCGCTACGAGCTGCCGCTGCTCACCGCGCCGGTGTGCCACCCTGAGCAGGATGTTCCGATGGACGCCTACGCTCTCGGTCTGCTCCTCGGCGACGGCTGCGTGACCGGCTCGACCACCCCGTCGTACGCCACTACCGACGCTGAACTTGTCGTGGCTCTCGAAGCGGCACTGCCCGGCGTGACGGTCCGGCATCGGGGCGGCGTGGACTACGCACTGAACCGAGTGAAGGCCCCCGGCGATGTCGTGACCCTCGAGAACCCGGTGACCGCGGCTATGCGGGCGCTGGACATGCTCGGCAACACCTCGGTCTCGAAGTTCGTTCCGGATGTCTATCTCCGCAACACGCCGGAGATCCGCCTCGCAGTGCTGCAGGGCCTGCTGGACTCCGACGGCGGCCCGGTGGTGCAGAAGGACCGCACCTGCCGGATCCAGTACACGACCACCTCGATCCTTCTCCGGGACGATGTGATCGAGCTGGTCCGCTCGCTCGGCGGCGTCGTCTACACCCGCCGGCGCCTTACTGAGGACATGACCGGTGGTGTGGTGAACGGCCGTGTGGTCGAGCACCGTCGCGACTCCCATGTCGTCGACATCCGTCTTCCCGAGGGTGTCGAGCCCTTCCGGCTCACCCGAAAGCGTGACGCTTACCACGCTGCCGGCGGAGGCGGACGCCCGATGCGCTTCATCGACAGCATCGAGCGGGAGGGACGCGAGGAGACGGTCTGCATCCAGGTGGCCGCGGCGGACTCGCTGTATGTCACCGAGGATTACCTGCTCACGCACAACACCCTCAATGACGCCTTCATCATCCTCGACGAGGCCCAGAACACCTCCCCCGAGCAGATGAAGATGTTCCTGACCCGCCTCGGCTTCGGCTCCAAGATCGTGGTCACCGGCGACGTGACCCAGGTCGACCTTCCCGGGGGCACCGAGTCCGGGCTGCGGGTCGTGCGCAATATCCTGTCCGGCGTGGAGGACATCCATTTCGCCGAGCTGACCAGTGCCGACGTCGTGCGCCACCGGCTGGTGGGGGACATCGTCGACGCGTACGGGCGCTACGACGCCGTGCGCGACCGGGACCGCGGTGACCACAGTTCTGGTGGGGACGCCAAGAGGAAGAGGCACTGAACCCCATGTCGATCGACATCGCCAACGAGACCGACTACGGCACCGAGCAGGGGGTGGACGCCGAGGAGCTGGTCGGGGTCGCCCGGTACGTGCTGGGCGAGATGGGCATCCACCCGATGGCCGAGCTGTCCATCCTGCTGGTCGACACCGCCGCGATGGAGCAGCTGCACATCCAGTGGATGGACGAGCCGGGCCCGACCGACGTGCTCTCCTTCCCGATGGACGAGCTGCGTCCGGCGCGCGCCGAGGACGACAACGAGCCGGTGCCGGGCCTGCTCGGGGACGTCGTGCTGTGTCCGGAGGTGGCCGAGAAGCAGGCCAAGGACGCCGGCCACTCCACTGCTGAGGAGCTGCGGCTGCTCACCACGCACGGGATCTTGCACCTGCTGGGCTACGACCACGCCGAGCCGGAGGAGGAGGCCGAGATGTTCGGCCTGCAGAAACAGCTGCTACGAGGATGGAAGGCCAGGTCAGGCGCTCGATGAGCGGTCATAGACATCGGCAGGGCACTGGAGCGGCCGCCGGGGGCGGCGCATGAGTGCCCTGCTGTTCTGGGAGATCGTCGCGGTCGTGGTCCTCGTCGCGGTCGCGGGGTTCTCCGCCTGTGCGGACACCGCGTTGTCCCGCGTCTCGCGGGTGCGGGCCGCCGAACTGGTCGAGCAGGGCCTGCCGCGCGCGGCCCGGCTCAAGCAGCTGGCCGACGACCCGGCCCCGGTCCTGAATCTGGTCCTGTTACTGCGCGTGGCCTGCGAGATCGCGGCCACGGTGCTGGTCACGGTGCTGTTCATGCGCCGGATCGACAGCTCCTGGGGCGCCGGCTTCGCCGCGATCGGCGTCATGATCGCGGTGTCCTACATCTTCATCGGCGTGATGCCGCGCACCATCGGCCGGCAGCACTCGGTGCGGGTGGCGCTGGCCGTGGCCGGCCCGATGGCGCTGCTCACCCGGATCCTGGGGCCGCTGGCGCAGCTGCTGATCCTGGTCGGCAACGCGGTGACGCCGGGCCGGGGCTTCCGCGAGGGCCCGTTCGCCTCCGAGGCCGAGCTGCGCGCGCTGGTGGACCTGGCCGAGGCGAACAGCGTCATCGAGGACCAGGAGCGCCGGATGGTGCACTCGGTCTTCGAGCTCGGCGACACGCTGGTGCGCGAGGTGATGGTCCCGCGCACCGACATGGTCTTCATCGAGCGGCACAAGACCCTGCGCCAGGCGCTGTCGCTGGCGCTGCGCAGCGGCTTCTCCCGCATCCCGGTGGTCGGCGAGAACGCCGACGACGTGGTGGGCATCGTGTACCTCAAGGACCTGGTCCGGCGCATCCACGAGCACCCGAGCGGGGAGACCACCGAGCTGGTGGAGTCCGTGATGCGCGACCCGGTCTGCATCCCGGACAGCAAGCCCGCCGACGAGCTGCTGCGCGACATGCAGGCCGGGCACATCCACCTGGCGGTGGTGATCGACGAGTACGGCGGCACCGCCGGCCTGGTCACCATCGAGGACATCCTGGAGGAGATCGTCGGGGAGATCGCCGACGAGTACGACGTGGAGCGGCCCTCGGTGGAGCGCCTGTCCGCGGACGCCGCGCGGGTCACCGCGCGCCTGGGCGTGGACGAACTCGGCGACCTGTTCGGCGTGGCCCTGGAGGACGACGACGTGGAGACCGTCGGCGGCCTGATGGCCAAGCGCCTGGGCCGGGTGCCGATCCCCGGCGCGCAGATCGAAGTCGAGGGCCTGCGGCTCACCGCGGAGTCGCCGGAGGGCCGGCGGCGCCGTATCGGCACGGTGTTGGTGAAGCGTGTTCCGCAGGACGACGCCTGACACGTCCCGGTAACCAGGTGGCGAACCCACCCCGGACATGGGCTATAGTTTTCTTCGTCGCCAGGGAAACCCGGCAGGCGAATGCGGATGTGGCTCAGTTGGTAGAGCATCACCTTGCCAAGGTGAGGGTCGCGAGTTCGAGTCTCGTCATCCGCTCAGCGAGAAGGCCCCGGAGCAGTGCTCCGGGGCCTTCGGCGTTTTCGATAGCGTTGGCCCATGACCGACAACCAGCTGGACCCCGAGAACGCCAAGCTCCACACCCTCGCCAAGGCCCAGCGGGCCCGCAACGGCGCGGCCGAGGGCGCGGCGGTGCGCGACGAGACCGGCCGCACCTATGTCGCCACCACCGTCGAACTGCCCGCCCTGCGGCTCTCGGCGCTGCAGACCGCGATCGCGATGGCCGTCGTCAGCGGGGCGAAGGCGCTGGAGGCCGCGGTACTGGTCACCGAGGACAAGCAGTTCCGGCAGGAGGACCTGGACGTGATCGCCGACCTGAAGGATTCCGGCACGCCGCCGCGCCTGTTCCTGGCCGACCCGAAGCTCTGATCCGAAGCCGTCCGGAGCGCTGATCTGAAGGCGCCCGAAGCTCTGATCCGAAGGCGCATGGAGCTCTGAGCGGCGGACCCTCTCGAGTAAGGGACAATGGTTCCCATGACGAGCAGCGCGAGTGGACGATCCCGGTCCCGCCAGGCGGCCAACGCCGAGGCGGCCAAGAAGAAGGCCGAGCGCGTCAAGCGCAGCCAGCAGCTCGCCGAGAAGCGCGTCACCTCCGACCGGGTCCGCGACTCCGAGCCGGCGCCGACCGCCTACGGCCGCGGCGTCCGGGACGACTCGCCGGAGCGCCACGAGTTCCCCGACGACTTCCGCGCCGGGTTCGCCTGCTTCGTGGGCCGTCCCAACGCCGGCAAGTCCACGCTGACCAACTCGGTGGTCGGCGCGAAGGTGGCGATCACCTCCGGGCGCCCGCAGACCACGCGGCACACCGTGCGCGGCATCGTGCACCGCGACGACGCGCAGCTGGTCCTGGTCGACACCCCCGGCCTGCACAAGCCGCGCACCCTGCTCGGCGCGCGCCTGAACGACGAGGTGCGCGCCACCTGGGCCGAGGTGGACGTCATCGGGTTCTGCGTGCCGGCCGACGAGAAGATCGGCCCCGGCGACCGCTTCATCGCCGCCGAGCTGGCCCAGGTCCGGCGCACCCCGAAGATCGCCATCCTGACCAAGACCGACAAGGCCGCCAAGGAGCAGATCGCCGAGCAGCTGCTGGCCCTGG
This sequence comes from Catenulispora sp. GP43, assembly GCF_041260665.1. Lineage (NCBI taxonomy): Bacteria > Bacillati > Actinomycetota > Actinomycetes > Catenulisporales > Catenulisporaceae > Catenulispora > Catenulispora sp. GP43. Next base: position 139,448 of record NZ_JBGCCT010000012.1, on the reverse strand, counting down.
TCGAGCTCGGCCGCGAGGTCGGCATCGAGTGGGCCGAGGTGATCCCGGTCTCGGCCGTGCGCGACGAGCAGATCCAGCTCCTGGAGGACCTGCTGGTGAAGCAGCTCCCGGAGTCCCCGCCGCTGTACCCGGGCGGCGAGCTGACCGACGAGCCGGAGGAGGTCATGGTCGGCGAGCTGGTCCGCGAGGCCGCCCTGGAGGGCGTCCGGGACGAGCTGCCGCACTCGCTGGCCGTCACCGTCGAGGAGATGACGCTGCGCGAGGGCCGCCCCGCCGACCGCCCGCTGCTGGACGTGCACGCGACGCTCTACGTGGAGCGCCCGAGCCAGAAGGCGATCGTCATCGGCCACGGCGGCGAGCGGCTTCGCGAGGTCGGCTCGCGGGCCCGCCGGCAGATCGAGGCGCTGCTCGGGACGCCGGTCTTCCTGGACCTGCATGTGAAGGTCGCCAAGGATTGGCAACGCGATCCCAAGCAGCTGGCGAAGCTCGGATTCTGATTCAGGCCTCTGAAAAAACACATCCGGCCCCGCGCGCAACCTTGCACCCTCCCGGCGAGTCTCATGAAGGGATTCACCAGAAACAAGGGGAGGACGCATCATGAAATCGGTGAAGCACAAGGGGCTCGCACTCGTCGCGGTGTCCAGCTCCATGGTCGGCCTGGGCGTGGGCATGGCGGGGACCGCGTCGGCGCTGGCCTGGTCGTCGACCAACGCGGGGCCGAACGCCGCCCTGAAGGCGCAGGCGACGGTATCGGGCAGCGGCGCCTCGGCGGTGCTCACAGTGAACAGCGACGCCACCGGCTCCAAGGGCGACTCGAACATCACCGACTTCGGTGACGGCACGACTGCCAGCACCCTGCAGGCCACCCACGCGTACGCGCCGGGGGCGCTGAAGGAGACGCTGACCGAGACCTCGCACTCGGACGTCTCGGCCACGACCACGACGAAGCAGGTCGCCGTCGACGCCACCGACCCGGCGAACATCAAGTACACCTCGTCGGTCCTGATCGACCTCAACGCCGCCGGCGCCGTGGTGACCAGCCACGGGACCAGCTCCTTCGATCTGAGCAAGATCCTGCCGGCCGGCACCGACCTGAGTGGGCTGGCGGGCACGTGCGACCACGGCCGGGGCGCGCTGCCGCTGACCATCGACACCAAGGCCATGCTCGCGACCTGCAACTGGACCGGCGCCGCCGCGACCGGCCAGCACGTCGTGACCCTGACCTACAGCGACAACGCCACCGGCCTGAAGTCCACCGCGGACGAGGCCATCGGAATCGCGGCCCCGCCGGTCGCCGCGTTCACGACGACAGTGCTCTCGCCGGGCCTGGTGTCGGTCAACACGAGGGGCTCGAGCGTCGAGAACGGCATCGGGACGATCGACTGGGGCGACGGATCGACCAGCCAGCAGACGATGCCCATAGGCATCGGTCAGCTTGAGGAACACACCTACACCACCACCGGCCTGAAGACGATCACTTTCTCGGTCGTCGACAAGTACGGTCAGCAGGCCTCCACCACCCAGCAGGTGGACGTGTCGAAGGCGAACGCGAACTTCGGGCAGCTGACGCAGTTCGCCGGCGCCACCCGCTACGGCACCGGCGTCGCCGTCTCGCAGGAGGCCTTCCCGTTCGCGCACAGCGCCGGCGCGGTCGTCCTGGCGCGCGGCGACGTGTACGCGGACGCGCTCGCCGGCATCCCGCTGGCCAAGGCGAAGAACGGCCCGCTGCTGCTGACCCCCGGCGGGGCGAGTGCGAAGAGCCTCGACGCGAACGTCGCGGCCGAGATCAAGCGCGTCCTGCCGGCGGACAAGAAGCACACCGTTTACATCCTCGGCGGCGTCGAGGCGATCCCGCAGTCGATCCAGGACTACATCAGCAACACCCTCGGGTACAACGTCGAGCGCTTCGGCGGCGCGACCCGCTACGACACGGCGCTGGGCGTCGCGCAGAATCCGCAGGCGCTGAACAACCCGAAGCACATCGTGGTCGCCCGCGGCGACGACTTCGCCGACGCGCTGTCCTCCGGCCCGCTGGCCTCGGACAAGTTCACCGACGCCTCCGGCGCCCCGGCGGCCATCGTGCTGAGCACCGGCAACGGCGTCACCGAGCCGGTCTCGCTGACCCCGGCGACCGCGGCCTACGTGACCGCCAAGGAGGCCGCGGCGCACCCCGCCGGCCAGACGGACGTCGCCGCGATCGGCGGGGGCGCGGTGAAGGCGGTGGCTGCGATATCGCCCAACGCCGCGAACTACACCCCGATAGCCGGCGTCGACCGCTTCGACACCGCGGCGAAGGTCGCCTCCTTCGGCTGGGGCACCAAGCCCGCGGCGCTCGGCGTGGCGAACGGAATGAACTTCCCCGACTCCCTGACCGGCGGCGCGCTGATGGCCCTGCAGGGCAGCCCGCTGCTGCTCAGCGTCCCGGGGGCGACGTCGGTGTCGGAGGCGACCAGCGCGGCGATGACCGCGGACAAGGACTCGGTGAAGAACACGTACCTGTTCGGCGGTGACCAGGTCTTCCCCTACGCCGTCGCCACCGACATCATGAAGCTCGAAGGGCTCAACCCGGCGTGGTACCGCGAAGCGCAGCTGCCGTTCTGAGTCCCATGACAGGGACGTGATATGAAGCGGTCCCGGCACCTGCCTCGGGTGCCGGGACCGTTCGCGTGTCGGGATATGGGGGAGAGGCCGGATCAGCGCTTCTCGTTGGCGCCGAAGGCCTTCGCACCCTCGATCACCTCGCCGCGGAACTTCATCTCCACGATCAGCACGTTCTCCCGGATCCGCATCAGCTCCCCGGTCGAGATCTTGTGCATCTCGAAGTAGTTCACCAGGTGGTCGAACAGCGCTTTGCGCAGCCGCTGCAGGATGTCGCGCGCGTCCGCCTCCTCCTGGTACTGGATCTTCGCCGCATCCATGGTCCAGCGGCGCAGAGAAGTGCGGGCGCCGCGGTCGGGCATGCGGCCGGACCGGATGCCGCGCAGGATGTCCATGCGGGCACGCTGTTGCAGGCGGCGGCTCACGGAGCGGATCAGCGGACCAGTCCAGGCTTCGGCCAGGGCGGCGGGCAGTTCCATCAGGGCGTACCAGCGCGCGTGGGCCCGCAGGCCGCCGAGCGAGCGGGGCAGGGCTCCTCCCACCGAGGTGTACTTGCCCGACAGCGGGGCGGCTATCGCGGAGGCTATCTCCAGGGATATGCGGTCGTGCTGTTCACGGATGCGGACGTGCATCGTGATCACGAGGTTGCCGCCGTGGCGGACGGTCTGCAGGGTCAGGTACGTCTGCGCGCGGTCGCCGGGGTCGTTGATGCCCGCGGAGTAGATCAGGGCGTGCGCCTGGCGGGAGGGGCGGGCCTCCTTGCCGCCGGGCCACAGGCCGGCCACGCCGTTGGCCGCGTCGCCGCGGACGAACAGGTTGCTGACGATCGCCAGGTCCCGGACCCCGCTGTCGCGGCCGAGCTCGTTGCGCAGGTAGAGGTGCAGGTCGGTGGCGTCGACGCGGTGCGTCTCCTTCGTCCCGGCGCCCTCGACGTAGGCCGGGACCAGGACCAGCGGGAGGTGGACCATGACCTTGTCGTCGACCAGCTCGCCGAAGCCGGCGAACGGCGTCGGGGAGGCGGCCGCGTAGCAGATCACGTTCGCGCCCTGGTCGGCGACGATCTCCCCGTGCATGTCCGGGGGCAGCGGAGGCGCTGAGACCAGCGGCGAGGCCGAGGTGCGCAGCAGCGCGAAGGCGGAGTGCACCCGGATCCAGCGCGCGGTGGTGGCCAGCGTCCAGGCCAGGGCCGCCACCGAGCCCAGGCCGCAGGCCGCGCCGAACAGGGTCGGCGCGAAGTCCTTGGTGCCCCGGGTGACCAGCAGCGGCCCGGCCACGCAGAACGCGGCCATCAGCCAGCACGCCAGCAGCGCGTGGTCCCGCCGCCGCCGGATGCGCAGCGAGTGCTCGGCGTGCTGCAGGATCGAGGGCAGGTTCAGCCCGACCGGCGGCCCGATGGCCGAGAAGCCGTCGCCGGTGAGCAGCTCCTCGGCCTCGCGGGCGAAGCCCAGGTCCCAGTACGTCTGCGCGCACAGTGTGCGGGTGGTCGCGTCCAGCGGGGCCACGGGCAGGTCGGCCACGCTGCGGCCCTCCCTATCAGAGTTCTGCTCCGAGTCCGGTTCGGAGCGCTGATTGCAGAATTCTGATATTAGAGGTCGAACTGCCAGTTGCTCCAGGCTTCGGTCCTGGCGTAGCCCAGCGCGCCGTTCACCCGCAGCATGGGGACGTTGTCCGAGTCGTTCCAGGTGCTGACCGCGTCGACCTTCGGCTCCCGCTCCAGCAGCGCGAGCGTCAGGAACGCCTTGAGCCGCAGCCCCAGGCCGTGGCCGCGGAACCTCGCCGGGACCGCGGTGTGCCCGACGTCGGCCATCCGGAAGTCCCCGAACACCAGGGTCTCGTGCATCCCGGCGATCTCGCCGTCTTCGGTGAGGGCGGCGGCCACGTAGGTCCGCGCGCCGCCGCGCAGGTTGTCCACCTCGCTGGCGCGCCTGCGCTTCGTGCTGGGCGGAGGCGGCTGGAAGCCGGAGTCGCCGGTCGGGGCGTCGCGCATCGCGTCGAGAGCGGTGACCAGCGGTGCCAGCAGTTCCTCCGGCGTCGGGGCCTGCCAGAGCTCGATCCGGTAGTGCGCGTTCTTCTCCGACGGCGCGGCCCACGCGGCGTACTGCTCACGGTCGATCGCTCTCAGGTCCAGCTGCGAGCGGAACTCCGTGGACACCGGCCGTCCGCCCTCGGCGGTGAAGATCGCCGCGTAGTCGTCGGCGTGCTCGCTGATGGCCAGGAGCACGCGGGAGCAGCCGCGCTGCCGTCCGTGGGCTCTGTACGCGTCCAGCAGCGGGACCGTCGCCTCGGCCCGGTCCTCGGGCCGGATCCAGATGTCGGTGTGGATCATGTCGCGGTTGCTGTCGTTGTCGTGCTGCATCAAGCCGTAGCCGACCGGCCGCTCGCCGTCGTGGGCGACCGCCAGGACCCGGTGTCGCACCGAGCGCGGGACGATGAACCACCTCGCGAAGTCCTCGGTCGGCGTCGGGTACAGCGGTGCGTCGGCGGTCATGCCGGCCTGGAACAGGGGGAGCACCACGGACAGCGCGTCGGGGTGCTCGATGCTGAGTTCTCGGATCACGATGCCCATCAGACGTCGAACTGCCAGGCGTTCCAGGTCTCGGCGATCTCGAAGCCCATGGCCTCGTTCACCCGGACCATCGGCGCGTTGTCCGCGTTGTTCCAGGTCGAGATCAGCTCGACGTGCGGCTGGTGCTCCAGCAGGTGCAGGGTCATCGCCGCCTTCAACCGCAGGCCCAGGCCGTGGCCGCGGAACTTCGCCGGGACGCCGGTGTTGCCGATGTTGGCCATCCGCAGGTCCGGGAAGACGATCAGCTCGTGGAACCCGGCCATCTCGCCGTCCTCGGCGAGCGCCGCGATGATGTGCATCTGCGCGCCCGTGCCCAGCGACGTGGTCTCGAACCTCCGCCGGCGGTCCGGGTCCGGCGGCGGGTGCTCGAACTCGAGGTCGCCGTGCGGGGCGTCGCGCATGGCCTCGTTCGCGTCGACCATCGGGCCCAGCAGGTGCTCCGGCGTCGGTACCTTCCAGAGCTCGATCCGGTAGTGCGCGTTCTTCTCCGACGGTTCGGCCCAGTTCGTGTACTGCGAGCGGTCTATCGTGGCCAGGTCCAGCTGGCGGCGGATGTCGGTGTCCAGCACCCGGCCGCCGGCCGCGGCGTAGTGCGGCTCGTAGCCGGAGTGCTCGATGCCGTCCAGCACCAGCCGCGTGGCGCCCCGGCTCCGGGTCTGCTCCCGGTAGGCGTCCAGGAGTGCCGCGGCGATCTCGGCCCGGTCCGGCTCGGTGCTCCACATGTCGCCGAAGACCAGGTCCGGATTGACGACGACGTCGTGGCTCAGGTGGCCGCAGCCGACCGGGCGGTCTCCGTCGTAGGCGACCAGGCAGGTGATGTGCCAGTCGACTCGCGGGGCGATGAGCCAGCGCACGAAGGTCGCGCTGGGCTCGGGATGCAGTGGCGCGTCCGCGGCCATACCGGCGCGGAACAGCGGGAGCAGTGTGGCGACTGTGTCCTCGCCGGTGGGGTCGATGTCCCGGATCGTGATACTCATCACCACTGATGCTAGGAAGCGGCCGGGCCGGTGGCGATTGGTTTTCTCCCGGTATCAGGCGCGCCGGGGCCGGCCGTCCTCACGCATGTACCGACACCCCGACCTCCCGCCACGCCGCGGCCACCGCGGACGCCTGCCGCGACCCGGGCCCGAACCGGGACTCGGCGGCGTGCACGGTCGCGGTCCCGAAGGTCGCGAACGTCGACGCAGCCGGGAGCGCGGGGGAGGTGATGACGTCGTACCAGACCGCGCCGGCCCCCTCCCAGGACGTCCCGCCGATGTCGGTGGCCGCCAGGTAGAACGCGCGGTTGGGGATGCCGGAGTTGATGTGCACGCCGCCGTCGTCGTCGGTGGTGTCGACGTAGCCGGACATCGCGGCCGGCTGTGGGTCCTTGCCCAGGTGCGGGTCGTCGTAGGCGGTCCCCGGGTCCTTCATCGAGCGCAGCGCCACACCCTGGACCGCGGGCAGGAACAGCCCCGCGCCGATCAGCCAGTCGGCCTCGGCCGCGTCCTGGCCGAGCTGGTACTGCTTGACCATCGAGCCGAAGCAGTCGGACACCGACTCGTTCAGCGCGCCGGACTGGCCGTTGTAGACGAGGTTCGCGGTGTACTGGGTCACGCCGTGGGTGAGTTCGTGGCCGATGACGTCGACCGCGCCGGTGAAGCGGCCGAACACCGCGCCGTCGCCGTCGCCGAACACCATCTGCGAGCCGTTCCAGAAGGCGTTGTCGTACTGCACGCCGTAGTGGACCGTGCCCTTCAGGGGCAAGCCCTGGCCGTCCACGGACCAGCGGTCGTAGACCTTCAGATAGAAGTCGAACGTCGCGCCCAGGCCGTCATAGGCCTCGTCCGCGCACTGGTCGCCGGTGGTCGGCTCCCCTTCGGCCCGCACCTGGGAGCCGGGCAGGTGCTCGGTGTCGTGGTCGTCGTAGATCGCGCGGTCGTCGCGGCGCTCCACGATCGTCGGCGGTGCCAGGTGCCGCTCGCCGACCCAGGGGACGGCGCCGCGGGTGAGACGGTGCCGGATGTCGGCGGTCAGCGTCCGGCGCGCGGCGTCGGCGACGTGCAGGCCGGAGCCGGCCAGCCGGGACAGCAGGTGCGGGGGGACGATGCCGCAGAACGCTGGGCTTGGAGCGCTGGTCATGGCGGTAACTATGGCCGGATTCGTGACCTTGGTCACGATTGCGCGGCGAGGGCGAGCCGGGATTACGCTGATCGAGTGAAGCCCGACGGCAGCTTCGCAGCTGAGCGCCCCGGGTGTCTCGGATCACGGACGCGGAGTGCGACCGGTGAGACGGTCGGGATAACGTAGCAACGCTATGTGCAACTCCTGCCTGCGCGGCCTGCTCCTTCTTAGCAGCCGCGGCGAGGGCCTGTAAGCACCGACACAGGCCGGCTCCCTCGTCGCGGCAGTTCGTGTTTTCCGCCGTCGGCCGTCCCCATCCGTTGGAGACCACCAGGGAGTCTTGAGCACGATGCGAGTACAGCCGCAGCAGCCCTCCGGAATGCCGATCCACAAGTACGTTCCTTTTCGCTTTGCGAATATCGGGAACAGCGCTCCCGTCGAGCTGCCTGACCGTAGCTGGCCCACGAAGGTGATCGACCAGGCCCCGCGCTGGTGTGCCGTGGACCTGCGCGACGGCAACCAGGCGCTGATCGACCCGATGTCCCCGGCCCGCAAGCTGAAGATGTTCGAGCTGCTGGTGGCCATGGGCTACAAGGAGATCGAGGTCGGCTTCCCGGCCGCCTCGCAGACCGACTTCGACTTCGTGCGGCAGATCATCGAGGAGGACCGGATCCCCGGCGACGTGGTGATCCAGGTCCTGACCCAGGCCCGCGAGGAGCTGATCGAGCGGACCTTCGAGTCCGTGCGCGGCGCCAAGCAGGCCATCGTGCACCTGTACAACTCCACCTCCACGCTCCAGCGCCGGGTGGTCTTCGGCCAGGACACCGCCGGCATCACGCAGATCGCGGTGAACGGCGCCAAGCTGTGCCAGAAGTTCCACGACGCGATGCCCGCGCGCCCCGACGGCACCCGCACCGAGATCTACTTCGAGTACTCGCCGGAGTCCTACACCGGCACCGAGCTGGAGTACGCCGTCGAGGTCTGCAACGCGGTCACCGAGGTCTGGCAGCCCACCCCGGACCGCAAGGTGATCATCAACCTGCCGGCCACCGTGGAGATGGCCACGCCCAACGTCTACGCCGACTCCATCGAGTGGATGCACCGCAACCTGGAGCGGCGCGACTCCATCGTGCTGTCGCTGCACCCGCACAACGACCGCGGCACCGCGGTGGCCGCCGCCGAGCTGGGCTACCAGGCCGGCGCCGACCGCATCGAGGGCTGCCTGTTCGGCAACGGCGAGCGCACCGGCAACGTGTGCCTGGTGACGCTGGGCCTGAACCTGTTCTCCCAGGGCGTGGACCCGCAGATCGACTTCTCCGACATCGACGAGGTGCGGCGCACCGTCGAGTACTGCAACCAGCTGCCGGTGCACCCGCGCCACCCCTACGGCGGCGACCTGGTCTACACCGCCTTCTCCGGCTCCCACCAGGACGCCATCAAGAAGGGCTTCGAGCACCTGGAGCGGGACGCCGCGGCGGCCGGCAAGACCGTGGACGAGATCGTCTGGGCCGTGCCGTACCTGCCGATCGACCCCAAGGACGTGGGCCGCACGTACGAGGCCGTGATCCGGGTCAACTCCCAGTCCGGCAAGGGCGGCGTGGCCTACATCCTGAAGACCGAGCACCAGCTGGACCTGCCGCGGCGCGCGCAGATCGAGTTCTCGCAGGTCATCCAGGCCAAGACCGACGCCGAGGGCGGCGAGGTCACGCCGGAGGAGATCTGGAACGCCTTCGTCGACGAGTACCTGCCGAACCCCTCCGCTCCTTGGGGCCGGATCCGCCTGGAGGGCCACCACGCCTCCTCGGCGAACGAGGGCAAGGACCGGCTGACCGTCGACCTGACGGTGGACGGCGCCGCCACCCAGCTGGAGGGCGCGGGCAACGGCCCGATCGACGCGTTCACCAACCTGCTGGCCGGGGTCGGCATCGACGTGCGGGTGCTGGACTACGTCGAGCACGCGCTGACCTCCGGCGAGGATGCCAAGGCGGCGTCATACGTGGAGTGTGCGATCGGCAGCCGGGTGCTGTGGGGCGTCGGCATCGATGCCAACATCGTGACGGCATCGCTGAAGGCCATCATCTCGGCGGTGAACCGGGCTTACCGCTGACCGCACCGTCTGTGAAAGGATTCCCTCCGTTCCGTAAGGAGCGGGACGGAGGGGACGAGTACCAATGATCATCTGGGGCTGGAAAACCGTCTTCCGGGTCATCGGCAGCGGGGTGTTCTCCTGCCCGACCTGCGGTGCGGACCGGAACTACGAGCGGCGCAAGGCGCAGCGGTTCTTCACGCTGTTCTTCATCCCCCTGATCCCGCTGAAGACGGTCGGCGAGTTCGTCCGCTGCACGTACTGCAAGAACGACTTCCGCGACTCGGTGCTCGGCCGGCCGACCGCGTCGCAGTTCACCGACCTGCTGCAGAACACGGTGCGCGGGGTGATGGTCAACGTCCTGCGACGCGGCGGCTGGGAGCACCCCGGCGCGCGGGCGATCGCGGTCCAGGAGATCGTGACGGCCGGCGCGGTCGGCTACGGCGAGCCGAACCTGGCGCAGGACATGCAGGTGGTCCCGGCGGACCTGACGCAGATGCTGACGAGCCTGGCCGGGCAGCTGCCCGACGCCGGCCGCGAGGCGCTGGTGGCCGGCGCGACCCGGGTCGCCGCCGCCGACGGCCCGGTGCAGCCGGCCGAGCGCGCGGTGATCGACTCGGTCGGCGCGGCGCTGGGGATGAGCCAGGCTTATGTGGCCGGGATCGTGGCGGCGGTGCCGTCGGCTCTCGCGCAGGCCCCGGCCCAGGCTTGGGGCAGCGCGGCGCAGGCTCAGGCTCCGGCGACCGGTGCCCACCAGGGTGCGGTGCCGCCGCAGGCGCCGGCTTGGGGCAGCGGCGCGCAGGCTCCGGCTCCTGCTCCGGCCGGCTCGGGCATGGAGACCATGATGATCCAGGCTCCGCAGCCGGCTCCGGCGACGGGTGCTCAGGACGCGGTGCCGCCGCAGGCTCCGCCGGCCGGTGGTTCCGGCATGGAGACCATGCTGATCCAGGCCCCGCAGCCCGCTCCGGCGACCGGCAGCCATGGCGCCGTCCCGCCGCAGACTCCGCCCCCGGCCGGCGGCTCCGGCATGGAGACCATGCTGATCCCGGCGCCCCAGCCCGCTCCGGCGACCGGCGCCCACGACGCGGTCCCGCCGCAGCAGAACACCGTCCCCGAGCCGCCGCCCACGCGGCTCGAGCAGCCGGCGAACGCGATGGAGACCATGCTCATCCCGGTCCCGCCGCAGCAGCCGACCGTGCCCGCGCCGCCGCCGACCATGGTCGACAACTCGGCGTCCATGGAGACCATGGTGGTCCCGCTGCCGCGGCCGGTCGATCCCGCCGACGAGCCGACGCACGTCACCCGCGCCGACGAGCCGGGGCCGGCCGGCGGGTGGCCGCCGCCGCACCAGGGGCAGTGATTTCGGCCACGTCGGCGGCTGCGGCGGACGACGGCGGACTGACGGCGGGCTGACAGCGTCCGAGGGCCCGTGCGGGGGTGGACTTCCGTCCCCACACGGGCCCTCCGCCGTCCCCGGCCGCCGCCTACACTGGGTCAATGCCCCTGCACCGTGATGAAGGCGTCGTCCTGCGCACCCGCAACCTCGGGGAGGCCGACCGGATCATCACCTTCCTCACCCGGGACCGCGGCCGGGTGCGGGCCGTGGCCAAGGGGGTGCGCCGCACGTCGTCGAAGTTCGGGTCGCGGCTGGAGCCCTTCACGTTCGTCGACGTCCAGATCTTCGAGAAGCACGGCCGCGACCTGCACCTGGTCACCCAGGCCGAGACGCTGGCGGCGTACGGCGGCACGCTGGTCGCCGACTACCCGGCCTACACGGCCGGGCAGGCCATGCTGGAGACCGCGGAGCGGTTGAGTGAAGATGATGTGCCCGCCGTGCAGCAGTACCTCCTGCTGGTCGGCGGGTTGCGTACGCTGGCATCAGGTGAGCACGCCGCCGGACTGGTCCTGGACGCGTTCCTGCTGCGCTCCCTGGCCATCGCGGGCTACGCGCCGTCCTTCGAGGACTGCGCGCGCTGCGGGGACCCGGGAGTGCACCGGTTCTTCAACCTTCCGGCCGGCGGGGCGGTGTGCTCGGACTGCAAACCGGCGGGGTCGGTGGCCCCGGCCCGTGAGACACTCGCCCTGTTGGGCGCGCTGCTCGCGGGAGACTGGGGGACCGCCGACGCCAGTGCCGACAAGCACCGGCGGGAGGGCAGCGGCCTGGTCGCCGCCTACCTGCAGTGGCATCTGGAACGCGGCCTGCGTTCCCTGCGCCTGGTCGAGCGCTGAGGCGGCGGCCGGAGAGCACGACGTAGGACGTAGTACGAGATAGGTGGAGCGGTGAGACTGACCCGACGGATCCTGGAAGAGCGCCTCGCCAAGCGGCAGCCGGGCGTCAACCGGGACCCCTTCCCGCACAAGCGCGGCGCCCTGCCGCCGGACATCCCGCTGGACCTGGTGCCCCGGCACGTGGCCCTGGTGATGGACGGCAACGGCCGCTGGGCCAAGGAGCGCGGCCTGTCGCGCATAGAGGGCCACAAGGTCGGCGAGGCTTCGCTGTTCGACGTGGTCGAGGGCGCGGTGCAGCTCGGCGGCATCACGCACATCTCCGCCTACGCCTTCTCCACCGAGAACTGGAAGCGCTCCCCGGAGGAGGTCCGCTTCCTCATGGGCTTCAACCGCGACACCATCCGCCGCCGCATCGGCGAGATGGACGAGCTCGGCGTCCGCATCCGCTGGGCCGGCCGCCGCCCGCGCCTGTGGAAGTCGGTGATCGACGAGCTGGAGTGGGCCGAGGAGCGCACCAAGGACAACAAGCTCCTGACCCTCACCATGTGCGTCAACTACGGCGGCCGCTGGGAGATCGCCGACGCCATGGCCGCCATGGGCCGCGACATCAAGGCCGGCCGCCTGGACCCGGCGAAGATCAACGAGAAGACGGTCACCCGCTACCTCTACGAGCCGGACATGCCGGACGTGGACTTGTTCATCCGCTCCTCCGGCGAACACCGCACCTCGAACTTCCTGATGTGGGAATCGGCCTACGCGGAGTTCGTGTTCGACGACACCCTCTGGCCGGACTTCGACCGCACCAACCTGTGGCGTGCCTGCGAGTCCTTCGCCGGGCGCGACCGCCGCTACGGCGGTGCGATCACGAACGAGGAGCAGTTCGCGGCGGAGACGGAGCCGGAGTACGAGTACAACGAGAGCGAGTACGGCGACCCGGACGCGGCGGCGTAAGACGTAGCCGACGTCGGGCATAGCAATACGGCCCCCTTGCACTCCTTCCTGAGTGAGAGGGGGTCGTATCAGTGAGAGCCACCGACGAGGCCGAGTTCCGGGGTCGCGGTGGCCGGCACGGCTGAGGACGCGACGTACCTCGCCATGGTCACGGAGAACGTGACGCAGGCGGTGTGGCACGGGCTCGACGGGTTCCGGCAGGTGGTGGTGCCGTTGCCGACGCCGTGGCCCGGGGTGAAGCTGGCCGTCTTCCCGGATCGCCTTCCGTTGCGGCCCACCGACGATCTCGCCGGCTTCGACCGGGCCGGCACCATGGTCTATCAGTACTGGGGCACCGTCATCGGGCCGCCTGGCCACCGCGGGTGACAGCGTCCAAGGGCGCTCCGCGGTCATGCGACGACCGCGGGACGCCCTCGGACCGTTCAAATTTATCGTGCCGTGCCGGGGCCGCGCCCCGAGCCGGTGGCGGGACCGGCGTGCCTGGTGTGTCTGGCGCTCTGGCGTATCTCAGTGGTCGCCGCAGGTGCCGAAGATCTCCAGCGTGTGCGACACGTCCGTGTACCCGTTCTCGGCGGCGACCCGGGCCGCCCAGCTCTCCACCACCGCCGGGCCCTCGACCTCGACGGTCTTGCCGCACTCCCGGCAGACCAGGTGGTGGTGGTGCCGCGGGGTGGAGCAGCGGCGGTAGATCACCTCGCGGTCGCCGGTGCGCAGCACGTCCACCTCGCCGGCGTCGGCCAGGGACTGCAGGGCGCGGTAGACCGTGGTCAGGCCGACCGACTCACCGCGCTGCTTGAGCAGGTCGTGCAGGTCCTGGGCGCTGCGGAAGTCGTCGACCTCGTCCAGCAGCGCCGCGACCGCCGACCGCTGGCGGGTGGAGCGGCCCTGGGCCGGCAGGCCCCGTCCGCTGTCGCCGTGGTGGTCGCCGGAGGTGTCTGCGGTACTCACTGTCCTTCTCCTAGCGGTTGGCGTGCGGATCGGTGCGCGGTGCCGGGCGGTCGGCCGGCCGGGGGGCGGCCCGATGTCATTGTGGCAGGCTCTGGGTGGTTGCGAGCGGCTTGTTCGGTCGCGGGATCCGGTTCGGTCACCGGCGGCCGGACCCGGGACCCGGACCGGCCCCGCCCGCGGCGGACCAGGCCGGCGCAGATGCTGGCGACCATGAACACCGCGATCGCGATGAGCACGATCGACGCGCCGGGCGGGGTGTCCGCGTAGTACGACATGGTGACGCCGGAGAACGCGGCCCCGACCCCGACCGCCATGGCCGCCCCCATCGTCGCGGCGAAGGCCCGGGTCAGCTGCTGCGCGGCGGCCACCGGCACCACCATCAGGGCGCTGACCATGAGCACCCCGACCACGCGCATGCCGACGGTCACCGTCACCGCGGTGGTCACCGCCATCAGCAGGTTCAGCGCCCGCACCGGCAGCCCGGCGACTCGCGCGAACTCCTCGTCCTGGCACACCGCGAACAGCGCCCGCCGCAGCCCCAGCGTGACCAGCAGCACCCCGACGGCCAGCGCCGCGATCGCCCACAGGTCCCCGTCCGAGGTGGACAGGATCGAGCCGAACAGGTACGAGTTCAGATTCGCGTTGCCGCCCGACAGCGAGATCAGCATCGACCCGCCGGCCAGCCCGCCGTAGAAGAGCATGGCCAGCGCCACGTCCCCGCTGGCCTTGGCCCGCTCCCGGATCAGCTCCACCGCCGCCGCCCCGGCCACCGCCACCAGCACCGCGCCCCACACCGGCGAGGTCTTGGTCAGCAGACCCAGCCCGACGCCGGTCAGCGCGACGTGCCCGAGCCCGTCGCCCATGAGCGCCAGGCGGCGCTGCACCAGGTAGGTGCCGATGGCCGGCGCGGCCAGGCCGATGGCCAGGGCCGCGAGGAAGGCGCGCTGCATGAACGGCAGGCTGAAGATGGTGTCGTTCAGCATGCGGGGCCTGCTTTCGGGGTGGGGGAGGGAGCGGCCGGGGCCCGAGCCGAAGCCGGAGTCGAAGCCGGAGCGAGGGGCGCGGCCGAAGCCAGAGCCGGGGCCGAAACCGGGTGCGGTCCGGAGCGCGCGCCCGCCGAAGCCGAACGTGCGCACCGGACCGGCGCGGACCCGCGGCCTGCTCGCCGCCCGCCCGCCGATCCCGCGGGCCTCATCCCAGCCCGTCCTTGCCGGTCAGCGCCTCCACCGGGGCGTGCCCCGGCGGGCACTCCGGCGTCCCCGGCGCGTCGGACGGCCCGCCGTGCGGGTGCACGTGGTCGTGTCCCGGGGCCTCGCGGCCGTGGCCGGCGTCGGGCTCGCCGTGCTCGATCGGGGCGCCGTCGTAGCGGACCACGCCGGCGCGCAGCACCACGGTGCGGTCGATGAGCGGCGCCAGCGGTCCCAGTTCGTGCAGGACCAGCAGGATGGTGGTGCCGTGCGCGGACAGGTCGGCCAGCGTGTCGGCGAAGGCCTGCTGGCTCACCAGGTCCACGCCGGCCATCGGCTCGTCCATGATCAGCAGGTCGGGGCGCCGGGCCAGGGCCCTGGCGATCAGCACCCGCTGCTGCTGGCCGCCGGACAGCGAGGCGACCGGGTCGCCGAAGCGCTCCAGCATGCCCACGGTGGCCAGCGCCTCGCGCACCGCGCCGCGGTCGCCGGGGGTGCGGCGCCGCACCCAGGCGCGCGGGCTGAGCAGGCCGGAGGCCACGACCTCGCCGACCGTCGCCGGGACGCCGGCCGCGGCCGTAGTGCGCTGCGGCACGTACCCGACCCGCTGCCAGGCCTTGAACGCCGGCACCGGCGTGCCGAACAGGTCGATGCCCCCGCCGTCCACCGGGTAGAGCCCGACGATGGTCTTGACCAGCGTGGACTTGCCGGAGCCGTTGGCCCCCAGCAGCGCCACGGTCTGGCCGCCGGGCACCCGCAGGTCCACGCCGTGCAGGATCCGCCGGCCGCCGAGGGAGACGGTCACGCCGTGCGCGGCCACGACCGGCGGGGGCGCCTCGTCGGGCGCGCTCACGGCCACCGCCGGGGTCCGCCGGGCCATCACGAGCACCCCAGCGCCAGGCGCAGCGCGGCCAGATTGTCGCGCATGATCGAGAGGTAGTCCTGGGTCTGGGGATCCTTGACGCCCTCGATCGGGTCGAGTACCTCGGCCTTGGTCCCGGTGTCCGACGCCAGCGTCCGCGCGGTCTTGGGGCTGGCCAGGGTCTCGAAGAAGACCGTGGTCACGCCCTCAGTCTTGATCAGGTGCTGGATCTTCGCGAGGTGGGCCGCGCTGGGCTCGTCGTCCGGCGACAGCCCGGCCAGCGGCACCTGCACCAGGCCGTAGCGCTCGGCGAGGTAGCCGAATGCGGCGTGGCTGGTCACGATGTCCTTGCGCTGGCAATGCGCGAGCCCGGCGCGGTAGTCGGCGTCCAGGGCCTTCAGCTGGGCGTCGAGGGCGGCCTGGTTCGCCTGGTAGTCGGCGGCGTGCGCGGGGTCGACCTGCTGCAGCTTGGCCGACACCGCGTCGGCGATCCTGCCGAAGTCGACAGGATCCAGCCAGACGTGCGGGTCGGCGCTGTGCGCGTCGCCCTCACCGAGGTCGCCGTGGTCCTCCAGGTGCACCACGGTCGCGGTGTCCAGGGCGGCCTTGGGCTTGTTCTGCGCCACCGCGTCGTCCACGGCCGGTTGCAGCCCCTTCTCGTAGATGGCCAGATCGGCCTTGCTCACCGCGCCGACCTGCGACGGAGTCAGCTCCAGATCGTGCGGCTCGGCGCCGGGCCTGGTGAGGTTGCGCACGGCGACGTGCTCACCGCCGATCCGCTCGGCGAGGTAGGCGAAGGGATAGAAGCCGGCCACGACGTCGAGCTGCCCGGCGGCGGCCTGGCTGCCCGACTGCTTCAGGCAGCCGCTCAGCGCCAGCACCACGACCAGGACCGCGGCCACGCCCGCCGCTCGGAGGCGGCCGGTACGGCGGGTGCGGGTGGTGCGGGAAAGCATGTGACCATGGTCGCTGGAAATGAAAATGATTGTCAATTTTCCCGATGGGCACATGATTTTCCCCAGGGGCACACGGTGGGCCCACGATGGGCGCGGATCACCGCCCGACCACCCGGCCCAGCCCGCCGCGACCCGCGCCGACCTGCGCCGGAAACCGTTCCTAAACCCCGCCGTGAACCCGCTAAGCTGGGCCATCATCCGAAACCCGGCATCCGGCCGGGCTTCGCCACCGTGGATGCGGTGGCAACAAGAAAGAGAGCGACTGTGGCCGCCGACAAGATCGAGACCATCGTCCGGCTCGCGAAGAGCCGTGGCTTCGTGTTCCCCTCCAGCGAGATCTACGGCGGTACACGTGCCGCCTACGACTACGGGCCGCTCGGCGTGGAGCTCAAGGAGAACATCAAGCGCCAGTGGTGGAAGGCCATGGTCACCGGCCGGGAGGACGTCGTCGGCCTGGACTCCTCGGTCATCCTGGCACGCGAGGTGTGGGAGGCCTCCGGTCACGTCAAGGAGTTCACCGACCCGCTGACCGAGTGCCAGTCCTGTCACAAGCGCTTCCGCGAGGACCACCTCATCGAGGCCTACGAGGCCAAGCACCACCGGGTGCCCGAGCGCGGCCTGGCCGACATCAACTGCCCGAACTGCGGGAACAAGGGCACGTTCACCGAGCCCAAGGTCTTCAACCTGATGCTGCAGACCCACCTGGGCGTCACCATGGACGACGCGGGCCTGGCCTACCTGCGCCCGGAGACCGCGCAGGGCATCTTCGTGTCCTACAAGACGGTCCGGGACGCCTCGCGCAAGAAGCCGCCGTTCGGCATCGGCCAGATCGGCAAGTCGTTCCGCAACGAGATCACCCCGGGCAACTTCATCTTCCGCACCCGGGAGTTCGAGCAGATGGAGATGGAGTTCTTCGTCAAGCCCGGCGAGGACGAGCAGTGGTTCGAGTACTGGCTCAACGAGCGCTACAACTGGTGGACC
The DNA here is from genome assembly GCF_041260665.1 of Catenulispora sp. GP43. NCBI lineage: Bacteria > Bacillati > Actinomycetota > Actinomycetes > Catenulisporales > Catenulisporaceae > Catenulispora > Catenulispora sp. GP43. The sequence continues at coordinate 121,981 of NZ_JBGCCT010000012.1, read as the reverse complement.
AACCTGGGTCTGAAGCCTGAGAACCTGCGCTTCTACGAGCACCCGCAGGAGAAGCTGTCGCACTACTCCAAGCGCACCGTCGACATCGAGTACCGCTTCAACTTCGGCGGCCAGGAGTTCTCCGAGCTCGAGGGCATCGCGAACCGCACCGACTTCGACCTGTCCACGCACGCCAAGCACTCCGGCGAGGACTTCACTCAGCTGGAGCAGGAGACCGGTGAGCGCTGGACGCCGTTCGTGGTCGAGCCGGCGGCCGGTGTGAACCGCGGCATGCTCGCCTTCCTACTCGACGCCTACGCCGAGGACGAGGCCCCGAACGCCAAGGGCCAGATGGAGGTCCGCAAGGTCCTGCGCCTGGACAAGCGCCTGGCCCCGGTGAAGGCCGCGGTCCTGCCGCTGTCCCGCAACGCCGACCTCTCGCCGAAGGCCCGGGACCTGGCGCAGCTGCTGCGCCAGAACTGGAACGTCGAGTTCGACGACGCCGGCGCCATCGGCCGCCGCTACCGCCGCCAGGACGAGATCGGCACCCCGTTCTGCATCACGGTCGACTTCGACACCCTCGACGACCAGGCCGTGACCGTGCGCGAGCGGGACTCGATGGAGCAGGAGCGGGTGTCCCTGGACAAGGTCGAGGGCTACCTCGCCGCCCGGCTGATCGGGGCCTGAGGCCCGGTACTGAACAAAGGGTGGGCCGCCGGAGGATTCCGGCGGCCCACCCTTTACGGTGACCGGCGCCGGACGACGGGCCGTACGGTGAAGAACGCCACGACCAGCATCGCCACGCCGGCGGCGCCGTGCACCGCCCAGACTCCGGCGTAGGTCGGGCCGCCCCAGGAATCGCGGGTGTAGCCGGGCAGGCCCAGCTCAGGCCGGAGCGGATAGCAGATGTTGGTGAAGGCGAGCCAGACGAGGTAGCCGGCGAGCGTGAACGCGGGCAGAGCGAGCAGGGCACGAACAGGGCCGGTCAGAGTGCCCGGAGTGCGGCGGCTGGACTTCACTGTCGTCGAGGTCATGCCTCCAGCCTGGCGTTTCGCCCTCGCGCGATCGATCGTGCGAGCACGAGTCTTCCGGGGTGGGGTTAACCGAACCCCCACCCCCGGAAGTCACGTCAGTGCTGTCACGTCAGTGCCCGTGGTGGTGCTTCTCCGAAGGCGGCGGGCACAGTGCCGACGCCTTCGCGATCGACTCCCCGTTGACCTGCCACTGCCCCTTCACCCCGGTCGGCACCATGCTGTACTCGATCCGGTCGCCGAGGGAGTTCTTCGGCTGGAGCGCTTTGCCCGGGGTGTGCGTCTGGACGTTGCCGCGCACCACTCCGGACAGGTCCTCGCAGAAGCCGACGGTCGCCTGCTCCGGTGTGAGGTTCTCCACCACCACGTTCGACAGCACCGAGAAGCCCACCGGCTGCTGCTTGGCGCTGATCCACGCCTGCGCCCAGCCGTGTGCCTGCTGGTAGCCGGTGCCGGTCCAGTAGCGCTTCAGGTCCGCCGTGCCGGCCTCGGCCGGCTGGTAGGCGGCCGCGTACATCGCCTTGTACGCCTGGGTCGCGTTCCACAGCACGATGTGGTGCGTCAGGTCCTGGAAGACCGGGGTGGTCGCGTAGAACACCTGGATGGTGTTCGGCAGCACTATCCCCGGCTTCGGCGCGTTGTGGTGCGAGCTCGACTCGGTGTCCGGGCTCTGCCCGTTGGCCGCCGGCTGCTGCTCCACGGTCGAGGGCGGCGGGACGTCCGCGGCGTGCGGATTCGTGTTGCACGCCGAGATCCCGGCCGCTATGAAGACCCCCAGTGCGCCGGCCAGCATGCCCTGCGCGAGTTTGTCGCGTCCTCGCTCCGGCCCCCGCCCCCGCGGGCCGTTCGCGTCCGCACCGCTACCACCGGTGCGGTTCCCTCTCACCACTTTTCCACTCACTCTCGCCCACCCGCTGTTCTGCTGTTCCAGCGGTGTCCCCCCGCCGGTTTCTTAACTCTTTCCTTATGACGTTCAGACTAACGGGCCGGTTGTCACAAGGCCGACTGGAATATCCGAACGGGTGCTCCGCCGCGCTATGGGATCCTGGAAGCGTGACTTCCCCAGACAAACAGACTCTGACTCTGGGCTCCCTGCCCGTTGCGCCGCCCGTGGTGCTGGCCCCGATGGCCGGCATCACCAACGTGGCGTTCCGCCAGCTGTGCCGCGAGCACGGCGCCGGGATCTACGTCTGCGAGATGGTCATGACCCGCGCCCTGGTGGAGCGGAACGAGAAGACCCTGCGGATGGTGACCTTCGCCGGCGACGAGAAGCCGCGCAGTCTCCAGTTGTACGGAGTGGATCCGGTCACAGTCCGCAAGGCGGTGGAGATGATCGCCGCCGAGGACCTGGCCGACCACGTCGACATGAATTTCGGGTGTCCGGTCCCGCGCGTCACCCGCAAGGGCGGCGGCGCGGCCCTGCCGTACAAGCGCCGGCTGTTCGGTCAGATCGTCGAGTCCGCGGTCCAGGCCGCCGCCCCGGCCGGCATCCCGGTCACCGTCAAGATGCGCATCGGCATCGACGACGAGCACCACACCTTCCTGGAGGCCGGCCGCATCGCCCAGGACGCCGGCGCGGCCTGGGTCGCGCTGCACGGCCGCACCGCCGCCCAGCGCTACAGCGGCGAGGCCGACTGGACCGCCATCAAGGCCTTGAAGGACGAGCTGGACGTCCCGGTCCTGGGCAACGGCGACATCTGGGAGGCCGACGACGCGCTGCGCATGATGAGCCAGACCGGAGCCGACGGCGTGGTGGTCGGCCGCGGCTGCCTGGGCCGCCCCTGGCTGTTCGCCGACCTGGCCGCCGCGTTCGAGGGACGCACTGAGCGCAAGCTCCCAGCCCTCGGCGAGGTGATGGCCACCATGCGCCGGCACGCCGAACTCCTCGCCTCCTGGCTCGGCACCGAGCGCGAGGGCGTCGTGGACTTCCGCAAGCACGTGGCCTGGTACCTCAAGGGCTTCCCGGTCGGCGGCGACGTGCGCCGGGGCCTGGCGATGTCCTCGTCGCTGGCCGAGCTCGACGGCTTCTTCGCGCACCTGGACCCGGACACCCCGTTCCCGACCGACACCCTCGGCAAGCCGCGCGGGCGCACCAACTCCCCGGGCAAGGTCGCGCTGCCGCACGGCTGGCTCGACGACCGGGACGACGACACGGTGCCGGCCGGGGCCGAGATGGAGGACTCCGGCGGCTGAGCCCGGCGCACATAGAAGCGCCGGGACCCTCCAGGCGGTCCCGGCGCTCCGTCGGAGATCAGTCGGCTCAGCTCTTCTTGATCGCCGAGATCTCCAGCTCCAGCTGGATCTTGTCGCTGACCAGCACGCCGCCGGTCTCCAGCGCCGCGTTCCAGGTCATGCCGAAGTCCTTGCGGCTGACGCTGGTCTTGGCCTCGAACCCGATCCGGGTGTTGCCGTAGGGGTCGACGGTGGTGCCCAGGAACTCCACGTCGAACTCGACCGGCTTGGTGACGTCCTTGACGGTCAGGTCGCCCTTCAGGACGAACTGGTCCTCGCCCTTGGCGACGACGCCGGTGGACTTGAAGGTCATGTCCGGGAACTTGTCCTGCTCGAAGAAGTCGCCGGAGAGCAGGTGGCCGTTGCGCTGCTCGTTGCGGGTGTCGACGCTGGCGACCTTCACGGTGGCCGTGGCGCTGCTCTTTTCGGGGTTCGCGCCGTCGACGTGGATCTCGCCCTCGAACTCGTTGAAGCCTCCGCGGACCTTGGTCACCATGGCGTGCCGGGCGATGAACCCGACCGTGCTGTGCGCCACGTCGAAGGTGTAATCGCCGGTCAGGGACGCGTAGTCGGTGCTCATTTGGTGCTTCCTCCTGGTGGGCTCGGTGCGGGACCGCGCCGAGTGATCTTGGTTGAGGCTTCAACTAACCTATCGTCCCGCACAGCACACCCTGCGGCATATTCATTCCCGGCGGTTCCCCGAGAGGTCCGCATGGGTGACGCTCCCCACGCCCTGGGTGAGGCGGCTCACAGGAACGAAACGCTTGAATCGGGGTATAGCCCTGGCGAACACGCCGGGCCGACGCGCTACGCTCCGCAGCGTCAGGGCAATGCGGCGGGACACCCCCTCAGTCCGTCCCGTCGCCGCCGCGGTGTGTGCCACACAGATCAGTCAGGGAGTATCTGCGTGCCGAAGTTCGTGTACGACTTCACCGAAGGCAACAAGGACCTCAAGGACCTGCTCGGCGGCAAGGGCGCCAACCTCGCCGAGATGACCAACCTCGGGCTGCCGGTCCCTCCCGGCTTCACCATCACCACCGACGCCTGCCGCGTCTACCTGGAGCACGGCCAAGAGCCGCCGGAGCTGCGGGAACAGGTGTCGGAGTACCTCGACGCGCTCGAGGCCAGGATGGGCCGGAAGCTGGGGCAGGCCGACGGCCCGCTGCTGGTGTCGGTCCGCTCCGGCGCCAAGTTCTCCATGCCGGGGATGATGGACACGGTCCTGAACATCGGATTGAACGACGAGTCGGTCAACGGCCTGGCCGCCAAGGCCGACAACGGGCGCTTCGCCTGGGACTCCTACCGCCGGCTGATCCAGATGTTCGGCAAGACCGTCCTGGGCGTGGACGGCGAGCACTTCGACGAGGCCCTGGACGCCGTCAAGCACGCCAAGGGCACCCAGAACGACCTGGACCTGGACGCCGACGACCTGCGCGGCGTGGTCGAGGCCTTCAAGGCGATCGTCGAGAAGGAGGCCGGCCGTGCCTTCCCGCAGGACCCGCGCGAGCAGATGGACCTGGCGATCCGCGCCGTGTTCGAGTCCTGGAACGGCGAGCGCGCCAAGCTCTACCGCCGCCAGGAGCGGATCCCCAACGACCTGGGCACCGCGGTGAACATCTGTTCGATGGTCTTCGGCAACCTGGGCATGGACTCCGGCACCGGCGTCGCCTTCACCCGCGACCCGGCCTCCGGCCAGACCGGCGTCTACGGCGACTACCTGCAGAACGCGCAGGGCGAGGACGTCGTCGCCGGCATCCGCAACACCATGCAGCTCGAAGAGCTCGGCTCGCTGGACCCCGAGTCCTACCGCGAGCTCACCCAGATCATGGCCACGCTCGAAGAGCACTACCGCGACCTGTGCGACATCGAGTTCACCATCGAGTCCGGCAAGCTGTGGATGCTCCAGACCCGCGTCGGCAAGCGCACCGCCGCCGCCGCGTTCCGCATCGCCGTGCAGCTGGTCGACGAGGGCCGGATCTCGCCCGACGAGGCCGTGGACCGGGTGACCGGCGCGCAGCTGGCGCAGCTGATGTTCCCGCGCTTCGACGACAACGTGAAGGCGGAGCAGATCGCCCGGGGCATGAACGCCTCGCCCGGCGCGGCGGTGGGCAAGGCCGTCTTCGACTCCTACACCGCCGTGAAGTGGTCGCGCTCGGGGGAGAAGGTCATCCTGATCCGTCGCGAGACCAACCCCGACGACCTGAACGGCATGATCGCCGCGCAGGGCATCCTCACCTCGCGCGGCGGCAAGACCTCCCACGCCGCCGTCGTCGCCCGCGGCATGGGCAAGACCTGCGTGTGCGGCGCGGAGTCGCTGGACGTGGACACCAAGCGCCGCCGGATGACCGCGCCGAACGGCGAGGTCGTGGAGGAGGGCGACGTCATCTCCGTCGACGGCACCTCCGGCCGGGTCTACCTCGGCGATGTCCCGGTCGTGGCCTCCCCGGTCGTGGAGTACTTCGAGGGCCGGCTCGGCGCCGACTCCCCGAAGGCCGACGACCTGGTCAAGGCCGTGCACCGGATCATGACCTGGTCCGACGAGCGCCGCCGGCTGTACGTCCGGGCCAACGCCGACACCCCCGAGGACGCCGCGCGCGCCCGGCGCTTCGGCGCGCAGGGCATCGGCCTGTGCCGCACCGAGCACATGTTCCTGGGCGAGCGGCGCGCGCTGATCGAGCGCCTGATCCTGGCCGAGGACGACGACGAGCGCGAGGCCGCGCTGGCCGAGCTGCTGCCGATGCAGCGCGACGACTTCGTCGCCATCTTCACCGCCATGGGCGGCCTGCCGGTGACCGTGCGCCTGCTGGACCCGCCGCTGCACGAGTTCCTGCCGGACATCACCGAGCTGTCGGTGCGGGTGGCGGTGGCCGAGGCCAAGGGCGAGGAGAACGAGAACGACCTGCGCCTGCTGCAGGCCGTGCACAAGATGCACGAGGCCAACCCGATGCTGGGCCTGCGCGGCGTGCGCCTGGGCCTGGTCATCCCGGGCCTGTTCATGATGCAGGTGCGCGCCATCGCCGAGGCCGCGGCGCAGGTCGCCAAGGCCGGCGGCGTGGCCCGGGTGGAGATCATGGTCCCGCTGGTCGGCGCGGTCCAGGAGCTGGAGATCATCCGCGACGAGGCCCAGCAGGTCCTGGCCGAGGTCAAGGAGCGCACCGGCGCCGACGTCCGCTCGCTGATCGGCACCATGATCGAGCTGCCGCGCGCGGCCCTGACCGCGGGCCAGATCGCCGAGGCCGCGCAGTTCTTCTCCTTCGGCACCAACGACCTGACGCAGACCACGTGGGGCTTCTCCCGCGACGACGTCGAGGGCGCGTTCTTCTCGGCGTACCTGGACCGCGGCATCTTCGGCGTGTCGCCGTTCGAGACGCTGGACCGCGAGGGCGTCGGCAAGCTGGTACGCATCGCGGCCGAGGAGGGGCGCAAGACCCGGCCGGAGCTGAAGCTCGGGGTCTGCGGCGAGCACGGCGGCGACCCGGACTCGGTGCACTTCTTCCACGAGGTGGGGCTGGACTACGTGTCCTGCTCCCCGTTCCGGGTGCCGGTGGCCCGGCTGGAGGCGGCGCGCGCGGCGATCGAGTCCGCCGGGAGCGATTCGCGCTGAGGTGAGTGAGCGCTGACAGGCCGGGTGTCCTTATAGGGCGCCCGGCCTGTTCGCACCCTGGCGGCGGGCCACCCGGCAGTCGTCCCCGGCGTCGCCACCGCCCCCGGCCTGACCTCGAACATCCCGCGCCCATCGATCGCTGACGCCTGGACCCGCACATCCGGGGGCAGCCGGCAGTCCGCAGTCGGCACCGTGTTCATCTTGCCGCCGCCGACCCCGGCTACCGCCCCACCGACCCGTCGATCTGCTCCCGCATGATGTCCAGGTGCCCGGCGTGCCGCGCCAGCTCCTCGACCGTGTGGACCAGGATCCAGCGCAGCGTCCGGTCCTCGCGCGCTGACACCGCGTCGAGGTCGTCGAGCGTCGCCCAGATTGCGTCGGCCCGTGCCGCCGTCGTGCGGTACGCCGCGACGCATCCGGCGACCGTGTCCGTCTCGGTCACGTCCATCCCCAGCTCCGGGAATGGGTCGCGGCCCAGGAACGCCCACTCCAGCCACACCAATTCCGCGCCGGTCAGGTGCTTCAGCATGCCGAGCGGGCTGGTGCCCGAGGGGACGGCGGGCTTGCGGGCGATGTCGTCGGGCAGTCCCTCGACCTTGCGGATGATCGCCTCGCGCAGGTAGCGCATGAAGGCCAGGAGGGTTTCCTTCTCTCCGGCGACGACGGCCGGCGGTCCCTGATCGCTCATGCGGCAACGCTAGCGGTCCGCGGTGTTGACGGTGCTGGTGGTGCTGGTGGTGTTGTCGGAGGGATCGCCTAGCCTGGTGCCGTGGACGAGCGCGTGGACCTCGAAGCGCACCGCGCCGAGCTGACGGCCTACTGCTATCGCATGCTCGGCTCGTTCCAGGACGCCGAGGACCAGGTGCAGGAGACGTTGCTCCGCGCCTGGAAGGCCCGCGAACGCTACGATCCGGCCCGGGCCTCGCTGCGCACCTGGCTCTACCGCATCGCCACCAACGTCTGCCTGACCGCGCTCGAATCGCGCGGGCGCCGTCCGCTGCCCTCCGGGCTCGGCGCCCCGAGCCGGGACACCGAGGCGCCGCTGCGCCCGGCGCTGGACATCCCCTGGCTCGAGCCCTTCCCCGATGCCCGCTTCGACGCCGATGCTCGCGCCGACCTGCGGTTGGCCTGGGTTGCGGCGGTGCAGGAGCTGCCCGCGCGGCAGCGGGCCGCGCTGGTGCTGCGCGACGTGCTCGACTTCTCCGCCGCCGAGGTCGCCGACCAGCTCGGGACCACGGTCGCGGCGGTGAACAGCGCCCTGCAGCGGGCCCGCGCGGCCGTCGCCGGGCTCGGGGACGCCGCCGACGTGCGCGAGGCGCCCGATCCCGGCCGGCACGCGACCATCGAGCGCTACATCCACGCCTTCGAGGCCGCCGACGTGCCGGCGCTGGTGCGGCTGCTCGCCGACGACGTCGTCATGGAGATGCCGCCGGTCCCGCTCTGGTACCGCGGTCGCGAGGACTACGGCCTGTTCATGGAGCGCGTCTTCCGGCTGAACGGCACCGGCTGGCGCGCCATCCCGACCTCGGCCAACGGCCAGCCCGCGCTGGCCGCCTACGCCCCGAGCCCCGGCGGCGGCCACCACCGGCACACGCTCCAGGTCTTCACCGTCGTCGGCGGCCTGGTCACGGCCAACGTGGTGTTCGCCGATCCGGCCTTGTTCGACAGCTTCGGCCTGCCGCGATGAGTCCGGCCGGTGCCGCCGGTATGTACCGGTGAGACACCGACCGAGAGGAAACCACCGTGACCACCACCCCCGCCCGCTTCCTCGTCTTCTGGGAGCGGCCGACCGACCCCGAGGCCTTCGAGCGCCACTACCGCGAGGTACACATCCCGCTGGCCCGGCGGATCCCGCTGCTGCGCTCCTACGCGATCAGCGACAACCCGGTCCCGGTCCGGGGCGAGCCGTACTTCCGGATCGCCGAGCTGCGCTGGGACTCGATGGACGACCTGCGCGCCGGGATCGACTCGCCGGAAGGCAAGGCGTGCGCCGACGACGTCGAGATCCTGGCGCAGTACGCCGGGGTCCGCAGCATGGTCCTCGCCCCCTTCGAGGAACTGCTCTAGAAACAACATATTCATCATGGAGCCGCAGTAGAGATTCGTGCTGTAAAAGAAGGAGCAGGGCGGCCGTCCCGGGAGCCCGACCCGGGGCGGCCGCTCGTCCGAGCCATGTGAAGCTCCGCCGCCGAGTCTTCGGTTTCTGTTGGCCCGCGCGGGTTACCGTGGGGCGGTGACTGATCTGAGGACGCCCGCCGATGCGTACAGCGACGCCGACCGGGAGCGTCATCTGCCGGACCACCCCAGCAACGTGCGGCGTACCGCGTTCGAACGGGACCGGGCCCGGGTGCTGCACAGCGCGGCGCTGCGCCGGCTGGCGGCCAAGACCCAGGTGGTCGCGCCGGGGTCGAGCGACTCGGCGTTCGGTGCCTATCTGGACAGCCCGCGCACCCGGCTCACGCACAGCCTGGAATGTGCGCAGATCGGCCGGGAACTGGGCAAGGAGCTCGGCGCCGACCCCGATCTGATGGAGACCGCCTGCCTGTCCCACGACCTGGGGCACCCGCCGTTCGGCCACACCGGCGAGGAGGCGCTGGCCCTGGCCGCGGCCGAGTGCGGCGGCTTCGAGGGCAACGCGCAGTCCTTCCGGATCCTGGTCCGGCTGGAGGCCAAGGCGCTGGGTCCGGACGGCGAGCCCGGCGGGCTGAACCTGACCCGGGCCGCGCTGGACGCCGCGACGAAGTACCCGTGGACCCGGGCCGAGGGCCAGGCGCGCGGGACCGGCAAGTTCGGCGTCTACGCCGACGACGAGCCGGTCTTCGACTGGATGCGCACCGGCGCGGTGCCCGGCCGGGGTTGCTTCGAGTCGCAGGTGATGGACTGGTCCGACGACGTGGCCTACTCCGTCCACGACCTCGAAGACGCCCTGCACGCCGGCTACCTGGTCCCCAAGGCTCTGCTCTCGCTGAGCGAGCAGGCCGAGCTGTTCGAGCTCGCCGAGATCCGCTATGCCCCGGGCGCCAACGCCCCCGAGCTGTCCGAGGCCCTGTCCCGGCTGATGGACCTGGACTACTGGCCCGGCGACTACGACGGCACGTTCGCCGCGCAGGCCGCGCTGAAGAACGCCACCAGCAGCCTGATCGGCCGGTTCTGCCAGTCCGCGGCCGCCGCCACCCGCGAGGCCGCCGCCGGCGACGCCGACAGAGCCGCGGTCACCGGACCGCTCACCCGGTACGCCGCCGACCTGGTCGTACCGCGCGAGACCCGGCTGGAGTGCGCGCTGCTGAAGGCGATCACCGCGCGCTACGTGATGCAGCGCGACGACGCGCGCGAGCGCCGCCGCCTGCAACGGGAGCTGGTGACGAGCCTGGTGGAGGGCCTGTCCGCGCTGCCGGACCACCTGGAGCCGGCCTTCCGCGCCTGGTACGCCGACGCCACCGACGACTGCACCCGGCTGCGGGTGGTGGTGGACCAGGTCGCGTCCCTCACCGACGACGCCGCGTATGCCCTGAGCAGGCGACTCGGTACCGTCTGACCGCACAGCTAAACTCTGGTTGTGGCCGGCCAGATCAAAGACGACGACATCGAACGAGTACGCAAGGCGGCCTCGATCGTCGATGTCGTCGGCGCCGTGGTCCAACTGCGCAACGGCGGCGGGGGGAACCTGAAGGGCCTGTGCCCGTTCCACGACGAGAAGTCGCCGTCCTTCCAGGTCAGCCCGTCGAAGAACTTCTACCACTGCTTCGGCTGCGGGGTCGGCGGCGACGTCCTGAAGTTCGTCATGGAGTACGACCACCTCTCGTTCCCCGAGGCGGTCGAGCGGCTGGCCGGGCAGTACAACATCGAGCTGCGCTACACCGAGGGCGGCTACACGAACCAGGGTGTGCGCAGCGAGCGCACCCGCCTGATCGAGGCGCACCGGGCCGCCGCGGAGTACTTCGTCGACCAGCTGGCCACGCCGGCCGCCGCCAAGGCCCGGGAGATCCTGAGCGCGCGTGGCTTCGACGCGTCCGCGATCGAGCATTTCCGCGTCGGCTTCGCGCCGGAGTCCTGGGAGTCGCTGGTCCGGCACCTGCGCGGACGCGGATTCACCGACAAGGAGATCCTGACCGGCGGTCTGGCCTCCGAGGGCCGGCGCGGTGCGATGGACCGCTTCCGCAACCGCTTGATGTGGCCGATCGCCGACCTGTCCGGCGACGTGATCGGGTTCGGCGGCCGGCGGCTCACCGACGACCCGGACACCCCGAAGTACCTCAACAGCCCCGAGACGCCGATCTACAAGAAGTCCTCGGTGCTCTACGGCCTGGAGCTCGCGCGCAAGGAGATCATCAAGCAGGAGCGCGCGGTCGTGGTCGAGGGCTACACCGACGTGATGGCCTGCCACCTGGCCGGCGTGCCGACCGCGGTGGCCACCTGCGGCACCGCGTTCGGCGAGGAGCACATCAAGATCCTGCGACGGCTGCTGGCCGACCGGAACCAGTTCCTCGGTGTGGAGGTGGTCTTCACCTTCGACGGCGACTCGGCCGGGCAGAAGGCGGCCATGCGCGCCTATCTGGACGAGGACAAGTTCGTCACGCAGACCTTCGTCGCCGTCGAGCCCAGCGGGATGGACCCGTGTGATCTGCGGCTGGCCAAGGGCGATGCGGCCGTGCGCGAGCTGGTCGCCACCCGGACCCGGCTGTTCGAGTTCGTGATCCGCGCCGAGCTGGCCAAGCAGAACCTGGACGAGTCCGAGGGCCGGGTGCACGCTTTGCGGGCCACCGCCCCGATCGTGGCGAAGATCCGCGACTCGGCGCTGCGCAACGACTACACCCGCCGGCTGGCCGGCTGGCTCGGGCTGGAGGAGCGGGACGTGCAGTCGGCGGTGCGCCGGCTGCTCGCGGCCGCCGGCGTCCGGCCGGAGGTCCCGCTCTCCGGCGGCCAGGGGCCCTCAGGCGGCCGTGGCGGCGACCGGAACGACCGCCGGGGGAATCAGGGCTCGAACAGCGGGCGCGGCGGCTACGGGGGCCGAGAGGGCGGTTTCGGAGGCGGTCGCGGGCCGGGCCGGAGCGGCGGCCGCGATGATCGGGGCGGCTACGGCGGCTACGGCGGCCGCGGCGATCGCGATCGCGGCGGATACGGCGGCGGTTACGACGGCAATCGCGGCGGCGGCTACGGCCCGCCGGAGCCGGACGGCCTGTTCGGCGCCGAGGCCGCGACCGTGCCCGGACAACGCGACCCCGTGGCCGGCGCCGAGCGTGAGGCGCTGAAGATGGCGCTGCAGTTCCCGCAACTGGCGGGCGCGACCTTCGACGGCCTGGCGCCGGAGGAGTTCACCGTTCCCGCCTATGCCGCGGTGTGCGCGGCGGTGCGCGGGGCCGGCGGCTGTGCGACCGGCAATGACAACAACTGGACCGGCCGGGTGCAGGATCAGGCCCCTGACGACGCCATCCGCGGACTGGTCACCGAACTCACCGTGGAACCCGTACATTCCCGCGGCGCGGCCGACGAGCGTTACGTCGCCGAAATCATGACAAGGGTGCGAATCCACACTGTCGACCGGCGTATCAAGGACGTGAGATCCAAGCTGCAACGGCTGAATCCGGTTACAGGTCAAGAGGAATACAACAAACTCTTCGGTGAACTCGTGGCGCTGGAGCAATACAAGCGTGGCCTGGCGGAAGTCTCATAACGGTCACGGTTCCGTGACTGCCAGGTGATATCGATCTTGGTTGAGTTTCCGTTATCTGGGATAGCTCAGGGGCGCGCGGGGTAAGCGTGTGGCGAAGACGTCGCGAACCCCCACTTGGAGCTTGTCGTGAACAGTGCTGTCGCACAGGGACCGGTAGCCCTCCTCGACGCCGCGCCGACCCCCCACCCCACTGCTTCGTCCGCGGCCGAGGCCCGGACCGCTGTCGGTCTGGGCGATCCGGAGGAGCTCAGTCCCTTGCGGATCCCCGGCCCCGCCGCGCCGGAAATCGCAGAGCTCGAAGCGGCTCTGGAGGAGGAGGCCGACACCGAGCCGGAGAAGGAAGCCGAGGCGGATTCGAAGGTCAACGCCTGGGCCGACTCCGCCGGACCGGCCGGCGACCTGTTCCGGCAGTATCTGCGGGAGATCGGTCGGGTACCGCTGCTGAACGCGGTGCTGGAGGTGGAACTCGCCCAGGCTGTCGAGGCCGGCTTGTTCGCCGAGGAGAAGCTCACCTATGAGACCCACCTCAAGCCGCAGCTGCGGCGGGAGCTGGCCATCCTGGTCCTGGAGGGCCAGGCCGCCAAGCGCCGGCTGATCGAGGCGAACCTGCGCCTGGTGGTCTCGATCGCCAAGCGCTACCTCGGTCGCGGCATGTCGATCCTGGACCTGGTCCAGGAGGGCAACCTCGGTCTGATCCGCGCGGTGGAGAAGTTCGACTACACCCGCGGCTACAAGTTCTCCACCTACGCGACCTGGTGGATCCGGCAGGCGATGAGCCGGGCGCTGGCCGACCAGGCCCGCACCATCCGGGTGCCGGTGCACGTGGTCGAGCTGATGAACCGCGTGGTGCGGTTGCAGCGCCGGCTGTTGCAGGAGAACGGCGTCGAGCCCTCTCCGGACGACATCGCCGAGGTCCTGGGCGTCGCCTGCGAGCGGGTCGTGGAGGTGCTGCGCCTGGCCCAGGAGCCGGTGTCGCTGCACGCGCCGGTCGGCGAGGAGGACGACGTGGCGCTCGGCGACCTCATCGAGGACGCCGACGCGGTCTCCCCGGCCGATTCCGTCGCCGTGGTGATGCTGCGCGAGCACCTGGACGCGCTGCTGTCCACGCTCGGCGAGCGGGAGAAGCGCGTGGTGCAGCTGCGCTACGGGCTCACCGACGGCCAGCCGCACACCCTGGAGGAGATCGGCCGCACCTTCGGCGTCACGCGCGAGCGGATCCGGCAGATCGAGGCCAAGACCCTGGCCAAGCTGCGCGGTCACACCTACGCCGATCAGCTGCTTGACTACCTGCGATGACGGTGGGTCACCACCAGGACACTGAATCGCGCGACGGGCGCCGGAACTCCTTTGGGCGGGCCTGTTTCCGGCGCGCGGCGCATAGGGCATGATCTGGCGTCATGCCGATCGTCGCGGGTATCGATTCCTCGCCCAGCACTACACGAGTTGTCGTCTGCGATGCCCTCAGCGGGAAGGTGATCCGCAAGGCGGCGGTGGCCCACGCCGCGGCCGGGGACGACGACCCGCACGAGTGGTGGAACGCGCTCGTCAAGGCCTGTGACGGCGACATCCTGGACGGGGTCCAGGCGGTCGCCGTCTCCGGGCAGCGCCAGGCGCTGGTGACGCTGGACAACGCCGGGGGCGTGGTGCGCCCGGCGCTGATGTCCACCGACTTCCGCGCCGCGAACTCCGCCGATGATCTGGTCGGCGAGGGCGGCGGCCCGGGGGCCTGGGCCTCGGCGGTCGGCTCGGTGCCGACCGCGGCCTTCCCGATAGCCAAGCTGCGCTGGCTGGCCCAGCGGGAACCGGAGAACGCCGCGCGGGTGGCCGCCGTGCTCCAGCCGCACGACTGGCTCACCTGGCTGCTGCTCGCCGGCGCCGCGGCGCCGGTCACCGACCGCGGCGAGGCCTCCGGCACCGGCTACTGGTCGCCGTTCTCCAACGACTACCGCACGGCCCTGCTGGTGCACGCCTTCGGCCGCGAGGTCGCGGTGCCGCGGGTGCTGGGCCCGGTCGAGCCGGCCGGGTCCACCAACGCCGGCGTCCTGGTCGCCCCCGGCACGGGTTCGGCGATGGCGCAGGTGCTCGGCCTGTCCGCCGAGCCCGGCGACGTGGTGATCAGCATCGGCGCCACCGGCACGCTGTTCGCCGGCGGACTGGAGCGCCCGGTGGCCGATCCCGGCGGGACCGTCTCCGGGTTCGCCGACGCCACCGGCGGCTTCCTGGCCATGGCCCGCACCGGCGAGGCGATGCCGACGCTGGAGGCGGCGGCCAAGATGACCGGCGTGGACCTGCAGGGCCTGTCCCGGCTCGCGCTGGAGTCCACGCCCGGGGCGCAGGGCGTGGTCATGGTGCCGCCGATGGCCGGCCAGCCCGGCTCGCTGACCGGGCTGCGGCTGGCCCGGATGACCGCGCCGAACCTGGCGCGGGCCGCGGTCGAGGGCATGCTGTGCGCGATCGCCGAGGGCCTGGAGGCGCTGGCGGCGCAGATGGCCGCGGTGGGCACGCCGCTGCGGCGGGTGATCCTCACCGGCAAGGGCGCGCGGCTGGACGCGGTGCGGCTGATAGCCCCGGCGATCTTCGGCGTCCCGGTCGCGGTCGCGGTGTCCGCCTCGTTCGAGGACGGGGCCGGCGGCGGCCTGACCTCCACCGGCGTGTTCGCCGCCCTGGACGCCACCGGCGTGCCCCGCCCCGGCTCCGGCCGGCCCACCGGCGCGGTGATGCTCGGCGGCAGCGAGATCATGGCGATCGGCGCGGCCCGGCAGGCGGCGTGGGTGCTGGCCGCCTCCACGGCCCCCGGCGGCGAGGTGCCCAAGGCGCCGCCGACGTGGAACGAGGCCGTCATGTTCAAGGACTCGCCGAACGTCAAGGCCGGCATCGGCGCCGGCGTGCGCGCGCAGTACGCCGGCGCGCGGGAGGCAATGCTGGCGTCCATGGACAGCCTGGCGGTAGTGCCGTAGGAAGTACCGTCCCGGCGCGCATGCCGCCGCAGTAACCTGCGCTCTCCGTGTGATCACGTTGCAGGGGCAGACATGTGTAGGTGGGCAGACATGCGTAGGTGGGGAGCGGCATGGGGTCTGGCCGTGGGCCTGACTTCGGGGTTGGCGCTGGCCGGATGCTCAAGCGCCGGAACGGTGGGTGCGAGACCGTCGCCGAGCGGGCACTCCAGCACCGCGCTGCCGACGAACCAGTCGCTCGCCTCGGGGCGGCAGGGCTCGCCGACCACCTCGGCCTCCGCGGACGCCACCGTCACGCAGGACCAGGCCGCGGCGGCGCTGAAGGCGTACCAGACCCAGAACGACGCCGCCAACGCCGCCTTGGACACGGCCCAGATGGCCAAGATCGAGAGCGGATCGCTGCTGGCCCTGGACCAGGCCAGTCTGCTTTACGCCCAGGGGGTCGGTGGCGACAGGGCCAAGCAGGCCAAGGTGCCGATGGCGCTGAACAACCCGGTCTTCCTCATCCCGCGCTCGCCGAGCTATCCCCGCGGCTTCTTCGTCACGGCCGACGCCGTGCAGTCCGGCTCGCCCAACAGCAGTTTCCTGATGCACTTCACCCAGGACCACGCCGGCGCGCCCTGGCTGGCGGACAGCATCGTGATCCTCACCCCGGGCCAGCAGTGGCCGGCCTTCGCCGTCGGAGCCGACGGACTGCTGGACTACAGCGCGACCCAGCAGGACAAGCTGCCGCTGAACACCATGGACCTGGCGGCCGCGGACCGGACCATGCTCGCCGACGACAACGCCGGCCAGCCCGGCTCGCCCTTCCTCAACGACGACCCGACCACCGCCGAGCAGAAGTGGATCCAGGGGGAGACCAACGATGTCTCCCCGGCGACCGCCGCGCTGACGGTGAGCACCGAACCCGACCTGGCGCCGACGTACCTCCCGTTGAAGGACGGCGGCGAACTCGCGCTGTACGGGACGCGGCTTTCCCTGCGCATCTCCCAGTCCGGCCGGACCTTCACCTTCGGCGACCAGGGCTGGGCCAAGGTCGCCGGCACCGACACCTTCAACGGCGGGTTCACCGCCGACGCGGTGTGGATGGTCGCCGCGATCGACCCGCCGGACAAGGCAGCGAAGATCCAGAAGATCGCCTCCAACGGCGGCCTGGTGTCAGTGCGCTGAGGCCGCGGGACGGCGCAGGCGCAGCGCGAGGCTGAAGGGGACCAGCCGCTCCGGCTCGGCGAGACGATAGGTCGGATGCACGCTGTGCCCGCCGTCTTCGCGGAACTCGACATGCGGGCCGACGAAGCACGGATGCACGCCGGCGAGGACCGGCAGTCCGCCCGGGGCCAGCACGCGGGCCGCCTCGCGGACGACGCCGGTGAAGTCGTCGACGTCGGTGGAGATCCACAGCATCGTCACGGTGGGAAGGAGGCATCGGCGAAGGCAGCGCGGTGCCGTTCGCCTGGACTGGACCGTCGTAGCGCGGTGCCGACCGCGAGGCCGGGGACGCCTCGACAGTGCCGCTCATCCGACGCCCCTTTTATGTAAGAGGGCTCACACGGTACTCCGGGACGGATGTCAAGAGCCGGCCCTCGCGCGGGCGAGGGCCGGCCCGCCTATCTCAGGATCCTGTCTTCACTTCTGCCTCAGCCGGACATCGCGCAGCCGTTGGCCGCGTTGCTCCACGTCGGCTGCATGGCGAAGCTGCCGGTGGACAGGCTGATGGAGCCCAGGTTGTACCAGGCGCACAGGTCGCCGTTCTCCTCGCCGTCGCCGGCCACCCAGCCGGAAGACGGCTGCGGGTCGGTCAACGACTCGGCGTACTCGTGGCCCTCCACGATGCTGAAGCCGTCGAGCTGGCTGCTGACGCTGTTCGCGCCGCAGCTGCTGCCGGCGTCCAGGACGTACGGCATGTTGGTGTAGGACACCGTGCCGTCGTAGTCGTGCCACGCGCAGAAGCCGGAGTTCGGGAACCCGTCGGGGTTGGTCCCGGACGGGCTCAGCACCACGATCTGGGTGTCGTTGGTCGGGCTGATCCCGAAGTGCGACACGCCGTTCTCCGCCTCGGCGGCTATGTCCGACTGCGCCGCGGACTGCGGGGCCGCGCTGCCGTCGTCCACCCAGGTGCCGGCGAGCACGGCGCCGCCGAACGTCGGGCCCGAGCCGGAGCTGTCGGTGTACTGGCTGGTGACGGTGGACCAGGAGTCCGAGCCGGTGCCCAGGCCGCTGAACAGGTTCTGCATGTAGCTCTCGACGCCGTTGGAGTCGCTGTCCCACTGGGAACCCCAGAAGACGAGGTACACCTGGACGTTGTGCTGGACCGGGCCGCCGCCGTAGTTCAGCGGGCCGCCGGTGCCGCCGGACTCCGGCGAGAAGGTGTGGATCCGCGATGCCGTCGCCGCTGTCGACGCCGACCGCATCGGGACGATGCCGAACCGCCCGTGCGGCTGCGGCTTGTGGTGCTTGGCCTGCGGCGCGGCCTGCGTCGTCGCCGACGCCGCCCCGCCGCTCATCGCGGCCAGGCCCGCGGCCAGCGCGAGCGCGCCGATCGCGGCCAGGCCCCGGCGCAGCCGGCGCGGGGCGAGATGCCGTTCACTCATTCCCGTACTCCGTTCCGCCGCCCCCGACAGGCACGGACAGGGGTGGGTCCGCGCCATGGTGACGGCTAAAAGGGGATCCGGGCGGAGCGGGATGGTCCGCCCGGTGGAGCGGTGGGCCAGGGGCTTGATGTCAGGTGCCTGAAAACAATTCCCTGTACCCACTGCGACGGACGGTAGCGCCGGGTACTGGAGCGGTCGAGGAATGAGCGGGTCAAAGTTGTCAAGAGTGAGTAAAGGTCCGTCTATCCTGTCCGTTCAGCCCCACCCGTCACTCCTGTCACAGGCTTCGAGCAAGGCGGGGGCGGATCGGCGCAGACATGCTCGGTCGGGGATGCTTGATCCCATGTCCACCTCCCTCAAGGTCACCTTCACCGGCGGCGGCGGCGCCGCCCTGGCCGCCCGCCTGGAACTCCCCGACGGCACCGGGCCCCGGGCGTACGCGATCTTCGCCCACTGCTTCACCTGCGGCAAGGACGCCGTCGCCGCCTCGCGCATCGCCCGCGCCCTCACCGACCACGGCATCGCGGTGCTGCGCTTCGACTTCACGGGCCTGGGCCAGTCCGGCGGCGACTTCGGGAACACGGGATTCAGCTCCAACGTGGACGACCTGGTCGCGGCCGCCGACTACCTGCGTACCGAGCACGCCGCGCCGAGACTGCTCGTCGGCCACTCGCTGGGCGGCGCGGCCGTCCTGGCGGCCCGGCACCGGATCCCCGAGACCCGCGCCGTGGCCGTGATCGGCGCCCCGGCGGACCCCTCGCACATCGCCCACCTGCTCCGGGACGCCCGCGACACCATCGAGCGCGAGGGCGAGGCGACCGTGTCGCTCGGCGGACGCGACTTCTGCGTGCGCCGCAGCTTCCTGGCCGACATCGCCGACCAGCCGCAGGCCGAGCGCATCCGCGAGCTGAAGGCGGCGCTGCTGGTCATGCACGCCCCGCAGGACGAGACGGTCGGCATCGACAACGCCCGGCGGATCTTCGACACAGCCCGCCACCCCAAGTCGTTCGTGGCACTGGACGGTGCCGACCACCTGCTCAGCCGCCGTCCGGACGCGGAGTACGCGGCCGCGGTGCTCGCCGCGTGGGCCGGCCGCTACCTGCCCGAGCCGGCGCCCGAGCCGACGCCCGCGCCGACTCTGCCGGCCGAAGTCTCCGCGGACACCGCGGTGACCGTCACCGAGACCGGGACCGGAATCGGCGGGCTCCAGCAATTGATCACCGCCGGGCGCCACCACCTCGTCGCCGACGAGCCGGTGCCGACCGGAGGCGACACCGGCCCGAACCCGTATGACCTCCTGCTGGCCGCCCTCGGCGCCTGCACCTCGATGACGCTGCGGATGTACGCGACCCGCAAGAACCTGCCGTTGGAGAAGGTGACGGTCTCCCTGCGCCACGACCGGATCCACGCCAGGGACTGCGAGGAGTGCGAGAGCGCCGACGGATTCGTGGACCGCATCGATCGGACGATCCGGCTCGACGGCCCGCTGACCGATGAGCAGCGAACCAGGCTCCTGGAGATCGCCGACAAGTGCCCGGTGCATCGGACGCTGACCTCTGAGACGGTCATCCGGACGGTACTCGCCTGATGCGCGCTGCCGCCGCGGTCAGCTTCCCGCGAAGTCCGTGCTGAGCGTCAGCTCCCGCCACTTCTCGACCTCGGCGCCGAACGCGGCCAACGCGCCGGTCACGGCCCGATGGGCGTCCGAGCCGAGCAGCAAGTGCGTCGGCGGATCGTCGAGCTCGATCAAGCGCAGGAGCGCGTCGGCGGCCTTGTCGGGATCGCCGGGCTGCCGCCCGGTGAACCCGGCCCGCGCCGCGCTGATCGGCCCGACGAGGTCGTCGTAGTCGTCGATGCTCCGCGTCGCGCGCCGCATGGAGCGGCCCGACCAGTCGGTGCGGAACGCGCCCGGTTCGACGGCGGTCACCCGGATTCCGAGCCCCGCCACCTCGGCGGCCAGGGCGCGCGTGATCCCCTCCAGTGCGAACTTGCTGCCGTTGTAGACCCCGAGCGTGGGGCCCGCGATGAGGCCGCCGACCGAGGTGACGGTGATGACGTGTCCCGCGCGCCGGGCCCGCATGCCGGGCAGGACGGCCTGGATGACCGCGACGGCGCCGAAGACGTTGACGTCGAACTGCCGGCGCCACTCCTGGAGGGTCGATTCCTCGACGGTTCCCTCGTGGCCGTAGCCGGCGGCGGCTATCAGGACATCGATCGGGCCCACGGTCCGCTCGGCGTCGGCGACGACCCCGCGGGCGTCGTCGAAGCGTGCGGCGTCCAGGATGCGCGCGTACGAGCGGCCAGGCGCCAGCGCCTCGAACTCCTCCGCCGCCGCCGAGGTGCGGACCGTCCCGACGACCGTGTGCCCGCAAGCCAGAGCGCGGCGCGCGGCCGCCCGGCCCAGGCCGCTGCTCGCGCCGGTGATCAACAGAGTGCGGTCCCGCATGGCGTGTCACTCCCAACTTACTTACACGTGAGTCAGCTAAATACCTGACGCCAATGTAAGGTAGTCGCCATGGCAGGGCAACCCGACGGCCGGCGCACCGACACCCGCGTCCGCATCCACGAGGTGGCGCTCGAGGTCTTCACCGAGCACGGATACGAGCGCGCCACGATGCGGGAGATCGCCGACCGCCTCGGCGTGACCCGGCCCGCGCTCTACTACCACTACCGCAGCAAGGAGGACATCCTGGCGAGCGTCCACGACGAGCTCGCCACCTCCGTCGACGAGCTGCTGGAGTGGGCCGGCGGGCAGCCGGCGGCCCGCGCCACCCGCCGCGAGCTCCTGCGGCGGCTGCACGCGCTGATGTCAGGACCCTGGCACGCGTTCAGCCGCTTCGCGCAGGCGAACGAGGCCGCCATGCGCGACCTGTCCGCCACGGCCGGCTTCGCGTACCGCATGGACCAGGTCGGCGCACTGCTCAGCCCGGCCGATTCGGTCGAGGGCCGGCTCAAGGGCCGCCTGGCGCTCACCGCGCTGTTCATGGCGACCGCCCGCGGCGGTCAGCTCGGCGGGACGGACGCCGAGCGCATGGCGGCCGCGCTGGACGCTGCGAACTCGCTCGTGAAATAGGGCGAGGCCCCGCCACGAGCCCGAGGGGGGAGGAGGCTCGCGGCGGGACCCCGCCGGCTTTGGGGGAGCGGGCTCAGTTCGTCCCGAGCGCCGTCCGCAGCACCGCGACCGCCTGGGTGATCGCGCCCTCGGCGGCGTGCGTCTCGCGCAGGGCGTTGAGCATGACGAAGTCGTGGATGACGCCCTGGTAGCGCACGGCGGTCACCGGGACTCCGGCCTGCCGCAGCTTGTTCGCGTACGCCTCGCCCTCGTCGCGCAGGACGTCGGCCTCGCCGGTGATGACCAGCGCCGGCGGCAGGTCCGCCAGCTGCTCGACGCTCGCGCGCAGCGGTGAGGCGGTGATCTCGGCGCGCTGGGCCGGGTCGGTCGTGTACTGGTCCCAGAACCACTGCATCGCGTCGCGGCGCAGGAAGTAGCCCTCGGCGAACTGGTGGTAGGAGGCGGTGTCGAAGCTCGCGTCGGTCACCGGGTAGAACAGCACCTGCTGCACCAGCGGGATTCCGCCGCGCTCCTTCGCCATCAGGGTCAGCGCCGCGGCCATGTTGCCCCCGACGCTGTCGCCGGCCACCGCTATGCGCGAGGCGTCCAGGCCCTTGGCGGCGCCGTCGGTGACGACCCAGCGTGCGACGGCGAAGTTCTGCTCGATCGCGACCGGGTAGCGTGCCTCCGGCGACAGGTCGTACTCGGGGAAGACAACCGCGGCCCGCGCCCCGACGGCCAGTTCGCGTACCAGGCGGTCGTGGGTGTGGGCGTTGCCGAAGACCCAGCCCGCGCCGTGGATGTAGACGATTACCGGCAGCGTGCCGGTGCTCCCGGCGGGCTTGACGATCCGGGCCCGCACCTCGCCGGTCGGCCCGCCGGGGACGGTGATCCACTCCTCGTCGACGGCCGGCTTGGCGATCTCGCCGGACTGCACCTCGTCGACGGCCTTGCGGCCCTCGACCGGCCCCAGGTCGAACAGGTACGGCGGGTTCGCGGTGGCGGCGGCGAAGTCGGCGGCGGCCGACTCCAGGACGGGAGCGGGGACGGGGGCGGCGGGCACGTACTCGGACATGGCTGGCTCCTCGTGGTTCGGTGAGCCGGGGAAGCTCACGGGTTGAACACTAGCGAGCGATTACATCGTGCACAAGTTAAATGCTCACGAGGGGATCGCCTCCACGGCTATGCTGGTGGTCATGGATACCGCACGATCCGTGAACGGCGCCCCCGCCCCGGACGCGGACTACTCGATGCTGCTGGACGACCAGCTCTGCTTCGCCCTGTACGCGGCCTCGCGCGCCGTGACCCAGCGCTACCGCCCGCTGCTCGACGACCTGGGGCTGACCTACCCGCAGTACCTGGTGATGCTCGTGCTCTGGGAGCACGGCACCGTCCCCATCAAGGACATCGGCGGCGCGCTCCACCTGGACTACGGGACTCTGACCCCGCTGATCAAGCGTCTGGAGACCAACGGCCTGGTCCGCCGCGACCGCGCCGCCGACGACGAGCGCACGGTCCGCGTGAGCCTCACCGCCGAGGGCGAGGAGCTGCGCACCCGCGCCGCCGATGTACCGGCCGCGATCGGCGCCGCGATGGGGCTGACGCCGCGCCAGTTCGACGACGCCAAGCGCCTGCTCCGCCTGCTGGCGGATAACGTGTCGGGGGCGTCGGGGGCGTCGGGGGCGTCGGCCTGAACTACGTCAGGGGCCGCACGGTGAGGATCTGCTCGGCGTACCCGACCGGCCCGGCCGCGTCGTGCAGCACGGTCGACGTCACGCCCTGACCGGTCGGACCGAACGCCACGGTCGTGTCCAGCCCGGTCCACCGCCCCGCGACGGGCTGCCGGTGCAGATGAACGGTCAGATCGACGTTCGGGAACATCCACTCGGCCGGCGACTCCCGAACGGCGATGCCGTTGGCGGTGTCGACGAGCGCGACGAAGGATGCCAGCCGACTGCTGCTCTGTCCGGCGACCAGATCGAGGTCGGTGCCGACCCACGCGGCTGTCCGGCCCGGCTGTGGAGGCGCGACCGGACGGATGTCCACGGAGGCGATGTAGCCGCCGGGCCACACATCGGTTATCGGCCAGGAAGCGAGCTCCTCCGGCGGCGTGAGCCTGTCGCCCCCGCCCCCGGCCACCGCCGCGGTGTCGCCGGCGCCCAGCAACCAGGCCCGGGCCCGCACCACCGCCCGATCCCTGATGAGCACGACCGCCTCGACCAACTCGATCGTCCGTCCCGGCCGCAGCGTCTCCACCCGGATCTCACACTCGTCAAGCGCGAGGCGTCCCAGGATGTCGAAGCTGACGCGGGACAGGAGCAGATCGCGATCCGGCCGCGGCCGCCCGGCCGCGAAGCGGTCGATGGCGTGCACGACGAGTCCGCCGAGGGGACTGAAATGCTGCTCATCGGGATCCCACGCGCCACCCGCGTGCGTGGTGGGCTTGTAGCGGTTCTCTCCGGCCGGTTCGTAGTAGCTGCCGATGTTCATGGTGGTGCGAGTCTATTTCAGGAGTGATCGGCGGCAGGCGGATGACGGTGGCGACGCTGTCAGCGCGACCGCTTTACCGCCTTTGCGCGAGGAGCTTGCGCGTCTCGGCGAAGAAGAAGTCCTGGATCGGGCCGGAATCGAAGTGCTCCGGCACCGGCGGCGCGTCGGTCTCGGGGGTCAGCACCGCGCGGCCCGGGACGTGGCGTGTCTCGTCGGCCCCTGGCGTAAGGAGTTCCGCCGGTCCCACCACACACATGTCGGCGACGAGGCACGTCACGCCGCCGTCCTGGTCGCGGCCGATCCACACGGGGTACGAGCCGTCGCCGTATCCGCTCATGAACATGATCAGGTTGGCGCCCGTCGTGGGATCCACGACCGGCGAGTCCATCAGGGCGGACGGGCCGTCCGTCTTGATCCGCTCCGAGAAGATCCGCTGAAGTGCCTCGGCACCGGCCGCGTCGAGGAAGGACCCGGTGCCGCTGTCGACGCCGAAGCCGAAGAACTCGTCGGGGCCGAGCTCCCGTTCGTCCTGCCCCGGCTGAAGGCCCAGCTCCCACGTCGCGGTGGGCTTCTCGCTGATCCGCAGCAGCGCGGCCGGCGTTTCGCCCCAGGGCGCCTCCACCCAGCGCATCGCGGCGACGAGAACGGGATAGTCGCCCGGCGGCACTTCGATGGTGAACGGGACGGCGCGGTGGAACGTGCCGGGATCAGTGACGATGACTTGGCCGCTCGGCATGTGGAGCAGCCCGGCCTTCTCCGGTTCCAGGATCTCGAGGGCGCCCTGGCGCGGGTGGTGGAACCGGGCACCCGCAGTGAACAACGCTTCCGGATGGTTCGGCGACAGCGGCCTCGGCGCTTGCCAGGGGAAGGTCGAGACACCGGATCCGGAGGCGGGATCGGGATCGTCGGCCTCGACGAACTCCGCCGGCTCGCCGATGTTGATGAACGTGCTGTCGACCGGCCAGGCACCGAACTCCGGACGCGGTACGCGCCGACTGGCCGGAGGAACGGTGGTCCAGGTCTGCAAGAGGCCGCCGTAATCGACCGAGACCTTCGCCCGGCCGCCTGGCTGGACAGCGAACGTGACGACGGTCCCGGCCTGGAACTCCGGCTCGTCGGCCGACGCATGGGCCCAGAAGCGGAAGGTGCTGAGATGCAGATGATCGCCGAAGTCGCGATACCCGATCTCGACAACCCGCCGCCCAGCCTCGTCGAAGAAGGCGGTGTCGAGCCACCCCCGCCCACTGTCGACCCGGAGGTACGCCTGCGGAACGCCGGCAAAGGACATCACCGCCGCGAAGGGCTCGCCGGCCGCGTACCTGGCGCGCGCGGTCGCGGCGGGGATGCGGCAATCGGCTTGCCGCTTCACCGGATCCCAGCTTTCGCAGTAAGCGATGACGATGCGCGATGTGGTCATGGAAGCCCTTGGTTCTGTCGGACGGGTGACGACACACGATAGGGGTCCGGGGAACGGGTGTTCTCATCGGGATCACGCGGCGAAGCCGCAGCGGGCATCATGCTTGCCATGCTTGATGGTCTTGCGCGGATCGACTGGTCGTCCCTGGGCGTCGGTGACGGCGCGGCTGAGGTGCCGGGCCTGCTGGCAGCGATGGCCTCACCGGACACGGGGGAACGTGAGCGCGCCCTCCGCCGGTTCTACAGCAGGGTGCATCACCAGGGGGACGTTTATCGGTGCACCGTGGCCGCGATGCCGTTTCTGGCCGAGCTGGCGGACGATCGTGGAAATCCGAGCAGGGCCGACTTCGTGGGCTTGCTCGCGGGCATCTGCGAGTCCTGCGTGGACTTCGCGGATGACGAGCTGAGGTATGCGCCCAGCGGCGATCTCATTGATTTCTCCGAGCTGATGCCGGTCGTCCGCGGCTTCGCGAAGGACTTCGAGCGTTGGGCCAGGGACGCCGACGAGGCGGTACGGTGCGCTGCGATTCCGGCGCTCGCGCAGTTTCCCGACGATCCCGCGCGAGTCGCGGATCTCTTGCGGGCGCGTGCTCCCAGGGAGACGGGTACTCCTACCCGGTTGCTGGTCCTGAGCACGGCCGGCACGCTGGCGCTCCGGTTTCCGGAAGTCGTCGGGCCCGTGGTGTCGTGGCTCGCCAGGTTGGCCGGCGACGGCACCAGGGATCCGGTGATCCGGCTGGCCGCCCTGGCACAACAGGCGCGGTGTGCGCCCGGAGCAGCGGGGCCCGAGCTGGTTTCGGCAGCGATCGGGATGCTGGCTGCCGAACGGCTTGATCATCCAGCCCGAGCCTCCACGCCCACCACCGCCATCCTCGGCACGCTTCACGAGGTGCTCGGTGACCGGCTGGCAGAGCGAACCTCGCTGCTGACGGAGCAACTGCGCTCGCCCGATCCCGACGCCCGCCTCGACGCGATTCGCATGGCCAGGACGCTGATCGCTGGCTGGCGCGGGGATCACAGTGCTCTGATTATCGCCGTGGCGGGCGAGCTCGCGGCAGAGAACGCGCAAGTCGCCCGGGAAGCCGCAGCCGTTCTTCAGACCTGCTTCCGGATTGCCGAACCGGCACGTGAATTGGTGGCCGACTGCGTGACGGAGGCCGGGCCGGACACGTGGTCGGCCCCCGATGAGATGCGGCGCGAGGCCCACCAGACGGCGGTCCAAGTGTTGGCCCGGTTGGGCGACGTTCGGGCGTTGCCCAGTCTGCTGGCGGGTCTCGATTCGGATGTGGACGCATGGAGGGCTGTCGCCGTCGCGGGATCGCTACCGCAAAGCCGTGCCGAGCTCTTGCCGAGACTGATCGAGCGCGTGGACAAGCTTGACCTAGCCGGCATCGATCCGTTTGTGGATATGAAGTCGTCGGCTTTGATCACGGCAGTCGGCCGGTTTGCTGATCCCGCGTCAGCCGAGTCGCTGGTCCGCGTTCTCGATGCCGCGATCCGGCGCGAGCTCTGGAGTACGGCAGCCTCCGTCGCCGAGGCGCTCGCCGAGCTCGGGCCGGCAGCCGTGGCCGCCTTGCCTTTGTTGCGCACGGCGGTGGCCGGCCCGGACCGCAAAGCCCGCTCCGCGGCACTGGCCGCGTTGTGGGCGATCGGCGGTGAGGTCCAGGAGGTGTTGCCGTTGTTGGTGGGCCACCTGGCCGGGCCGTCGGTCTACTTCCTCGACGTCGTCGCCGAGATCCTGGGTCAGATTGGCGCCGACGCCACGGAAGCCGTGCCGTATCTGAAGAAGTTGGCCGGTGCACAGGACGAGTGGAACCAGTGGAGCCGTGTCGAGGCCGCCGACGCGCTGTGGCGGATCGCCGGTGAGCCGGCGACGCAGCTGGTGCTGGACGCGCTGCTGTCGGCGTGGCGAGAGAATCAGGCCACGAGTAACGCCGTCACAGCGACGCTGGAGCGGATGGGGGCCGCCGCGGCACCGGCGCTGCCGGATCTGGAAGCGGAGCTGGCCAAGGCCCGCCGAGGCGGCCGGTTCGACCGCGTCGACACCGACGAGGACCTGCAGGAGACCTGCCGCCGCCTGATCCTTCGCCTGAGCCGCCTCAACCAGATCTGAGCCGCGCCGCGCCTCATCACCACCCCGCGCCCCACCGGGGGCCCGCCCGCCGGATTTGTTCGGCACTCCCTCCGCGCCCGCACCGGCTCCGACGCCCGCCGAACAAGCCGCCCGGCGTTCACCAGCCGGTATTCCGCCGGTTCCGGACCTCCGCGCACTACATCAGACCTCGAACACTGGCCGCTTCCGACGTCCACAACCTGTCACCGCGCGCCTCTCGGCGGTGGCCGTTTCTTTGTCGAGACTTGGTCCCTGTCGGGCGCCGTCCCCGCGCCTGTGAGCTGCGCGGGGACGGCGTCTGTGAACGGCATGCCACATCTCGAACGGGGCCACAACGCCCTACCCGGGACGGCCCTTCGCGGCCGGACGGGGGCGCACACCAACTTGTCCGCCGGGCGACCGACCGGCGGACCTACCAGGAAGTGGTGAGACGGAATGCGCAACCTGAAGTCCGTGCCGGATTACGGCACCTCGCTCTTTCGGATCGTCGTGGGCTTCCTCATGGCCTGCCACGGTGCCAGCAGCCTGTTCTCCTGGCCGATGAAGGCCATGGGCGGTCACACGGTGTCGCCGACGGTGTGGCCCGGCGGGGTCGCAGCGTTGCTGCAGTTCGTATTCGGGGTGCTGGTGATGGTCGGCGTGGGGACCCGGGTCTCCGGGATCGTCCTGTCCGGGACGATGGCGTACGCGTACTTCTCCGTGCACCAGGAGAAGGCGCTGCTGCCGATCGCCAACGGCGGGGAGCCCGCCGCGCTGTTCTCCTGGGCCTTCCTGATGATCGCGATCGTCGGGGCCGGTCCGCTGTCCGTGGACGCCGTCGTGGCCAAGCTGCGCGGCGCCTCCTCGGCGGCGGTCGTGTCCGAGCCGGAGGGAGCTCCCGCCGCCGTCGCGGCGTGAGCTGACCGGCTGCTCCGGTCCGGTGCGCCCCGTCCCGGACCGGAGCCGTCCGGCGCGGACCCGACCCCCGCGGGTCCGCGCCGGACACCTGCGGGGCCTTCCATGCTCGCGCCCCGACAACCGGGCGCTGACCGGTTCGGGCAGGGACAACCTGTCACCGTTCGGCCATCGGCGCCCCCGGTTTTTCCCCACACACTGGATCGCGGCCGGGCGATCCGCCCGCGGCCGGCGCCGTGCCGAGCGCCCCGCCCGAGATGAGGTGGCACGTTGACGTCCCTTGATGAGATCGAGATCCCGCTCCCGTTCCAGGAGCTGCTGCGGCCCCACCTGCCCTACGCCGGGGCCGGTCCGCTGGCCGCCGGCGCGGACCTGGCCGCGCTCGGCCTGGACTCGATGGCCGTGGTGCAGCTGCTGTCCGACGTCGAGGCCGAGTTCGGGGTGGAGCTCCCCGACGAGATCCTGGACGAGGCCACGTTCGCCACCGTCGGCTCCCTGTGGGCGGCCGTCAGCGCGCTGGTCGGTAGCGGTGCTGACGCGGCTTGACGACCTGGTGCGCCGCGGTGCCCCCGAGCGCCCCGCCGTCACCTTCAAGGACGGCACCCTGACCTACGGCCGGCTGGCCGAGCAGGTCGGGGCGGCCGCCGCGGGTCTGCGCGCGCTCGGCCTGGAGCGCGGCGACCGGGTCGTGGTCTATCTGGAGAAGCGGCTGGAGACGGTGGTGGCGCTGTTCGCGGCCTCCGCCGCCGGGCTGGTCGTGGTGCCGGTCAACCCGCTGCTGAAGGCCGGGCAGGTCGCCTTCATCGCCGCGGACTGTACTGCGCGGGCGGTGCTGACCAGCCCCGAGCGGTTGCAGACCGTCCGCGAAGAACTGCCCGACAGCGTCGCGCACGTCGTCGTGGTCGGCACCCGGGCCGGGACCGACGACCACGGCGCCGCGGCCCCGGTGACCGCCTGGACCGAGCTGTGCCAGATGGCAGAGCCCGAGGATCAGAACCCTGTCATGGTCGTCGACTCCGACATCGCCGCGATCCTCTACACCTCCGGCAGCACCGGCACGCCGAAGGGCGTGGTGCTCTCGCACCGCAACCTGCTCGCCGGCGCCGAGAGCGTGGCCGGCTACCTCGGCCACACCGCCGACGACGTGATCCTGTCGGTCCTGCCGCTCAGCTTCGACGCCGGCCTGAGCCAGGTGACCACCGCGCTGCACGCCGGCGCGCACGTCGTCCTGGTCAACTTCCTGTTGGCCCGCGAAGTGCCGAAGCTGTGCGCCAGGCACCGTGTCACGGCGCTGACCTGCGTACCCCCGCTGTGGATGCAGCTCGCCGAGGCCGACTGGCCCGCCGAGTCCGCGGCCCATCTGCGCTACTTCGCCAACACCGGCGGCCACCTGCCGCGCGCCACGCTCGACCGGCTGCGCGAGCTCTTCCCCAAAGCCGACCCGTTCCTGATGTACGGGCTCACCGAGGCCTTCCGCTCCACCTACCTCGACCCGGCCGAGGTCGACCGGCGCCCGGACTCGATCGGCAAGGCGATCCCGAACGCCGAGGTGCTGGTGGTCCGCCCCGACGGCACGCCCTGCGCGGCCGGCGAGGAGGGCGAGATCGTGCACCGCGGCGCGCTGGTGGCCCTGGGCTACTGGAACGACCCCGAGCGGACCGCCGAACGCTACCGGCCGCTGCCGCGCGCCGGCGGTGCGGCGCGTGACGAGACCGTGGTCTGGTCCGGGGACCGCGCGGTGCGCGACGAGGAAGGGTTCCTCTACTTCCGCGGCCGCGCCGACGAGATGATCAAGACCTCGGGCTACCGGGTCAGCCCGACCGAGGTGGAGGAGGCGGCGCACGCCACCGGGCTGGTCGCCGAGGCGGCCGCCTTCGGGGTGCCGGACGAGGCGCTGGGCCAGCACATCGTGCTGATCGCGGCGCCGGTTCCGGGCACCGGTACAGACCCGGCCCCGCTGCTGGCCGCGCTGCGCGGCCGCATCCCGACCTACATGCTGCCGCGGCGGATCGAGTTCCTGGACCGGCTTCCGCGCTCCGCCAACGGCAAGTTCGACCGCCCCCTGATCCGGGAGCGGATATCGCAAGTGGAATCCGATGACGAGATGGGACTGACATGACTCTGGTGGGTGTCGTCGGCGCCGGCGTGATGGGCGTCGGGGTCGCGCAGAACCTGGCGCAGACCGGGCACGACGTGATCCTCGTCGACAAGGACGAGGAGACGTTGCGCGAGGCTCTGACCCTGATCGAGCGCAACTGCCGCATGAGCCGGCTGATGGGCGGCCCGGAGGTGGACGCGGCCGAGGTGCTGGCCCGCATCACCACCGGGGTCGGCGCCAAGCAGGTGGCCGGCGCGGAGATCGTGATCGAGAACGTGACCGAGAACTGGGACATCAAGCGCGCGGTCCATGAGGAGATGGACGCCGCCTGCGGCCCGGAGACGGTGTTCGTGGTCAATACCTCCGCGATCCCGATCACCAAGATGGCCGCGGTGACCAACCGCCCCGACCGCGTGGTCGGCGTGCACTTCATGAACCCGGTCCCGGCCAAGCCGGCGGTCGAGCTCATCCCGGGCTTCCACACCAGCCCCGAGACCGTGCAGCGCACCCGCGACCTGCTGACCGCCATGGGCAAGAAAGCCGTGCAGGTGAAGGACTCCTGCGGGTTCGTCTCCAACCGGGTGCTGATGCTCACCGTGAACGAGGCCGCCTATCTGGTCCACGAGGGCGTGGCCAGCGCCGCCGACGTGGACGAGGTGTTCCGCAGCTGCTTCGGCCACCCGATGGGCCCGCTGGAGACCGCCGACCTGATCGGCGTCGACACCATCCTGTACAGCGTCGAGGTGCTCTACGAGCACTACGCGGACAGCAAG
Organism: Catenulispora sp. GP43; assembly: GCF_041260665.1. Lineage (NCBI taxonomy): Bacteria > Bacillati > Actinomycetota > Actinomycetes > Catenulisporales > Catenulisporaceae > Catenulispora > Catenulispora sp. GP43. The sequence continues at coordinate 91,083 of NZ_JBGCCT010000012.1, read as the reverse complement.
TACCGGCCCTGCCCGCTGCTGAAGCAGATGACCGACGCCGGCCTGCACGGCCGCAAGTCCGGCCGCGGCTTCCACGACTACGACCCCTCCGGCCGGCTGGTCGCCGCCGGTTCCGCGCACTGAGAAACGACGCCACGACGCCAACGACGCCAACAATGGCAAGGAGAAAAGCGAATGTCCGACTCGATCCAGACCAAGAAGCAGATATCCGAGTTCATCCACGGCCGTTTCCCGCAGGCTGAGATCAACGACTCCGACGACATCTTCGCGCTCGGATTCGTGAATTCCCTGTTCGCCATGGAACTGGTGATGTTCATCGAGAAGACCTTCTCCATCACCGTCCCCAACGACGAGCTGAAGATCGACAGCTTCCGCACCGTGGAGCTGATGGCGGACCTGGTCGGCCGGCAGAAGGTCCTGGCATGACCGTCGCCGATCTCGAACGCGCCGCGCTCGGGACGCCCGACCGGGACTCGGCGCGGGCGTTCGTGGACAGGTGGATCGTGCCGTGCGCCAACGACTGGGACCGGGACGGCCGCATCCCGGAGGAACTGCTGGAGCGCCTGGCCGCCGAAGGGCTGTGGGCCCCGTTCCTGCCCGCCGAGTTCGGCGGCGCCGGCCTGGACATGGTCACGCTCGGCGCGATCCACGAGGAGGTCGGCCGCGGCTGCTCCTCGGTGCGCAGCCTGCTGACGGTGCACACCATGGCCTCCTGGGCCGTGCACCGCTGGGGCACCCCCGAGCAGCGTGAGCGCTGGCTGCCGGGGATGAGCCGCGGCGCGGTGCTCGGCGCGTTCTGCCTGTCCGAGCCCGGCGCCGGCAGCGACACCGCCGGCATCACCACCACCGCGGTCCCGCACCGCGGCGGCTGGCGGATCTCCGGGGTGAAGCGCTGGATCACCAACGGGCAGCGGGCCGACCTGCTGCTGGTGTTCGCCCGCGTCGGCACCGGCATCGCGGCGTTCCTGGTGCCGCACGACACCCCGGGCGTCAGCGTGCTGCCGATCGACGGCATGCTCGGCACCCGGGCCTCGATGATCGCCGAGATCTCCTTCCAGGACGTCGAACTCGGCCCGGACGCCCTGCTCGGGCCCAGCGGCTTCACCGCCGGCATGGTGCTCACCGGCACCCTGGACCTGGGCCGCTACAGCGTGGCGACCGGCTCGGTGGGCATCATCCAGGCCTGCGTCGACGCCTGCGCCGGCTACGCCGCCAAGCGCAAGGTGAACGGCGCGCCGATCAGCGAGCTGCCGCAGATCCGCGCCAAGCTCTCCGACATGGTCACCGACGCCCGCGCGGCGCGGCTGCTGTGCCAGGAGGCCGGGCGCCTGAAGGACGCCGGCGAGCCGTCGACCATCATGGCCACCTGGATCGCGAAGTACTTCGCCTCCACCGCCGCGGCCCGCCACGCCACCCAGGCGGTGCAGGTCCACGGCGCCAACGGGTGCAGCCCCGACTACCCGGTCGAGCGCTTCTACCGCGACGCCAAGGTCATGGAGATCATCGAGGGCTCCACCGAGGTCCAGCAGCTCACCATCGCCGGTGAGGCGTTCCGAGGAGGGGCGTTGTGAGCACGACCGCAGACGGGATTTCGACGGCTGGCGTCTCGACGGCGGAGCGCATCGAGGCGCAGACCGCGCAGGCGATGACCAAGCCGAAGCAGGGCCGGATCAAGTGCGTGGTCTGGGACCTGGACAACACCCTGTGGGACGGGATCCTGCTGGAGGACGAGAACGTCGTCCTGCGCTCGGACGTCGTCGCGCAGATCCACCGGCTCGACGGCCTCGGCGTCCTGCACTCGGTCGCCAGCCGCAACGATCCCGAGACCGCGCTGGCCAAGCTGAAGGCGTTCGGGCTCCAGGACATGTTCCTGCACCCGCAGATCGGCTGGGGCGCGAAGTCCGAGTCGGTGGCCTACATCGCCAAGGCGCTCAACCTGGGCCTGGACGCCTTCGCGTTCGTCGACGACCAGGAGTTCGAGCTCGCCGAGGTCGGGCACGCGCACCCCGACGTGCTCTGCGTGGACGTCGCCGACCTGGCCGAGCAGCTGGCCCGGCCGGAGTTCCACCCGCGCTTCGTCACCGACGAGTCGGCCCAGCGCCGCCTGATGTACCTGGCGCAGGCCACCCGCGACGATATCGAGCGCGACTTCAGCGGCACCAACGACGAGTTCCTGGCGAGCCTGGACATGACCTTCGTCATCGCCCCGGCCCGCACCGAGGACCTGCAGCGCGCCGAGGAACTGACGATCCGCACCAACCAGCTCAACTCCACCGGCCGCACCTACTCCTACGACGAGCTCGACGAGCTGCGCGAGTCCAAGAACCACCTGCTGCTCGTGGCCTCGCTGGAGGACAAGTTCGGCACCTACGGCAAGGTCGGCCTGACCCTGGTGGAGAAAGGCGACGACGGCGTCTGGAAGCTGCTGATGCTGCTCATGTCCTGCCGGGTGATGTCCCGCGGCGTCGGCTCGGTGCTGCTGAACCACGTCATGGGGCAGGCGTTCGAGGCCGGCGCGGAGCTGCACGCCGACTTCGTCGAGACCGGCCGGAACCGGATGATGCAGATCACCTACGCCTTCGCCGGCTTCACCGAGATCAGCCGCGAGGGCACGCTCGCGGTGCTCAAGGCCGACATGGCGCGGCTCCAGCCGCCGGCTCCGTACGTGAAGCTGGTGACCGTCGACGAGGACGGGACCGAGCACGTCTTCGGCCCCGGCGCCGCGGACCGGGCATGAGCACCGAGCGCTGGCTTCCGTTCCCGCGCCCGCCGGGCGAGGTCCGGTTGTACTGCGTCCCGCACGCCGGCGGCGGCGCCTCGTCCTTCCGGCCCTGGATCGGCGCCATGCCCGGCGTAGCGGTCTGCCCGCTGCAACCTCCGGCGCGCGAGGCCCGGTTCCGTGACGAGCCGATCCGCGCCATGGAGCGCATGGCGGCCGAGATCGCGGACGTGGTGCAGGACAGTGCCGACGGACCGTACGCGGTCTACGGCCACAGTCTCGGCGCCCTGACCGCCTTCGAGACCGTCCGCGAGCTCCGCCGCCGGAATGCACAGATACCGATGCCGGTGCACCTGTTCGTCTCCGGCTGCCCGGCGCCGCAGATCCGGGACAGCCTGCTGCCGAACGTCCACGACGCCTCCGACGAGGAGGTCGTGGCGCTGCTGCGGCGCCTCGGCGGGACACCGGACAGCCTGCTGGACGACCCGGGCCTGCTCGGGCTGATCCTGCCGGCGATCCGCGCGGACCTGGAGGTGAAGGAGACCTACCGCTACACCGCCGAGGCGTCGCTGGAGGTGCCGCTGACCGTGCTGGGCGCCGACGACGACCCGCGGGCCGGCGCCGCCGGCACGGCGGCCTGGCGCGAGCAGGCGGCCGGCGGCTTCGCCCTGCACACCGTGGGACAGGGACACTTCGCAGTGTTCGAGCAAGCCCAGATCACCCACAAGTACCTGCTGGAGGCCCTGACCCCGTGGCTGTGACCGCGGTCCGGGTCTGGCGCGCCGCGCTGGACCAGGACGGGGATCCGCACCGGTGGCTCAGCCACGAGGAACGAGCGCGCGCCGCCCGATACGCGAGCCCCGCTGAGGGGCGCCGATTCGCGGTGGCGCGCGCTGTTCTGCGCTCGGTGCTGGGGGAGGCCTGCGGCCTGGCCCCGGACGAGGTGGCGATCGCCACCGAGGACGGTGGACGGCCGATCATCGACCCCTGCGACGGCCGCACGCCGCCGGACTTCAACGTGTCCCATTCCGGGCGCTGGGCGTTGATCGCCGTGGCGCCGCCGGGCCGGCGGGTCGGCGTGGACCTGGAGTGGGACGGCCGGGACGTGGACTGCCTGGCCATGGCGCGGACGATGTTCCAGCCCTGCGAAGCCGAGCGCCTGGCCCGGCTGGAGGGGGAGTGGCGGCGGCGGGAGTTCTTCCGGCTGTGGACCGCCAAAGAGGCCTACGTCAAAGCCGACGGCGCCGGTGTCGCCGGGCTGCGCGCCGTCCTGGTGGACGGCGCGACAGCGCGGTCGTCGGCGCCGTCGGCGGGCTTCCCTGCTGAGCTGCCCGTCCGGTGGTTCTCCGCCGCACCCGGCTATCCGGCGGCGCTTGTGGTGTCTGGCGGGGTCACACCATTCGAGCTCTGCGACCGATTCCTCGAAAGCTGATTCGCCAGCACCCGCAGCGGAGTCCCGCCGGCCAGATCGTGCAGCGTCAGGCCGCCGTAGCCGCGCTCGTGGAGCAGGTCCAGCACGCGCGGCAGGCGCAGCACCCGGCCGCCGTTCGGCACATAGGCCGAGTCCAGGTCGAGCATGTCGGCGCAGATGTCCATCGCGCGGCCGATGGCGCCGCGCAGCTCCAGCAAGGTTTCCGCGCCGGCCGTCTCCATGGTGCCTGCCACCGTGCGGTCTGGAGTCGCCGCCGCGGGTTCGCCGAAGCCGGCCAGGGTCGAGATCTCGCTGATCCGCAGATCCGAGTCCGGCTCGGCCAGGGCCAGCAGCACCGCCTCGTACCCGCGCAGGAAGCGCTCGACGGTCTCGGCGTCCATCACCGCGCCGGAGGCCTGCAGGTTCACCGAGACCGCGTCGCGCAGCTCGGTGACCCGCAGGTACACGTCCGATCCGAACGCGGCCCAGGCGGTCGGTGCCGCGTTCCGCACGAAGGTCGTGCGGCGGACCCCCGCGGTGCGCGCGGTGTGACTCAGGAAGTTGAGTTCCGAGCCGACCCGCAGATCCCGGCCCCGGATGGCGCCGGCGCAGGCCAGGATCTCCAGCATCTCGTCATAGCCGAGCGCGGTGTGGTCGCGGACCGCTTCGGTCTGCTCGGCGACCCGCTTCAGCAGCTCGGAGAACGGCGGATCGTCCCGGCCGTCCACGATCAGCAGCAGCGGCGAGAACCGGCACGTCAGCACATCGCTGTAGGCGTCCTCGCCGCGGTTGCCGTGGAAGTTCCAGTGCGGGACCAGGCCGTCGCCGGTGTAGGCCGCGGCCAGTGCGGTGAACACCGCGACGTGCACGAGCGAGGGCCACAGTCCGGCCCGGTCCGCCAGCTGCCGACTGGCGGAAAGGGCCGCGGGGGAGGTCAGGGTGGCCGCGGTCGGGTCCGCCGGGCCGCGGCGGCGCCGGGCGAACAGATCGGAGCTCAGGCGCGCCGCCTGCTCCCGCCAGAACTCCGCGGCCTGCTCGTGCCGGTCCTGGAACGCGGCCTCGCCCTCGTGGCCGACCAAGTGCAGCGGCTGGTAGCGCACCGGCTCCAGACTGGCCGGCCGGCGGGTGGCCAGCGCCGTGCCCAGCACCTCCAGCTCCCGCTCGAAGCGGTCCACGCTCCAGGCGTCGAAGGCCATGTGGTTCATGACGACCACCAGCTGGCGCGGCGTGCCGCCGTCGGTGATCACACACGCCCGCAGCGGCCAGTCGGCGGCCAGCTCGAACGGGGCCGTGGCCAGTTCCTGGACCACGGCGGCCGGCGGCGGGCTGCCGTCCTGCTCGACCGTGGCCTGGACCAGCCGCACCGGCCCGGCCGGATGCACGCGCTGCCACGGATCGGCGTCCGCGTCGTGGTGGTAGGTGGTCCGCAGCGCCTCGTGCCGCCGCACCAGGTGGCCCAGCGCCGTCCGGATCTGCGGCACGGACAGCCCCGGCGGCAGCGGGAAGCGGGTGACGATGTGCGCGTCGTGGCGCGCCTCGGCGGGCAGTTGGTGGTGCCGCAGCCAGATGTAGCGCTGGCCCAGTCCCAACGCGCCGGTCTTCGTGTCCTGAGCCGTCCCCGTCACTGGCCGGCCCCGTATCGCTCTTGCATGGTAAGACGATCCCCGCCCGCCCGGCCTGGGACAACGGCCCCGCGGTGTCAGCTTCCTGACGCCGTTACCGGCCATCCGCGCGCATTGACCGCGGGCTTCGCGATTCGGACAGTGGGCGGTATGACCTTGACCGAAGACCTCGCCGCCCGGTTCGGCCGGCACGACGGCGGGCTGGCCGTCGGCGGCGTCCCGGTGCGGCGGCTGGCCGCCCGCGTCGTGACGACCCCGTTCTTCGCCTATGACCGCGCCCTGCTCTCCGAACGGGTCGCCGGGGTCCGGCGCGCGCTGCCGGACGGGATCCACCTGAGCTACGCCGTGAAGGCCAACCCGATGCCGGCGCTGCTGCACCACATGAGCACCCTGGTCGACGGCTTCGACGTGGCCTCCGGTCTGGAGCTGCGCGCCGCCCTGGACACCTCGGTCGGCCCGGCCAAGGTGAGCTTCGCCGGCCCCGGCAAGACCACCGGCGAACTGCGCCAGGCCGTGGCCGCCGGGGTGACCGTGGAGCTGGAGTCAGAGCTCGAACTCGCCCGGGTGCGCGCGGCCGCCGCCGAGCTCGGTGTCACGGCCCGGGTCGCGGTCCGGGTGAACCCGGACTTCGCCGTGCGCGGCTCCGGCATGCGCCTGGGCGGCGGCCCGCAGCAGTTCGGTGTGGACGCCGAGCGCGTCCCGGACCTGCTGGGCCTGATGGGCGGCGGGGACTTGGAGTTCGAGGGCTTCCACGTCTTCGCCGGCTCGCAGAACCTGCGCGCCGAGGAGATCTGCGAGGCGCAGCGCCGCACCGTCGATCTGGTCCTCGCCCTGGCCGAGCACGCACCCTCCCCGGTGCGCTATGTCAACGTCGGCGGCGGCTTCGGCATCCCCTACACCGCGCGCGACGCCGCGCTGGACCTGGCGCCGATCGGGGAGAACCTGGCGAAGCTGACCGACGTGGTGGCCGCCGCGCTGCCCGGCGCCCGGATCGCGGTCGAGCTGGGCCGCTATCTGGTCGGCGAGGCCGGTGTCTACGTCACGAGGGTGCTGGACCGCAAGGAGTCGCGCGGCAAGGTGTTCCTGGTCGTGGACGGCGGCATGCACCACCAGCTGGCCGCCTCGGGGAACTTCGGGCAGACGATCCGGCGCAACTACCCGCTCGCGGTGGCGGACCGGATCGACGAGCCGGCTGTCGGCAAGGTCTCGGTGGTCGGCTGCCTGTGCACGCCGCTGGACCTGCTCGGCGACGACGTCGAGCTGCCAGCGGCGGATGTCGGGGATCTGATCGTGCTCTTCCAGGCCGGGGCCTACGGTCTGACGGCCAGTCCGAGCGCCTTCCTCAGCCACCCGGCGCCGGTGGAGGTGCTTGTCTAGGGGGTGAAGGGCCAGGCCAACGCGGCGTGGAAGCGGCGCGGATCCGGGAACGAACCGGGGTCCTCCAAGCCGAACGCGTCCGGAACGCGGCGCGGCTCGTAGAGGAACGTGCCGAAGACGATGTCCCAGATCGCGACCACCGAGCCGTAGTTGCCACGTTCTTGCGCCCCATGGTGATAGCGGTGCGTCTCGGCGCCGATGAGGACGTGGTTGAGCTTGCCGACGCGCAGGTCGCTGTTCACGTGGCTGACCGTCTGTTGCAGGCCGAGCACGGCGATCGCGATGAAGGCCGCGTCCGGCGAGATCCCTGTGGTCTTGAAGACGATCAGCGAGATCACGAAGCGCGAGACCAGCAGATCGAACGGGTGGAAGACCTGGTGCATCAGGACATAGAGCTGGGACGGCGAGTGGTGCAGGCCGTGGACGCGCCAGAGCCGGGAGATCGTGTGGGCGGCGCGATGGTAGCCGTACCAGAGCAGGTCCAGCGCGACCAGAGCGAACACCGCCTGAGCGAGCAGGGGCGTCCGGGCGAGGGGGCCGAAGCCGTTCCGGGGCATGGTCGCCGCCGCGACCAGGCCCACACCGGCGGTAGCCAGCTGCTCGACGACGACGGCCAGTCCGATGAACGGCAGGTCCCGGCCGAGGAAGCCGTCCTTGGTCATGGACCAGCGTTCGTGGAGGGGATTGACGCGCTCGACTGTGAACACGGTGACGATGGTCACCGCGGTCAGCACGCCGATGACGGCGTCGCGATCCAGATTCCATCGCAGGGCGGCCCACAGGGCGGCAGCGGTGACGGCAGCGAGTGCGGGATAGGTACCGTAGGTGAGCAGCGGCCTCGTCGGCCTGTCGAGTTCCATGCCGCAATCCTCGGTTCCGGGGAGGAGGGACACCGCTCCTTGGACGCAACCCGCTTGTCCTCACCCGCGGATCCCGTCGCGGGCCACCTCGCCCGGTTCGCCGCGATCCACGGCGCGCCGGTCTCACCCCCGGAGGCGACGTGGGAGGTGCTCCGCGCGGCTGGTATGGACCGGCCCGGCCTGGCGTTCGCGGCGTGGGCCGAGATCACCGTGCTCGGCGGGCTGGTCGGTCCGATCGCCGTCAACAGCCCCGACATCGGCTCGCTGCTCGACGACCTGGAACGCTTCCATCCGATGTTCGGCCGGGAACAGATCCTCCTGGCGCGGCGGCCGCAGGCGGTGTCCCTGTCCCTGCGCGCGCCGGATGGCGGGCCCGCGGACCCCGACACGGTTGAGGCGTGCTTCGCGCTGTTGTGCCGGATCGTCCGCTCCATCGCCGGCGACGGGGCCGGCCCGTCCCGTGTGGCGCTGCGCCGAGCCCGGCCGGAGGACATCAGCGACTACGACAGGGCCTTCGCCGGACCGGTCGCGTTCGGTCAGCCTGCCGATGTCTGCGTCTTCACGAGCGAGTCGTTGCACATGCCTGTCCCGGATGCCGACACCGTTGTGCGCTCGATGCTTCGGCCCTACGCCGAACGCCGCATCGCCCACCAGCGGGTGCCTTGGGCGACGGCTGTCACCGATCTGCTCCGAGACGCACCGCAGCCCAGCCTCGCAGCGGCCGCCCGCGCCCTGGCTGTCAGCCCCCGTACTCTCCAGACCAGGCTCACGCAGGAGGGCACATCGTTCGCCGCCCTGGCCGACGACCTCCGGCGGGAGCGCGCACTGACGCTCCTGTCCCAGCCAGACCTGGCGGTCACGGCGATCGCGGCCCGGCTCGGCTTCTCGACGCCCTCGGCGCTCACCCGGGCCTTCCGGCGGTGGACGGGCATGGCGCCCTCGGACTATCGGCGCGAGGCAGGGGTCTTTTAGACAGCGGGAAACAGCGCCGGGTCGGGGTCAGCGGGCGTCCACAGCTCCTTGAGTCCGCTCTCCGGCGCCGACACCGCACGCTGGACGCCGAACGCGATGGTGCGCAGGATCCCAGTCAGCGCTCCGGCGTCCACGACCTCGGGGTCGGTGCGCAGCTGGATGCTGGTGCGGCCGTCCTGCGCCGTGACTCGCACGTCGAACGGCTGACCGTACTCGCGCGGCTGCTCCGTCCAGACCAGCTCGGCCGGGGCGTACTCCGCCGGATCGGCGATCCGGTCGTCGAACGGCAGGTAGTTGAACCAGGCCGGGAACAGCCGGTTGTACCAGCCGTCAGCGGATCCCTCGGTCTGCGCGGCGATCCGGTCGACGTCGTAACAGGAGTACCGGTACGCCTTCGCGCTGGCCCAGTGCGTCCGCTTCACGTGCTCGGCCAGCGTCCCGGCCCGGTCCACCGGCAGCGAGATCGGGATGAGCTGGTTCAGCGTGCCGACCACATGCCGGTGGTCCGGTGCGAACCGGTTGTTCGACATCAGGCTGATGACGGTGCCCTCGGTGCCGAGGTGCTCCGCGAGTGCCGCGGTGACCATCGCGAGCAGCACGGCCGGCACGGTGACCGCGTGCTGCCGCGCCGCCTCGGCGGCCAGTGCGGTCAGCCGGTGCGAGTGCAGGACGGCCTGCACGCGCGGCTTGGTCTGGCCGGTGGTCAGCGTCGGCAGGGCCTGCCGGAGCCGGAAGCGGGCCGGCGCCTCGGCGAGCACGCCGCGCCAGTACTTCTCCGCCGCCGCCTGCCTGGTCTGCCATTTTTCAGCATGCTGAGCCGCTGACAGATCCCGTTGCGACGCCCCGGCGTCCAGACCGGCCTCGGGGTCCTCGGCCAGGATCCGGAAGCGCCGTTCCAGCTCGATCATCGACCAGACGTCCAGGATCAGGTGCGAGAACGCCAGCGAGACGAACATCGGGGCGCCGTCGGTGGTCACCAGCGACCCGCGCCAGCAGGGGCCGCCGGTCATCGGGATCGCCTGCCCGGCCAGGGTCTCGGTGGTGCGGATCGGGTCGGCGAAGTCGGTGATCCGCCGGTCGGCGGTCCCGATCGCGCGTGGCAGCCCGGTGGCCGCGTCCAGGCCGCAGGGGCCGTCGTCGTCCAGGGAGTACACGTGCTGCGCCGGGACGCCGTCCGGGCCGACCGAGTAGCTGGTGCGCAAAGGCTCGTGCAGCTCGACCAGCCGGCGCAGGGCCGCCGCGAGCCGCTCCGGTGTCAGGCCCCGCAGATCCCAGGTCGCCGACAGGTTCGCCTCGGCCCGCCACGGCGGCGGGTAGGACTCCACCTCGCGCCAGCTGTAGAGCTGGCCGTGGCTGAGCGGCGTGGGCGCGACGGTGTTCGGCATAGGGCCCATTGCCCCAAGGCCGGACGAGGATCGCAAGGTGATGACGATGGCACAATGCGGCGGCCGTTAGTTGCCATCGCCGCCGGGCCCGGTATTCGTTGACTGCGAACCCGTCGCCAATTGATCCTCGTTCTCGGAACTCCCGGACCGGCGATTGTGCCGCGGCCATTCCCCGGCCTTTTCGGGAGGGCGAATCGCGATTCCTCCCCCAAGGTGGCGTGGGCATGGCAGATGTGGTTGTGGAACCGGTCGCCGTGATCGGCCTGGCGTGCCGGCTGCCCGGCGCGGACGGACCGGCCGCGCTGTGGCGGCTGCTGCGCGCCGGCGGCGACGCGGTGATCGAGGCGCCCGAGGAGCGCTGGCCGGGCGCGGTGCTGCCGGACTTCCGCTTCGGCGGCTTCGTCGAGGGCGTGGACCGCTTCGACGCCGCCTTCTTCGGGATCTCCCCGCACGAGGCCGCGGCCATGGACCCGCAGCAGCGGCTGGCCCTGGAGCTGGCCTGGGAGGCGCTGGAGCACGCCCGGCTGGTGCCCGGCGAGCTGGCCGGCGCCCCGGTCGGTGTGTTTTTCGGCGCGATCGCCTCCGACTACGCGGTCCTGGCCGGCCGCACCGACCCCGCCGCCCACAGCGCCCACACCTACACCGGCGCGCACCGCGCGATGATCGCCAACCGCGTCTCCTACGTGCTCCAGCTGCGCGGCCCGAGCCTGACGCTGGACGCCGGCCAGTCCTCCTCGCTGCTCGCCGTGCGCCAGGCGTGTCAGAGCCTCGCCGCGGGCGAGTCGACGGTGGCGCTGGCCGGCGGCGTGAACCTGAACCTGCTGGCCGAGACCACGGCCGTGATCGCCGGGTTCGGCGCGCTGTCGCCGACCGGCCGATGCCGGGTCTTCGACGCCGCCGCCGACGGCTACGTCCGCGGCGAGGGCGGGGCGGTCGTGGTCCTCAAGCCGCTGGCCGCCGCCCGCCGCGACGGCGATCCGGTGCTGGCCGTCATCCTCGGCGGCGCGGTCAACAACGACGGCGGCGGCGAGGGGCTTACTGTGCCGCGTGCCGAGGCCCAGCGCGACGTGGTGCAGGCGGCGTGCCGCGAGGCCGGGGTGCGGCCGGGCGACGTGCAGTACGTCGAACTGCACGGCACCGGCACCCGCGTCGGCGACCCGGTCGAGGCCGCCGCGCTCGGTGCTGCCCTGGGGGGTGCGCACCGCCCTGCGGACCGGCCGTTGCTGGTCGGCTCGGTGAAGACGAACATCGGGCACCTGGAGGGCGCGGCGGGGATCGCCGGGCTGGTCAAGGTGGTGCTCAGCCTGCACCACCGTGAGCTGCCGGCCAGCCTGCACTACCAGACTCCGAACCCTGACATCCCGCTGGAAGCGCTGCGCCTGGCGGTGGTGCGGGAGACGACGCCTTGGCCGGCGCCCGATGGGGTGGCGCTGGCGGGCGTCAGCTCGGTCGGCATGGGCGGCACGAACTGCCACCTGGTCCTCGGCGCCGCCCCGAACGAGGCGACACAGCCGATTGAGGACCCTGATGGCCTGCCGTGGGTGCTCTCCGCACGGTCGCCGGAAGCCTTGCGCGCTCAGGCCGCCACCCTCGCCTCGGCCGTAGCCTCGGCCGCCGCCGACGGGCCCGACCCGGCACTGGCTCTGCTGCGGACCCGCAGCCGGTTCGAGTACCGCGCGGTCATCGACGCCGCCGGCACCGCCGCACGCGAGGAGCGCGTCAAAGCTCTGACATCCGTTGCCGACGGCATGCCGGACGGCTCGGTCACCCTGGGCACCGCAGTCCAGGGCAAGCACGCGTTCGTCTTCCCCGGCCAGGGCTCACAGTGGCTCGGCATGGCCGTCGGTTTGCTAGACGCCGAGCCGGTGTTCGCCGCGCGGATCGCCGACTGCGAGGCGGCCCTGAGCCCCTTCGTCGACTACAGCCTCACTGACGTGTTGCGGGACGTTCCGGGCGCCCCCGGCTTCGACCGGGTGGACGTCGTCCAGCCCGCGCTGTGGGCCGTGATGGTGGCGCTGGCCGAGCTGTGGTGTTCGCGCGGCGTGCGGCCCGATGCGGTGATCGGCCACTCGCAGGGCGAGATCGCCGCGGCCACGGTCGTCGGCGCCCTGTCGCTGGCCGACGGCGCGCGCGTCGTCGCCCTGCGCAGCAAAGCGATAACCCGGTTTGCCGGCGCCGGCGGGATGCTGTCCGTCGCCGCGCCGCTGGACGTGGTGCGCGCGGGCCTGGGACCTGAGGCCACCGTCGCCGCGGTCAACGGGCCGCGCTCGGTGGTGGTGTCCGGGCCGGTCGGGGTGTTGGAGGCGTTGCAGGCCGAGTTCGAGGACGCCGGCCACCGCGCGAAGCTGGTCCCGGTCGACTACGCCTCGCACTCCGAGGCTGTCGAGGCGATCCGCGAGGAGCTGCTGGAGGTGCTGGCCCCGGTCAGCCCGCGCTCCTGCGCGACCGAGTTCGTGTCCTGCGTCACCGGCGAGCCGATCGACACCGCCGAGCTCGACGCCGAGTACTGGTACCGCAACCTGCGTCTGCCGGTGCGCTTCGCCGACGCCGCACGCCACGCGCTCGAAGCCGGCGCGGCGCTGTTCGTCGAGTGCAGTGCGCATCCGGTGCTGACCGGCGCGCTCGAGGAGACGGTCGAGGCCGCCGAGCGGACCGCCGCGGTGGTCGGGACGTTGCAGCGCAACGTCGGCGGCCCCGACCGGTTCCGGCAGGCGCTGGCCGAGGCCTACGTCGCCGGGGCTCCGGTGGACTGGGCCGGTGCGGTGGACGTGCGGCCGAACCAGCTGGCCGAGCTGCCGACCTACGCCTTCCAGCGTCAGCGGTACTGGATCGCGGAGGGCGCTGCCACGGCCCCGGTATCCGCCGCGCCGCGTTCGGTGGCGCCGGCTGCCGAGACTTCCGGCGCGACACCGAGCGGCTTCGGCGATCGTCGAGCCCTGCGAAATCTCGTCGTCGCGACGACGGCGGACGTCCTCGGCCACAGCGACGCCTCCGCCGTCCGGCCCGACTGGCGGTTCAAGGAACTCGGCGTGGACTCCGCGGCCTCGGTGCAGCTGCGCAACCGGCTGCGCGCCGCGACCGGGCTGGCGCTGCCGACCGGCGTGCTGTTCGACTACCCCAGTCCCGACCAGCTCGCGGACCGGATGTGGACGCTGTCGCAAGGTACTGACGAGCGCTCCGACGCCGGTGCCCGAGGCGCCGTCGAGGACGCCGATCCGGTGGTCGTCGTCGGCATGGGCTGCCGCTACCCCGGCGGCATCGCCTCGCCGGAGGACCTGTGGAACCTGGTGGCCGCCGGCGGCGAAGCGGTGTCCGACTTCCCGGCCGATCGCGGCTGGGACTTCGAGGCCTTGTTCGCCGAGGGCGAGGAGGCGTCAGGGACCAGCTCCACCCGCCGCGGCGGCTTCCTGCGCGACGCGGACAAGTTCGACACGGCGTTCTTCGGCATCAGCCCGCGCGAGGCCGCGGCCATGGACCCGCAGCAGCGCCTCATGCTCGAGGTCTGCTGGGAGGCGGCCGAGCGCGCCGGACTGGACGCCGACACGCTGCGCGGCAGCCGCACCGGCGTCTTCGTCGGCGCGATGGCCCCGGACTACGGGCCCCGGCTGCACCAGCCCAGCGCCGGCACGGACGGACACTTGCTGACCGGAAGCGCGCTGAGCGTGGTGTCCGGCCGGATCGCTTACAGCCTCGGGCTCATCGGACCCGCGCTGACCATCGACACCGCGTGCTCCTCCTCGCTGGTCGCGATGCACCTGGCCGCGCAGGCGCTGCGCCGGGGCGAGTGCGACATGGCCCTGGCCGGCGGCGTCACCGTGATGGCCACCGCCGGGATGTTCGTCGAGTTCAGCCGCCAGGGCGGGCTGGCCCGGGACGGCCGCTGCAAGGCCTTCTCCGCCGACGCCGACGGCACCGGCTGGGCCGAGGGCGCCGGCGTGCTGCTGCTGGAGCGGCTGTCGGACGCGCGGCGCGCCGGGCACCCGGTGCTCGCGGTGCTGCGCGGCTCGGCGGTGAACCAGGACGGCCGCAGCAACGGGCTCACCGCCCCGAGCGGCCCGGCGCAGGAGCGGGTGATCCGCGCCGCGCTCGCCGACGCCGGACTGGCCGCCGCGGACGTGGACGCCGTCGAGGCACACGGCACCGGAACCCGTCTCGGTGACCCGATCGAGGCCGAGGCGCTGCTCGCCGCGTACGGAGCGGACCGGGACGCCGGCCGGCCGCTGTGGCTGGGATCGGTGAAGACCAACATCGGCCACACCCAGGCCGCCGCCGGAGCCGCGGGCGTCATCAAGATGATCGAGGCGCTGCGGCACGGGGTGCTGCCGCGTACCCTGCACGCCGACCAGCCGACCGCGCATGTGGACTGGAGTCCGGGGACCATCAGGCTGCTGACGGAGCCGGTTGAGCTGCCTGCTCAGCACACGGCGCGCGCGGCGGTGTCCTCGTTCGGGATCAGCGGCACCAACGCGCATGTGATCATCGAGCGGGCGCCGGCTCTTGTCGAGGCCGACATGGCCGGCGCGTCGGCTCCCGAATCCGGGACGGCCACAGCGATTCCGCTCGTCTGGGTCTTCTCCGCGCGCACTGCCTCGGCGCTCCGTGCTCAGTGCACGCGGCTGCGCACCTTCGCCGTCGACGCCTCCGCCGCCGATCTCGCCGCAGCCGGTCCGACCCTGGCCCTGCGGACCGTGATGGAACACCGAGCCGTGGTCGTCGCGCAGGACCGCGAGGAACTGCTCGCCGCGCTGGCCGCCCTCGCCGAGGGCCGTCCGCATCCGGCAGCGGTCCAGGGCACGGCATCCGCCGACGTCCGGCCGGTGTTCGTCTTCCCCGGCCAGGGCTCGCAGTGGGCCGGGATGGCCCGCGAACTGTCGGCCTGGCACGCCGGCTTCCGAGCCGCCTTCGAGCGCTGCGATGCCGCCCTGGCCCCCTACACCGGATGGTCGGTCGCCGACGTCCTGGCGGGCCGGGACGGGGCGCCCGCGCTCGAAGGCTCCGACGTCATCCAGCCGGCGCTGTTCGCGGTCATGGTCTCGCTGGCCGCGCTCTGGCGGTCGGCCGGGGTCGAACCCGCCGCCGTCATCGGCCATTCTCAGGGCGAGATCACCGCCGCGTGCGTGGCCGGGGCGCTCGACCTGCCCGATGCCGCGCGGATCGTGGCGCTGCGCAGCAAAGCCCTGATGAAGCTGACCGGGACCGGCGCGCTGCTGGCCGTGCCGCTGCCCGCCGACCGGGTTCGGGAGCTGCTTCAGCCGTGGCAGGACCGGCTGTGGGTCGCGATCCTCAGCGGCCCCGCCAGCACCGTGGTCGGCGGGGATCCGGACGCCTGCGAGGAGTTCGCCGCCGCGCTCGGAGCCGATGTGCGGGCCCGGCGCGTGGCGATCGACTACGCCGCGCACACCCCGCACATCGAGGCGCTGCGCGAGGATCTGCTCGCCGCGCTGGCCGGTGTCGAGTCGCGCGCGACCGGCGTGGCGTTCTGCTCCTCGGCCGAGGGCCGGTTCGTGACCGCCGACGCGCTGACCGCCGAGTACTGGTACCTCGGCCTGCGCAACCCCGTCCAGTTCGAACAGGCCATCCGGCAGTTCGCCGACTGGGACGGCACGCCGCTGTTCGTCGAGTCCAGCCCGCACCCGGTGCTGATCGGCAACGTGCAGGACACGCTCCGCGCGGCCGGCATGGCCGGGGACGCGTTCGGGACTCTGCGCCGCGACGACGGCGGTCCGCGGCGGTTCCTGCTGGCGGCCGCACAGGCCTACGTCGCGGGCGCTCCGGTGGACTGGCGCGCGGTGCTGGGGACGGCGTCGCACCAGGTCGTGCTGCCGACGTATCCCTTTGAACGCCGGCGTTTCTGGGTCGGCGGCTCGCCGACCCGGCCGCCGGCCGGACACCCGCTCATCGACGCCACGGTGCGCCTGGCCGAGGGCGACGGACTGGTGCTGGCCGGACGGCTCTCGACGGCCGCGACGCCGTGGCTCGCCGACCACGCCGTGGACGGCGACGTCCTGCTTCCCGGCACGGCCTTCGTGGAGCTGGCGCTTCAGGCCGCCGACGTGGCGGGCAGCGGCGGGATCGACGAGCTGATGCTTCAGGCGCCGGTGGTGCTGAGCGACGGCGAAGCGGTGGACATTCAGCTGACGGTCGGCGACGCCGACGAACGCGGCCGCCGGACCCTCGGCGTCTATTCGCGGCGCGCCGGCGACGAGGACGAGTGGACGCGCAACGCCACGGCCACCCTGCTCGCCGATACGGATACCGCTGCCGAGCCGCCGGCGGCGTCCTGGGAGGGCCGGGCTGCCGATGCCGCCGAGACCGACCTCGAGGGCATCTACGACTGGCTCGTCGACCGCGGCTACGAATACGGACCCTCATTCCAGGGCCTGTCGCGCGTCGTCACGGCCGAGGGCACGCGCTTCATCGATGTCGCGCTCCCTGAAGCGGTCCGCGCCGATGCCGGACGGTTCATGGTGCATCCGGCGCTGCTCGACGCGGTCCTGCATCCGCTGGTCCGCGACAGCGTCGGCGACGACGACATGCTGCTGCTGCCGTTCGCGTTCGCCGGGGTGCGGGTGGCGGCGCGGGGCGCCGAGGCGCTGAGCGTCCGGGTCGCCGAGCTGGGCTCCGACCGGTACTCGCTGGTCGCCTTCGACGGCGCCGGACAGCCGGTCCTCGGCGTCGAGGAGCTGACGCTGCGCCGGATGCCGCGCCGCCAGACCGCGAGCGGCCCGGCCTCGTACGCCGTGGCGTGGAACGAGCTGACGGTGTCGGAGTCCGAGCTGGCCGGGCAGCGGGTCGCGGTTGTCGGCGCCGACGCCGCCGCCGACGAGCTGCGTGCCGTGCTGGCCGGGCTCGGCGCCGAGGCGACGCTCAGCTACGACCTGCCCTCGCTGCCGGACATGACGGCGGGTCAGGTCCCTGAGACGGTGTTCGTGTCCTATCGGCCGGACGTGGATCCCTTCGATCTCCCGTACTCGGTGCACGAGGGGCTGTACCAGGTCCTGGACCTGATCCAGGGCTGGGTCGCCGACGAGCGGTTCGCCGCCAGCCGGCTGGTCTTCACGACCTCGGGCGCCCTTGACGGGACCGACGACGGTCTGGCCGCCGCGCCACTGTGGGGTCTGGTGCGCTCGGCACAGACTGAGCATCCCGGGCGCTTCGCGATCGTGGATGTCGCCGATACCGATGAGCGGACCTGGAAGCTGGCCCTCGCAGCTCTGGCTACCGGTCGCACCCAGCTGAAGGTCCGTGATGGCGTGGTGAGCACCCCGCGCCTGGTCCGCACCGACCCATCCGAAGCAACGATCGATCTCACCACCGGGACCGTCCTCATCACCGGCGGCACCGGCGGCCTCGGCGCTCTCGTGGCTCGCCGCCTGGTCGAGTCGCATGGCGTGCGGCACCTGCTCCTCGCCTCACGGCGCGGTGCCGACGCCCCGGGCGCCGCCGAGCTGGAATCCGAGCTGACCGCCCTCGGTGCGTCGGTGACCATCGCAGCCTGCGATGTCTCCTCCCGCCACGCCGTCGCCGCGCTGCTGGATGCGATCCCCGCCGACCAGCCACTGGCCTGTGTCGTGCACACCGCCGGCGTCCTGGACGACGCCCCGGTCGCCGCACTGTCCACGGCCCACCTCGACGAGGCGCTGGCCGCCAAGGCAGGTGGCGCCTGGCACTTGCACGAGCTCACCGAAAAGACCGCGCCGAACGCGCTGTTCGTGCTCTTCTCCTCGGTCGCCGGAACCGTAGGCACCGCGGGGCAGGGCAACTACGCGGCGGCCAACGCCTTCCTGGACGCCCTTGCCGCCGCGCGCCGGCGCCAGCGCCGACCTGCGGTGTCCATCGTGTGGGGCCTGTGGGCCGACCACACCGGCATGACCGGTGCTCTCACCGACGCCGATCTGGCCCGCCTGGCCCGTACTGGCGTCGCGACGCTGCCCACGGATCAGGGGCTCGCGTTCTTCGACAGTGCCCTGAGCTCCGACGCGTCGCTGACCGTCGCGGCCCGCTGGGACCTGGCAGCGTTGCGGGCCCGCGTCGACGGCGGCGGCGCGATCCCCGAGGTCTTCGAGGGCCTGGTCCGCACCACCGCTCGCCGTGTTTCGGCTCCGACCGCCGCCGCTGCCAACCGGACCGCGGCTACCGCCTCGGCTCCGGCCGGTGCCGTCACCGGATCGCAGAACACGTTGACGTCGCGCCTCGCCGGCCTGTCCCAGGCTGACGGCGTCAAGCTGCTGGCCGGCCTGGTCCGGGCGCACGCCGCCGCGGTCCTCGGCCACGCCTCCGCCGACGCCGTGGACGCCGACCGCGCCTTCACCGAACTCGGCTTCGACTCGCTGACCGCCGTCGAGCTGCGCAACCGGGTCGACGCCGAGACCGGTCTGCGGATGCCGGCGTCCATGGCCTTCGACCATCCGACGGTCGCCGCACTGGCCGCGTTCCTGCACACCGAGCTCGCCCCGGCCCAGGCCGCGCCGGAGGACGCGCTGCGCGAGGCGCTGGAACAGATGCAGGCCGCGCTGCCGGGGACCGACGAGGCCACCCGCACCAAGCTCGTCGCCCTGCTGCGCAGCGGCCTGGACCGGCTGGGCCCGGCGACCGGCTCCGGCTCCGGCGAGCAGGCCGCCGCGCCGGCTCCGGCCGACGCGGTCCTGGATCCGGCCGCCGAGGCCACCGATGAGGAGATCTTCGCGTACATCGACCGGCAGTTCTCCGAACCGCCCAGGGTCTGACGGAAGGGCACGCGCATGGCGACGACCGAGGACAAGCTCCGCGACTACCTCAAGCGCGTCACCGTCGACCTCACCGAGGCCCGGCGGCGGCTGGAGGAGTCCGAGAACGCGCGCCGCGAACCGATCGCGATCATCGGCGCGGGCTGCCGCTTCCCCGGTGGGGTGAGCACCCTGGAGGGGCTGTGGGAGACGGTGCGTTCGGGCACTGACACGATCACCGGCTTCCCGACGGACCGCGGCTGGGACACCGACGGGCTCTACGACCCCGACCCCGAGGCGCAGGGCCGGACCTACACCCGGCACGGCGGGTTCCTGCACGACGCCGCGGACTTCGACGCCGAGTTCTTCGGCATGAACCCGCGCAGCGCGCTGGCCACCGACCCGCAGCACCGGCTGTTCCTGGAGACGGCCTGGGAGTCCTTCGAGCGGGCCGGGATCGTGCCGGGAGCGCTGCGCGGCAGCAAGACCGGCGTCTTCGCCGGGACCATGCACAACGACTACGCGATGCGCTACATCAACGCCGCCCCGGCTGAGCTCGAGGGGGCGTTCCTGCTGGCCAACGCACCGAGCGTGCTGGCCGGCCGGCTCTCCTACACCTTCGGGCTGGAGGGCCCCGCGCTGACGCTGGACACCGCCTGTTCCTCCTCGCTGGTCGCGGTCCACCTGGCGATGCGGGCGCTGCGCGACGGCGAGTGCTCGCTGGCGCTGGCCGGCGGCTCCACCGTGATGTCGACCACTGATTCGTTCATCGAGTTCTGCCGGCAGCGCGCCCTGTCCGCGGACGGCCGATGTCGGCCGTTCTCCGCCGACGCCGCCGGTGCCGCGTGGTCCGAGGGCGTCGGCGTGCTGCTGTTGGAACGGCTCTCGGACGCGCAGCGCAACAACCGCCGGATCCTTGCGGTGATCCGGGGCAGCGCGGTCAACCAGGACGGCCGCAGCAACGGGATGACCGCGCCGAACGGCCCCGCGCAGGAGCGCGTCATCCTGGCGGCGCTGGCGGACGCGGGCCTGGACACCGCCGACGTGGACGCCGTCGAGGCGCACGGCACGGGCACGCCGCTGGGCGATCCGATCGAGGCGAGCGCGCTGGCCGCGACGTACGGCCGGGGACGCAAGGCGGACGATCCGCTGTGGCTGGGAGCCTCGAAGTCCATCTTCGGACACACCCAGGCCGCCGCCGGTCTCGCCGGGATCCTGAAGATGGTCATGGCGATGCGGCACGGGGTGCTGCCGCCGACGCTGCACGCCGACGTGCTCAGCCCGCATGTGGACTGGGAGTCGGAGGCGCTCAGCCTGGTCACCGCCGAGCAGGAGTGGACGCGGCGGGGTGGCCCCCGCCGGTGCGCGGTCTCGGCGTTCGGGCTGAGCGGGACGAACGCGCATGTGGTGCTGGAGGAGGCACCGGATGCGGCGGACGCGCCGGAGCCTTCGGGCGGTGAGGGGCCGGTGCCGGGACACACGCGTCCGCTGGCATGGGTCATCAGTGCTCGAAGCTCCGGCGCCTTGCGGGCACAGGCCGAGCGGCTGCGTGCGTTCGAGGCGGAGCCTCATGACGCCGGCGACGTCGCGCGGGCTTTGGTCTCGACGCGCACACTTTTCCCGCACCGCACCGTGGTGCTCGGCGACGACCGCGACGCGCTGCTCGCGGCGCTCGACGACCACCTGGCGGGGCGGCCGAACCGGGACGTGGTCACCGGGCTCGCGCCGGACCATGCGCCGGCGGCGTTTCTGTTCACCGGCCAGGGCGGGCAGCGTGCGGGGATGGGGCGCGAGCTCTACGCGGCGTTCCCGGCTTTCGCTCGGGCCTTCGACGAGGTCTGCGATGCCTTGGATCCGCATCTCGACCGTCGGCTGAAGGATGTGGTCTTCGCCGCCCCGGACAGCCCCGAAGCCGCGCTGATCGATCAGACGCGGTACACGCAGCCGGCCTTGTTCGCGTACGAGTTCGCCGCCTTCCGGCTGCTGGAGTCCTTCGGTGTCACGCCGGATTTCGTGGCCGGGCACTCGATCGGGGAGTTCGCGGCCGCGTACGTGGCCGGAGTGTTCTCCTTGGCGGACGCGGCGCGGTTGGTCGTGGTGCGCGCGGCTCTGATGCAGGGCCTTGATGAGCCCGGCGCGATGGTCGCGGTCGAAGCTTCGTACGACGAGGTGGCGCCGACGCTGGACGGGCTGGAGGACGCGGTGGCCGTGGCCGCCGTCAACGGTCCGGTCTCGGTGGTGCTGTCCGGTGCGGAGAAGGCGTGCCTGCGGCTGGCCGAGCAGTGGTCGGCGGCGGGGCGGCGGACGCGGCGGCTGGCGGTCAGCCACGCGTTCCACTCGCCGCTGATGGCGCCGATGCTCGAGGCGTTCCGGCGGGAGCTGGCCCGGGTCGCGTTCGCCGCGCCCCGGTTGGCGCACGCGACGAATCTGGGCCCTGACGGGCCGGGGTGGGACGAACCCGAGTACTGGGTGCGGCAGGTGCGCGAGACCGTCCGGTTCGAGGGGACCGTGGACGGGTTGGTCGCGCAGGGCGCCGGCGTGCTGGTGGAGGTCGGGCCGGACGCGGTGCTGGCCGGGCTCGCGCAGGGGTGTCCCAGCGCGGCCGGGGTGCCGGTAGTGGCGGTGCAGCATCGGAAGCGTGCGGAGGTCGAGGCGCTGGTCGGTGCGTTGGCGCAGGGGTGCGTGGCAGGCCTCGGGGTCGAATGGACCGCTCTGCTCGGATCCGTTGCCGGAGTTCCGGCGTTCGACCTGCCGCTCTATGCCTTCGACCGCACCCGGTACTGGCTGCCGCCGCGTCCGCGCGAGGCGGAGGTGGAGTCGGTCGGCCAGCGGGCCCTGACGCATCCGCTGCTCGGCGCGGCGGTCGAGGTCGGGGATGACGGCGCGCTGGTGTTGACCGGGCGTCTGGCCGTGGCGGACCTGCCGTGGCTGGCCGACCACCGGGTGGCCGGGAGCGAGCTGGTGCCGGGTACGGCGGTGCTGGACGCGGTGTTGGTGGCTGCCGAGCGTGCGGGGTGTGAGGGCGTCGAGGAGTTGGTGTTCGAGGCGCCGATCATGCTGCCGGCGTCCGGGGTCTTGTTCGTGCAGGTCGCGGTGGACGCCGAACGCGTTGTCCGGGTGTACACACGCGATGCCGACGACGAGGTGTGGACGCGGCGGGCCAGCGGACGGCTGGGCTCCGGTGCCTCCAGCTCCACAGGGTCCTGCGAATGGGCCGTTTCCTGGCCGCCGGCCGGGGCGTCGGAGATCGACGTCGAGAGCGGCTACGACCGGTTGGCCGACCTCGGGTACGAGTACGGACCGGCGTTCCGGGGTGCAGCACGGGTGTGGCGCGCGGACAACGAGCTGTTCGCCGAGATCGCGGCGCCCGAGGGCCTGGACCTGAGTGGCTTCGGGCTGCATCCGGCGCTGCTGGACGCGGCGTTCCACGCGATGCTGCTGACCGCCGATGAGGCCGAGCCGCGTGTGCCGTTCCTGTTCCGGGGCGCGCGTCTGGCGGCTTCGGGTGCGGGCGCGTCGGGGCTGCGGGTGCGGCTCGCGGTGAGCGGCGACGAGGTCCAGGTCGCGGTGGCGGATCCGGCGGGCAATCCGGTGTTCGGGATCGACGCCGTGGTGGTCCGCGCGGTGCCGGCCGGCGCGATGGCTGTTGGTACGACGGCGTACGGCGTGGAGTGGATTGACGCCACGCCGAGTGCTCGCGGCGACTTCGACGCTACTTGTGTGGCAGTAGAGCTGCCGATGTCCATCGCCGAGCCTCTGACCGCTGTCCGCGAGGCCACCTCTTCGGCGCTCGCGGCGATCCACCAGGCTGCGGAGTCCGGTGGCCGCGTGGTGTTCCTGACGCATGGGGCCTTCGACGGCTCGTTGGCCGGTGGCGCGGTGTGGGGCTTGGTCCGTGCGGCGCAGGCGGAGAATCCGGGCCGGTTCGTCGTGGCCGACGTGCCGGAGGGCTTCGCGGATTGGGGTCTGCTCGCCGCGTGCGAGGAGCCGCAGCTGCGCGTCGCCGACGGCCGAGTCTCGGTCCCGCGCCTGGTCCGGCAGACGCGATCCGCAGCCACGGTGGCGCTGGCCGGCCCGGTCCTGATCACCGGCGGCACCGGCGGCCTCGGCGCCCTGGTCGCCCGCCGCCTGGTCGAGCGGCACGGCGTCAGCGAACTGATCCTGGTCTCGCGCCGCGGCGCCGACGCACCGAGCGCCGCCGAGCTGCGCGAGCTCGGCGCCAAGGTGACCATCGCCGCGTGCGACGTCGCCGACCGCGAAGCCGTCGCCGCACTGCTGGCCGACCACCCGCACCCGGCAGCGATCATCCACACGGCAGGCACCCTCGACGACGCCACCCTCGCCGCCATGACCCCCGCCCGCATCGACACGGTGCTCCGCCCGAAACTCGACGCAGCCTGGCACCTGCACGAGCTCGCGCCGCACACACCACTGGTGCTGTTCTCCTCGCTGGCGGGCGTGCTCGGCAACGCCGGCCAGGCCAACTACGCCGCCGCCAACGCAGCCCTCGACGCACTCGCAACCCACCGGCGCGCCCAAGGACTCCTGGCGATATCGGTCGCCTGGGGTCTGTGGGACAACACCACCGGCATGACCGGCACGCTCGATGTGGAGCGGCTCGGCCGCGCGGGCCTGGCCCCGCTCAGCACCACAGATGGTCTGGCGCTCCTCGACGCCGCACTCGCTGAGGTCACCTCTGACTCCGGTGCATTCAAGACATCTGATCTCGTGGCCGCCGCCTTCCACCTCCCCGGCCTCCGCGCCCGTGCCGAATCCGGCACCCTGCCCCCGATCCTGCAGTCCCTGGTTCCGGCCCGCCGCAAAGCCGCTGCCGCCACCGCGACCGCCTCGCCCACCGACCTCCGCACCCGCCTCGCCGCGCTTCCCGAGGCGCAGGCCGCGCAGGCGCTCGTCGACCTCGTCCGCTCGCACGTCGCCGCCGTCCTGGGCTACGCCGGACCGGCGTCCGTCGATCCCGATCGGGCCTTCGTCGAGCTCGGCTTCGACTCGCTGACCGCCGTCGAGCTGCGCAACCGGCTCGAGGCCGAGACCGGCCTGAGCCTGCCGCCGGCTTTGGCCTTCGACCATCCGACCGTCGCCGCCGTCGGTGCGCACCTGCTCACCGAGCTCGCGCCGGCCGCGCCCGATCCGCACCACGCACTGCGTACCGCACTCGCCGGTGTCGAGGCGCTTCTGCTCGCGCAGCCCGAGCCCGATCCGGCGCTCACCGAGCTGGTCAGCGCCACGCTGACGCGCCTCATCGCCGGCCCGGGCACCGACAGCGTCGAACAGCGCATCAACGACGCCAGCGATGAAGAGATCTTCGCCTTCATCGACAACGAACTCTAAGCATCCGCAGCCTTCGAAAGGTCCGGTCACATGGCCACAGAGGAAGAGCTCCGCAACTACCTGAAGCGGGTCACGCGCGACCTCACCGACACCCGTCGGCGGCTCGCGGAGACCGAGCAGCAGCGAGTCGACGCCGAGCGCGCGCGGCACGAGCCGATCGCGATCATCGGCATGGGCTGCCGCTACCCCGGCGGAGTCGCCGGGCCCGAGGACCTGTGGGACGTCGTCTCCACCGGCCGGCACGCGATCGGCGAGTTCCCGGCCGACCGGGGCTGGGACGTCGAAGGGCTCTACGATCCCGACCGCGACGCCTTCGGCAAGTCCTACACCCGCAATGGCGGCTTCCTCTACGACGCCGCCGACTTCGACGCCGGCCTGTTCGGCATGAGCCCCGGCGCCGCGCTGACCAGTGACCCGCAGCAGCGGCTGATGCTGGAGACGGTCTGGGAGGCCTGCGAGCGCGCCGGGATCGACCCGATGGCGCTGCGGGGTTCGCGGACCGGCGTGTTCGCCGGGGTCATGTTCGACTTCTACTGCACCCGCTTCCTCGGCGCGGTGCCGCAGGAAGTCGAGGCGTCGCTGTTCACCTCCGCGCTGCCCAGCGTGCTGGCCGGCCGCATCTCCTACACCCTCGGCCTGCACGGCCCCGCCGTCAGTCTGGACACCGCCTGCTCCTCCTCGCTGGTCGCCGTCCACTTGGCCGCGCAGGCGCTGCGCAATCGCGAGTGCACGATGGCGCTGGCCGGCGGCGCCACCGTGATGGCCACGCCGGACTCCTTCGTCGAGTTCAGCCGCCAGGGCGCGCTGGCCCCCGACGGCCGCTGCAAGCCGTTCGCCGAGGGCGCCACCGGTGCGGCGTGGGCCGAGGGCGTCGGTGTCCTGATCCTGGAGCGGCTGTCCGACGCCGAGCGCAACGGCCACGCCATCCTGGCCGTCATCCGCGGCTCGGCGGTCAACCAGGACGGCCGCAGCAACGGCCTCACCGCCCCGAGCGGCCCGGCCCAGGAGCGCCTGATCTGGGAGGCGCTGGCCGATGCCCGCCTGGACGCCCGCGACGTCGACGTCGTCGAGGCGCACGGCACCGGCACTCCGCTCGGCGACCCGATCGAGGCCCGCGCCCTGCTGGCCACCTACGGCCAGAACCGCGGCGACGGCGAACCGCTGCTGCTCGGCTCGGCCAAGGCCAACTTCGGCCACACCCAGGCCGCCGCCGGGGTCGCCGGCATCATCAAGATGGTCATGGCGATGCGGCACGGCGAACTGCCGCCGTCGCTGTTCGCCGAGAACCCCTCCTCGCAGATCGACTGGGACAGCGGCGCGGTGCGGCTGCTGGACGCGGCCCGGCCCTGGCCGGCCGTGGACCGGCCGGTGCGCGCGGCGGTGTCCGGCTTCGGCATCAGCGGCACCAACGCGCACGTCATCATCGAGCAGGCCCCGCAGCCCAGCGACGCCGAACCGGCGGAGGCGAACGCCGACCCTGAGACCGGGACGGCGACCGTCGAGAAGCAGGACCCGTATGTCTGGGTCCTGTCGGCCCGCACCGAGAAGTCGTTGCGCGCCCAAGCCGGACGCCTGGAAGTCTTCTCCCGCGCCGCCGACGCCACCGACCTGGCCGCCGCCGGCCCGGCCCTGGCCCGCCGCACCACCCTGGAACACCGCGCCGTCGTGGTCGCCGCCGACCGCGAAGAGCTGACCGCCGCGCTCGCGGCGCTCGCCGACGGCGCCCCGCACCCGGCGCTGGCCGTCGGGCTGGCCGCCGCCGACGTCCGCCCGGTGTTCACCTTCCCCGGCCAGGGCTCGCAGTGGGCCGGCATGGCCGTGGAACTGATGGCCGCGAACCCGGTCTTCGAGGACTGGATGACGCGCTGCGACACCGCGCTGGCCCCGCACACCGGCTGGTCGGTGGTGGACGTGCTGCGCGGCGCCGAAGGCGCCCAGACACTGGACGGCACCGAAGTCATCCAGCCCGCGCTGTTCGCCGTGATGGTGTCGCTGGCCGGGCTGTGGCGGTCGATCGGCGTGGAGCCGGCCGCGGTGATCGGGCATTCGCAGGGCGAGATCGCGGCCGCCGCGGTCTGCGGCGCGCTGTCGCTGGAGGACGCGGCGCGCGTCGTGGCGCTGCGCAGCCGTTCGCTGCTGCGGCTCAGCGGGACCGGCGGGATGCTCGCCGTCGCGCTGCCGCCGGAGGAGATCGTCAAGCGTCTGGAGGCGTTCGACGGCCGCCTGTGGCTGGCCGTGTACGCCGGTCCGGCCAGCGGCGTGGTCGCCGGCGACCCGGACGCGCTGGACGAGTTCGTCGAGGCCTGCGGCGAGAGCATCCGCACCCGCCGGGTCGGCGTGGACTACGCCTCGCACACCCCGCACGTCGAGGCTCTGCACGACGAACTTCTGACAGTGCTCGCCGGAACCGCGCCGGTGTCCACGGACATCGCGATGTGCTCCTCGCTGTTCGCGGAGTTCATCGACACCGCGCGCCTGGACGCCGCGTACTGGTACGAGAACCTGAGCAACCCGGTCCGCTTCCGCGACGCCGTCGCGGCCTTCAAGGACTTCGGGACGCCGCTGTTCGTCGAGGCCAGCCCGCATCCGGTGCTGGTCGGCGACATCGCCGACATCCTGGAGGACGCCGGCGCGGCCGGCGCGGCGACCGGTTCGCTGCGCCGCGACGAAGGCGGCTGGCAGCGCTTCCTGCTCGCCGCCGCCGGGGCCTACGTGCTTGGCGCGCCGGTGGCGTGGACCGATCTGCTGGGGCCGGTGCGGCGCCGGGTCGATCTGCCGACCTACGCCTTCGACCGCCAGCGTTACTGGATCGAGAGCACGGAGCGGGCCGCGTCCGGCGCCGGCATGAGCGCCTCCGCGCATCCGTTGTTCACGTCGGTGGTCTCCCTGGCCGACGGCGGCCTGCTCTTGACCGGACGGCTCTCGCGCACCGCGGCTCCGTGGCTGAACGACCACGTGGTCGAGGGCGCGGCGTTGTTCCCGGGCGCCGGTTTCGTCGAGCTCGCCCTGGAAGCGGCTGCCGCGGCGGGCTGCGGGCATCTGGAGGAGCTGACCCTGGAGAACCCGCTGATCCTGCCCGATTCGGGGGGTGTGGATCTGCAGGTGGTGGTCGGCACCGCAGACGCCGATGGGCATCGCAGTGTCGGTATATACGCGCTGTCCGGTTCGGAGTGGGAGCGGTGCGCCGTCGGCTCGGTCGGGAGCGGCATCGCGGCGGTCGGCGGCTGGACGTGGGCCGCGCAGTGGCCGCCGTCCGCGTCCGGTTCGGGCATGGATGTCGCGCAGCGCTACACCGATCTCGTCTCGGCGGGCTACGAATACGGGCCCGCGTTCGCCGGTGTGACCGCGGTGTGGCGGCAGGGCGACGAGATCTTCGCCGAGCTTGCCGCACCGGAGGAGCTGGACGTCTCCGGCTTCGGCATCCACCCGGCGGTGCTGGACTCCGCCTTGCAGCCGGTGCCGCTGACTGGCGGATTCAGTGAGCTGATGCTCCCGTTCATCTTCCGTGACGTGCGTCTGTACGCCGCCGGGGCGTCCGCGCTGCGGGTACGGCTCACGGTCGCCGGCGACGACATCGAGATCGCGGCGGCCGACCCCGAGGGCCGGCCGGTGTTCGCCGTGAAGTCGCTGCGGGTGCGCAAGATCGCGGCCGAGGCGCTGCGGACCCGGTCTGAGAACCGGGTGGCGCTGTCGGGGGTGGACTGGACGCCGCTGGCGGTCAGCGCCGACGACAGCCTCGGCTGGCGCGTGGTGGACGACCTGGCCGAGCTGGACGGCGCGACCGAGGCACCGGACTTCGTGGCCGTGCGCATCGCCGGGGGCGGCCGGACGCTTCCCGATGCCGCCCGGGCCCACACCCTGCACGCCCTCGACATCCTGCGCGATTGGCTGACGCGCAGCGAGAACGAGCTGTTCGCCGACACCCGGCTGGTCGTCGTCACTTCCGAGGCGGTCGGACCGCAGGCCGCTGACATCGCTGGCAGTGCGGTGTGGGGCCTGGTCCGCGCCGCGCAGTCCGAGCACCCGGGCCGATTCGTCCTGGCCGACGTCCCGCAGGGCTTCTCCGGCTGGGGTCTGCTCGCCGCCGCGATCGCCGCCGACGAGCCGCAGATCGCGGTGCGCGACGGCGAGCTGCTGGTGCCGCGCGTGGCGCCCCGGACTTCCGAGACCGCTGTCGAGCATGCCTTCGGCTCTGGCAGTGTCCTGATCACTGGCGGCACCGGCGGTCTCGGCGCCCTGGTCGCCGAGCACCTGGTGTCCAGGCACGGGGTCCGCCGCCTGATCCTCACCTCGCGGCGCGGCCTGGAGGCCCCCGGCGCGGCGGAACTGGTTGAGCGGCTGGCGGCGGCCGGCGCCGAGGCCGAGATCGTGGCCTGCGATGCCGCCGACCGCGAGGCGCTGGCCGCCGTCCTGGCCGCGATCCCGGCCGAGGCGCCGCTGACCGGCGTCGTGCACGCCGCGGGCGTCCTGGACGACGCGCGGCTGGAAGCCCTGAAGGCCGAAGGCGTGGACCGTGTCTTCCGTCCGAAGGTGGACGCGGCGTGGAACCTGCACGAGCTCACCGCCGACTTGCCGGTCCAGGCGTTCGTCCTGTTCTCCTCCTTGGCCGGTGTGCTCGGCAATGCGGGGCAGGCGAACTACGCGGCGGCCAACGTGGTCCTGGACGCCCTGGCCGCGCAGCGCCGCGCCGTCGCGCTCCCGGCCGTGTCGGTGGCCTGGGGCCTGTGGGGCACGGCGACCGGGATGACCGGCGAGCTGACCGAGGCCGAACTGGCCCGGCTGGCCCGCTCCGGGGTGGCGCCGCTGACCGGCGATCAGGGTCTTGAGTTGTTTGACGCGGCGCTGTCGGCGGCCGATCCGCTGGCCGTGGCCGCGGTGTGGAACGCCGCCGGGCTCCGCGCGAGCCAGGCCGACGGCGTCCTGCCCGCTGTGCTTCGGGCTCTGGTGCCCGCGAGTCGTCGGGCCGCGGCGGCGGGTCCCTCGGCGGCGGCCGGCGGGCTCACCGCGCGGCTGGCCGGGATGGGCGCGGAGGAGGGGCGGCAGTTCCTGGCCGATCTGGCCCGCTCGCACGTGGCCGCGGTGCTGGCCGCGCCCGGACCGCAGGCCGTGGACCCGGACCGGCCGTTCAGCGAACTCGGCTTCGACTCGATGACCGCGGTCGAGCTGCGCAACCGCCTCGGCGGCGCCACCGGGCTGCGGCTGCCGGCGACGCTGGCGTTCGACCACCCGACGGTCAACGCCCTGGCCGACTTCCTGCACGGCAAGCTCGCCCCGGCCGCGCCGTCGCCCGACGACACCCTGCGCGCGGCCCTGGACGAGGTGCAGCGCTCGCTGGTCGGTCACGACGACGCGATGCGCGCCAAGGTGACCGCCATCCTGCACAGCGCGCTGAACCGGCTCGGATCCGGCGCCGAGGGCGGCGAGGCCGCCCCGGACAAGATCGCGATGGACGCGGCCTCGGACGACGAGCTCTTCGCCTTCATCGACAGCCAGCTGTGATGGCCGCCGCCGACCGGAATCCCCTGCCCGCCCCGAATCCCCTGCGCGCCCGGAATCCCCTGCCCGCCCCGACTTCCTTGCCCGCGATCGGAAAGGCCCCAGCACCGTGACCGAGGACAGACTGCGCGCCTATCTCAAGCGCGTCACCGTCGACCTCGCCGAGGCGCGCCGCCGCCTGGCCGAGGCGGACGGCGATCGGCACGAGCCGATCGCCGTGATCGGGATGGCCTGCCGGTATCCCGGCGGCGTGCGGACGCCCGACGATTTCTGGTCCCTGCTCAGCCAGGGCCGGGACACCGTTTCGGACGTGCCGGAGGCGCGCTGGGACATCGAGGAGTACTACGACCCCGACCGCAGCACGGTCGGCGGCGTCTACACCAAGCAGGGCGCCTTCCTGGACGACATCGCGGGCTTCGACGCCGGCTTCTTCGGGCTGTCTCCGCAGGAGGCGTTCCGGATGGACCCGCAGCAGCGCCTGCTGATGGAGCTGATGTGGGAAGGGCTGGAGGACGCCGGGACCACCCCGGCGGCCCTGGCCGGGAGCCGGACCGGGGTGATGGTCGGGCTGATGGACACCGTGCAGTACGGCCGGCTGGAGATGGAGCGGACCGGGCCCGCGGTCGCCGCCGATCCGCTGTTCGGGCAAGGGGTTTCGACCTCCGTCGCGGCCGGGCGGCTGGCCTACCAGTACGACCTGCGCGGCCCGACGCTGACCATCGACACGGCGTGCTCCTCCTCGCTGGTCGGCGTACACCTGGCCAGCGAGGCGCTGCGCCGCGGCGAGTGCGACACGGCGGTCGCCGCCGGCGCGTACCTGGTGATCCGACCCGACACCTTCGTGCAGGGCTGCGCCACCTCGATGCTCGCGGTGGACGGACGCTGCAAGACGTTCGACGCCTCCGCCGACGGCTACGTGCTCGGCGAAGGCGGCGGCCTGGTCGTCCTGGAACGGCTGTCCACGGCGCTGGCCAACGGCCGCCGGATCCGCGCCGTCCTGCGCGGTTCGGCGGTCAACCAGGACGGGCGTAGCAATGGTCTGACAGCGCCGAACCGGGGCGCGCAGGTCGACGTGATCCGGCGCGCGCAGGCGGCGGCCGGCGTCGCCCCGGCCGAGGTGGCCTACGTGGAGGCACACGGCTCCGGCACGAAGCTCGGCGACGCGATCGAGCTGTCGGCGCTGCACGACGTGTTCGCGGCCTCGCGCGACGCCGAGCAGCCGCTGCTGGTCGGCGCGGTGAAGACGAACATCGGCCACACGCAGTCGGCGGCGGGTGTCGCCGGACTGATCAAGACGGTGCTGGTGCTGGAGAACGGCACCGCACCCGCGAACCGCAACATGGACGATCCCTCGGACGCCATCCCGGGGGACGGAACGGTGCGGCCGCTGGCCGCGGCCGTGGCACTGCCCGAGGGGCGGGTGGTGGCCGGGGTGAGTTCGTTCGGCTGGTCCGGGACGAACGCCCACGTGGTGGTGGAGACGGCGCCGGCGGCGGGGGAGGCGGACGGTCAGGGGGCTGACGGTCGACCTGCGGACCCGCTGCCGGCGCGCGCAACCAGTCAGGGTGTGGTGACCCTGCCGATGTCGGCGGCGAGTGCGGCTGCCTTGGCCGAGCGTGCTGGTGGTCTGGCGGCGTTTCTCGCTGAACGGCCGGACCTGGAGCTGGCCGATGTGGCGCACACTTTGCAGCACGGCCGGGCCGGGCTCGATCACCGGAGCGGGATCGTCGCGCTGGATCGCGAGGACGCGATCCGGCAGCTGTCGGCTCTCACTGTCGGCGTCGAATCCAAGCGTCGGCCCAAGGTCGCTTTCCTGCTGCCCGGTACCGGAGATCAGTACGCGGGACTCGGTCGCGACCTCTATGAATCAGAGCCCGTCTACGCCGCTGCGATTGATGAGTGCCTTGCCATCGCCGAGGAGCGCTGCGGGGTCGATCTTCGCCCGCTGATGTTCTCCGAGGCTTCCTCGGCCGCCGCGTCCAACGACCTGGCTGCGCTGCTCGGCCGTGCCACCGATGCCGATGCCGATGCCGAGGCCCCCGACCCGCTCGCACACGCCGAGCTCTCGCACCCCTACCTGTTCGCCGTCGAATACGCGCTAGCGAAGCTGCTCCAGGACTGGGGCGTGCGGCCGGACGTGCTGGTCGGATACAGCCTCGGCGAGTACGTCGCGGCGTGCCTGGCCGGGGTGCTGACCCTCGAGGACACGCTGCATGTGGTGGTCGAGCGTGCGCGCCTGATCGCGACGGCGCGGGCCGGCCGGATGCTGGCGGTGGCCGCCGACGAGACGCGCGTGCGGACCGCTCTGGCCGACAGCGGGGCGCGGGTCGACGTGGCCGCGCTGACCGGGCCGACGATGACCGTGGTCAGCGGGACCGAGGACCAGGTCGAGGTGCTCGCCGAGGCGTTGCGCGGGGCGGGGGTGGCGTGCCGTCCGCTGCGGAGTGAGCACGCGTTCCACTCCTCGCTGCTGGCCCCGGTGCGCGACAAGCTGGCCGCATTGCTGGATTCGGTGCCGCGCGCCGTCCCGGTGACCACGATCGTGTCGAACACCACCGGGACCGCGCTGACCGCCGAGCAGGCGGCGTCGGGCGACTACTGGGGCGACCACCTGGTCAGCCCGATCCGGTTCGCCGACAGTGTGCGGTACTGCGTGGAGCAGGGTGTCGACGTCTTTGTCGAACTCGGCGCCGGT
Organism: Catenulispora sp. GP43; assembly: GCF_041260665.1. NCBI lineage: Bacteria > Bacillati > Actinomycetota > Actinomycetes > Catenulisporales > Catenulisporaceae > Catenulispora > Catenulispora sp. GP43. The sequence continues at coordinate 58,492 of NZ_JBGCCT010000012.1, read as the reverse complement.
AACACGCTTGGCGGCCTGGTGCGCCAGAACCTCACCGGGGCCGGCGGCGCGGCGGTGGTCGGGACACTGCCCGCCGCGTGGACCGGCGCCGCCGGTGCGCCGGAGGTGCGGCTCCACATGGCCGGGACGCGGGCCCGGCTGTGGGAGCAGGGCCTGCCGGTGGTGTGGCCCGCGGGCGGACGCACGGTCAGCCTGCCGCCGTATCCGTTCCAGCGCACGGCTTTCTGGCCGGAACAGAACCCTGATGCGCCCGCCGACCGGCCGCGGCGGTCGCGGCCGGCGGAGCTGGCGTACGTGCCGGCCTGGCGGCGTGACGTCAGCGGCGCGGCGCCGAACGGACTTCCGCTGGACGGCCCGCTGGTGGTCTTCGCTGGCGACGAAGGCCTCGCGGACTTCGCCGAGGCGGCGGGAGTGCCGGTGGTCGAGGTGGTCCCGGGCGCGGAGCTGAAGCGCGAGGGGCGGCGGCTGACGATCGACATCGCGAAGCCCGAGCACTACCGAGAAATCTTCGCCGGGCTGCCGGGCGATGGACCTGTGCACGTGGTCCACGCCTGGAGCACCCGGGCGGCGGCCACCGACGATGCCGGACTGCGGCGCTCGATCGAGCTCGGCTTCGACAGCCTGCTGCTGACGGTTCAGGCGCTGCCGGGGACGCGACCGGTCCGCCTGCTGACGGTCAGCCGGGGCGCGCTGGACGTGCACGGCGGCGATGCGGTCGCGCCACACCAGGCGGCGGTGCACGGGCTCGGACGGGTGGTTCACCACGAAATCAAGGCCCTGACCTGGCGCGGCGTCGACCTCGATGAGACCACCGGCACGGCGGATCTGGTCGCCGAACTCTTGACGCAGGATGCCGAACCGGGTCTGGCCGCCCGACGTCGAGGCCGCCGCTGGATTCAGGATTGGGCCGAGCTGCCAGTCTCCAATGAGTCGGTTGAGCCCAGGGCTGCTTGGCGCCCCGAAGGCACCTATCTCATCACCGGCGGCACCCGAGGCCTCGGCCTCACCCTCGCCCACCACCTCGTGGCCGCCGGCGTCCGCAAACTCGCCCTCGTCGGCCGCACCCGCCCCGACCCCGCCACCCCCGGCATCGCAGCCCTCGAAGCCGCCGGTGCCGAGGTCCTCCTCCTCGCTGCCGACGCCGGCGTCCCCGACGCTCTGCGCGCCGCTCTGTCCGAGACCCGCCGCCACTTCGGTGCCCTCACCGGCGTCATCCACGCCGCCGGCCTTCCCGCCGGCGGTATGGCGCAGCGCCGCGCCGTCGCCGACGCCGAGACCGTCCTGGCCCCCAAGATCCTCGCGATGGGCCCGTTGGCCGAGCTCGTCGGTCCGGCCACGCCGGAGGGAGAGCGTCCCGAACTGCTCGTCCTCTACTCCTCGGCGGTCACCGTCTTCGGCGGTATCGGCGAGGGCGACTACTGCGCCGCCAATACCGTCCTCGACGCCTACGCCGCCGCGCTGGCGGCCGACGCCCCCACCACCAAAGTCGTCTCCGTCGCCTGGGGCCCCTGGCTCCACGACGCCTGGCAGTCCGCCGCCCCCGCCAGCGGCCTCGCCGAGCGCGCCGCCGCCTACCGCCGCCACTACGGCTTCAGCGACGATGCCGGCTGCGCGCTGCTGGACCGCATCCTGCTCAGCGCTGCCGGGACCGGCAGCGTCGTCGCCGTCCGGCAGCGGCTGGAGGACTCGCGCCGGGAGTGGGCCGCGATGGTCGACCTGGACTCGCTGGTGGACGCCAGCTCCGTCGCGCCCGCGACCGAGCGCTTTCCGCGTCCGCAGCTGCGGACCGAGTACGTCGCGCCGCGTACCGCGCGCGAGGGCGCCGTGGCCGAGATCTGGCAGGCGTACCTGGGCATCGAGCGCGTGGGAGTGCACGACCCGTTCTTCGACCTCGGGGGGAACTCGCTGGTCGGGATGGCCATGGTGCTGGCCGTCGAGAAGGAGCTGGGCCTGGCGATCGCGCCGGCCCTGCTGTTCGAGCATCCGACCGTCGCGGCCTTCTCCGCCGCGCTGGACCCCGTCGGCGGCAAGGCCGCCGCGCGGGACCTGATCGCCACATCCTCGGCCCGGGGGCATCGCCGCCGCCGGGCCCGTACGGGAACCGACTAAGGGGACTGACTGTGAACGACCGTCTCATGGAGACTTCCGAGTCCGACCAGACCGACAGCCCCTCCGGCACCGACATCGCGATCGTCGGGATGGCCGGGCGGTTCCCGGGGGCCGCCGACGTCGGCGCGCTGTGGTCCGGGATCCGGGCCGGGGCCTCGGGTCTGACCCGCTTCACCGATGCCGAGCTGCGTGCCGCCGGGGTCGCCGAGGACCTGCTCGCCGACCCCGCCTACGTGAAGGCCGCGCCGGTGGTGGACGGCGTCGAGCAGTTCGACGCCGGCTTCTTCGGGGTGAACCCGAAGGAGGCGCAGATCCTGGACCCGCAGCACCGGCTGTTCCTCGAACACTGTTGGGAAGCGCTGGAGGACGCGGCCTGCGACCCGGCGCGCTTCGAGGGCCTGATCGGCGTCATCGCCGGCTGCGCCTGGAGCTCGTACCTGACCAACAACCTGGAGCCGGCCGGCATCGGCCAGTCGCTCGGCGAGATGGCCGTGGGCCTGGCCAACGACCGCGACTCGCTGACCACCCGGGTCGCGCACGCGCTCGGCCTGACCGGCCCCAGCTACACCGTCCAGAGCTACTGCTCCACTTCTCTGGTCGCGGTCTGCGCCGCCGCCACCGCGCTGGCCAACTTCGAGGCCGACATGGTGCTGGCCGGCGGCGTCGCGCTGTCCGTGCCGCACCGCGTCGGCTACCTGTACCAGCCCGGCGGCATCACCCCGCCGGACGGCGAGTGCCGGGCCTTCGACGCCGCGGGCCTGGGCAGCCCGATCGGCAACGGCGTCGGCGTGGTCGCGCTGCGCCGCCTGGAGGACGCGCTGGCCGACGGCGACCGCGTCTACGCCGTGATCCGCGGCTGGGCGGTCAACAACGACGGCGGCCGCAAGGTCGGCTTCACCGCGCCCGGCGTGCAGGGCCAGGCCGCCGTGATCGCCGAGGCGCTGGCCGCCGCCGGTCTCGAACCCTGCGACGTCGGCTACGTCGAGGCGCACGGCACCGGCACCGCGCTCGGCGACGCCGCCGAACTGGCCGCGCTCCAGCAGGTCTTCGACGGCGCCTCGGTCCGCGTCGGCTCGGTGAAGTCCAACCTGGGCCACCTGGATCGGGCCGCCGGCGTCACCAACCTGATCAAGGCCGCGCTGGTCCTGCACCGCGGCGAGATCCCGCCGACTCGCAACTTCACCGACCCCAACCCGCAGCTCGGCGCCGGCGGTGCCGAGCTGGAGGTGGTCACGGAGCTGACCCCGTGGCCGCGCACGCCCGACACGGTGCGCCGGGTCGGCGTCAGCGCGTTCGGCATCGGCGGCACCAACGCGCACGTCGTGCTGCAGGAAGCGCCGTTGCCGGCGCGCGCTGGGGCGGACGCGACCGAAACGCGTCCCGAAGTGCTCATCTGGTCCGCGCGCTCGGCCGAAGCCGCCGACGCGATGACCGGGAAGCTCGCCGAGCACCTGCAGGACACCGACGACGCCCTCACCGACATCGCCAACACCCTGCAGACCGGCCGCAAGGTCTTCGAGCACCGGCGCATCGCCGTCGGCTCGACCACCGCCGAGCTGGCGGTGTCGTTGCGCGACAACAGCGTCCTGACTCGCACCGACGGTCGCTCCGACCGCGAGGTCGCCTTCCTGATCGCCGGCACCGGCGAGCAGTACCCGGGTCTGGCCGAGGACCTGTACCGCACCGAGCCGGTCTTCCGCGAGGTGCTGGACGAGTGCCGTGCGGTGCTCCAGGACAAGCTCGGCCGCGACGTGCTGGCCGACATGCTGCGTCCGCGCGACACCGACAATGGCGGCGATCTGGGACGGCTGCTCGGCCGTGGCGCCGAGACGGAGAGCACCGAAGGCCAGGCGACCGCGGTGTTGCAGCCGGCGCTGTTCGCCGTCGAATACGCCCTCGCGAAGCTGCTGGAGTCCTGGGGCATCCGGCCCGGCGTGATCGTCGGCTACAGCCTCGGCGAGTACGTCGCCGCCGCGCTGTCCGGCGTGCTGTCGCTGCCCGACGCCCTCGCGCTGGTCGCGCACCGCGCGCAGCTGATCGACGCCCAGCCGCACGGCGCGATGGCCGCCGTGCCGCTGGCCGCCGCCGACGTGGCCGCGCGCATCGAACGCGCCGCTATCGCAGAGCTCGACGTCGCCGCCGTCAACGGCCCCGACCTCACCGTGGTCGCTGGCACCGCCGCAGCGGTCGCGGCCCTGACCGCGCTGCTGGAGCCCGACGCCATCCCGGTCCGCGTGCTGACCACCACCCACGCCTTCCACTCCTCGATGCTCGCGGGCATCAAGGAGGAACTGACCGCGTGGGTCGCGGCGAACATCACCACCCACGCGCCGCAGACTCCTTACTTGTCGAACGTCACCGGCACCGCGGTCACCGCCGAGCAGGTTGCCGACCCCGGTTACTGGGCCGAGCACATGTGCGCGCCGGTCCAGTTCGACGCGATGCTCGCCGAGCTGCTGGCCGCCGGCGACCCGGCGCTGCTGGAGCTCGGGCCCGGGCCGTCGCTGGGCACCATGGCCCGCGCACACCGCGCCTGCTCGCCGGAGCGCTGGCCGCTGATCGTCCCGACGCTGCCGGGCCGCGCCGACCCGCGCTCCGGCGCCACGGTGCTGGCCGAGGCGGTCGGGCGGCTGTGGCTGACCGGCGTGCCGGTCGACTGGTCCGGCTACCGCGACGAGCACCCGGCGGCGCGCCGCGTCAGCCTGCCGACGTACCGGTTCCAGCGCCAGCGGTACTGGATCGACGCCCCGGCCGGCGGCCGCGCCGCGGTGAAGGCCAAGTCGGCCGCGCAGCTGACCGGGCCGGTCGCCGACGCCGAGCACGTCCAGCTGCTCAGCCCGCGCTGGACGACGGCGGAGCTGTCCGGGACGGCCGCGACGCCGGACCGGTATGTGGTCCTGGGCGAATCAGAGCTCGCCGAAGGGATCGCGGCCCAGCTACGCGCCGACGGTGCGGAGGTGGGGCTCGCCGGTCTCGGCGCCGATTTCGGCACCGCTTCGGCGGGAACGGGCTCCACCACGGTCATCGACCTGCGCGCTCTCAATTCCAGCGCTGGACCCGACGCCCTGATCCCGCAGCTGGCTACGGCGCTTGACGCGTGGGGCAGCACCAACGGCACCACGCGCTACCTCATCGCGACTGCCGGCGGCCAGGTCGTCGCTGATGGCGAAATCCCGAACACCGCGCAGGCGGCGCTCGTCGCGATGCCGGCTGTCGCGAACCAGGAGTACCTGAACCTCGACTGCCGCGCCGTAGATCTCGTTTCGAATACAGACCTTGATGGGCATGAGGAATCGGCGCGGTTCCTGGCTTCGGAAGCGGCCGGCTCCGGCGAGGATGTCCTGGTCGCCTACCGCGACGGCCGCCGCCACATCCGCGAGCACGTGTCGGGCCTGCCCGGCGGCGAGCCGGTGCCGGTCCGCTCCGGCGGCACCTACCTGATCACCGGTGGACTCGGCGATGTAGGTCTGCTGGTCGCCGGTCATCTGGCGGCTTCCGGCGCGTCGCGCCTGGTGCTGGCCAGCCGCGGCGGCATTCCGGCAGGCACCGGGGACCGTCGCTCCGACGGTGTGCGCCGGCTGACCGATCGGGGTGTGGAGGTCCTGACTCCGCAGCTCGATGTGACCGATGCCGCTGCGGTTCGGGTGCTGTTCGCCGAGCTTGGTCGGGTCGACGGTGTCATCCACGCGGCCGCGACAACGAGCCCTGACACCTTCCGGGCCCTGCGCGACCTGGACGCCGAGACGGTCGCCACGCACTTCGGTGCCAAGGTCGGGGGCGCGCTGGTGCTTCGCGCGGTCTTGGCCGAGTTGCCGGAGAACCAGGCTCCTGACTTCTGCCTGCTGTTCTCCTCGACCTCCTCGCTGCTCGGCGGTATCACCTTCGGTTCCTACGCCGCCGCCAACGCCGCCCTGACCGCTGTCGCAGAACTCGGCGACACGTCCGGTACCCGTTGGCTCGCCGCCGCCTGGGACACCTGGTCGATCACCCTGGAGCGCCTCCAGTCCGGCTTCGGCGCCGGCATGGCCGCCCACTCCATGAGCACCGAGCAGGCCTTCGCCGCCCTCGACGCGCTGCTGGCCAAGCCGCGCGCGGCCACCGCCGTGGTGGCCGGCGGCCTCGGCGACCGGCTGCCGCGCGCCGCCGCGCTCCTGGATGCCGCGATCGGCACCGGTGAGCGCTTCCCGCGCCCCGAGCTGGCGCAGCCCTACACCGCGCCGTTGACCGCGACCGAGCGTGCGTTGACCGAGCTGTGGTCCGACGTGCTGGGCATCGAGCCGGTCGGCACCCGCGACGCGTTCTTCGACCTCGGCGGCAATTCGCTGCTGGCGTTGCAGATGCTGGCTTTGGTCAAGAAGCGCTTCGGTGTGTCGGTGCCGGCGGTGCAGCTGTTCGAGGCGCCGACCGTGCAGACGCTGGCCGCGATCCTGGACGGCGAGGGCGGACAGAGCGCGCAGAGCACGGCCGCCCCGGTCGTCACGCAGCGCCCGATCGTGCGCGCCGGTACCGAGGACGACCGCCTCATCGCCGTCGTCGGCATGGCCGGCCGCTTCCCCGGCGCGCCGAACGTGGAGGCCTTCTGGCACAACATCCGCGAGGGTGTGGAGTCGATCAGCTTCTTCAGCGACGAGGAACTGCTAGCCTCCGGTGTCACGCCGGAGGAACTGGCCGACCCCGCCTACGTCCGGGCCCGGCCGATCCTGGATGACGTCTCGGGCTTCGACGCCGCGTTCTTCGGCATGAACCCGCGCATGGCCACCCTCACCGACCCGCAGCAGCGGCTGTTCCTGGAAGTCTGCTGGGAGGCGCTGGAGCAGTCCGGCTATGTCGTGCCGGAGCTGCGGGGCCGCGTCGGCGTCTACGGCGGCGCCAACATCAGCAGCTACCTGATGCGCATGCCGGAGCAGATGACCAGCGGCGACTTCAGCGTCTACGAGGTCATCATGGGCAACGACAAGGACGCCCTGACGACCACCGTCTCCTACCTGCTCGACCTCTACGGCCCCAGCGTCGCGGTGCAGACCTTCTGCTCCACCTCGCTGGTGGCCACCCACCTGGCGATCCAGAGCCTGCGCAGCGGCGAGTCCGACATGGCGATCGCCGGCGGTGTCTCGGTCCGCGTCCCGGACAAGATCGGGCACGAGTTCATGCCCGGCGGCATGGAGTCGCCCGACGGCCACGTGCGCACCTTCGACGCCGAGGCCCGCGGCAGCATGTTCGGCGACGGCGCGGCGGCGGTCGTGCTCAAGCGCCTGTCCGACGCGGTGCGCGACGGCGACCACATCTGGTCGGTGATCCGCGGCTCGGCGATGAACAACGACGGCGCGCTCAAGGTCGGCTTCACCGCGCCGAGCGTCGTCGGCCAGTCGCGGGTGATCGTGGACGCGATGGCCGACGCCGGGGTCACCGGCGACGACATCAGCTACATCGAGGCCCACGGCACGGCCACCGAGCTCGGCGACCCGATCGAGGTGACGGCGCTGACCCGGGCCTTCGGTCAGACCGACGCCAAGCAGTACTGCCCGATCGGCTCGGTGAAGACCAACGTCGGTCATCTGGACCGCGCGGCCGGCGTCACCGGCCTGATCAAGACCTCGCTGGCGCTCACCGACCAGGTGATCCCGCCGAGCCTGCACTACACCGCCCCGAACCCGCGGATCGACTTCGCGAACAGCCCGTTCTACGTCAACACCGAGCTGACCCCGTGGCGCACCCGCGACGGCCGCCCGGCGCTCGCCGGTCTGAACTCGCTCGGCATGGGCGGCACGAACGTGCACCTCGTGGTGCAGCAGGCGCCGGTTCGAGATATCGCAAACCCTGCTGATACTTCAACGGCGCGGCGCTACCAGGTGGTCCCGCTGTCGGCGCGCACCCCGGCCGCCGTCGAGGCGACCGCGAATCAGCTCGCTGACTTCCTGGCCGACGCGCCGCAGACCCGCCTGGTCGACGTCGCCTACACGATGCAGGTCGGCCGTAAGCGCTTCGACCATCGCCGGGCTCTGGTCGCCGACGGCCTGGCCGCCGTGCAGGACAAGCTGCGCGAGGGCGACCTGCTCGGCCGGGTCGACGCGGTCACCGGCCGTCCGGTGGCGTTCCTGTTCTCCGGCGTGGGGGAGCAGTACCCGGGCCTGGTGCGGGAGCTCTACCGGCGTGAGCCGGTGTTCCGGGCCCTGCTCGACGAGTGCCTGGAGCATCTGCGGACCCTGATACCGGAAGCCGATCTGAAGGATCTGCTGACCGGCGAGCGCGGCGGCGGTGGCGGCTCGGATCTGGCCGCCCTGCTGGGCCGTGGCGGCGGTAGGGACGATGCGCGCGCGGCGCTGTTGGAGCGCACCGAGATCGTGCAGCCGGCGATGTTCGCCGTCGAGTACGCGCTCGCCAAGACGCTCATGACCTGGGGCGTGCAGCCCAAGCTGATGCTCGGCTACAGCCTCGGCGAGTACGTCGCGGCCTGCCTGGCCGGTGTTCTGTCGTTGGAAGATGCGCTGAAGCTGGTCGCGCACCGTGCCGAGCTCATCTCCGCGATCGAGGCCGGGGCCATGACCGCGGTCTCGGCGACCCCCGCCGATCTGGCCGCCTACAAGCTGGCCGAGCGCGGTCTGGACATCGCAGCCGTCAACGGACCGCAGGTGACCGTGGTCGCGGGCCCGCTGGAGGCGATGACGGCGTTCGTCGCCGAACTGCACGAGGCCGAGGTCCCGCACCGCGCGCTGAGCACCACGCACGCCTTCCACTCGCGGATGCTGGAGCCGTTGCAGGACCGGCTGACCGAGTGGGTCGCGGCCAACGTGACGCTGAACGCGCCGCAGATCCCTTACCTGTCCAATGTCACCGGCGCCCGCGTCGGCGTCGAGGACGCGACCGACCCGGCCTACTGGTCTCGGCACATGTGCCGCACCGTCCGCTTCGGCGACGCGATCACGGCGCTGCTGGCCGACCCCGAGCTGGCCATTCTGGAGATCGGCCCGGGCCAGTCGCTCGGCACGATGATCCGCGGCGCGAAGTGCCCGCCGGACCGCTGGCCGCTGATCCTGGCCACGCTGCCCGCCGCCGACGACAAGCGGTCGGACGACCAGGCGTTCACCGAGGCGCTGGCCCGGTTGTGGCTGGTCGGCGCGGACCCGGACTGGGTGGCGTATCAGGGCCGGAACACGGACGGCGGCGACGACCCGCTGCTGCCCGGCCGGATCCCGCTGCCCACCTATCCCTTCCAGCGGCAGCGGTACTGGACCGAGGTCCCGACCGGCGCGACCACGGTGGCGGCGCCGAAGCGCACCGCACTGCCCGCGCCGGCATCCGCATCCGCCGCCGCGAAGCCGCAGGCGAAGCCCGAGCCCGAGGAAGTCCTCGTCGAGGTCCTGCGACCGCGCTGGTCCGCGGCGCCCATCGCGGCCGGCGCCGAAGCACTCGGCAAGGTCGTGCTGGTCGCCGACGAGAACGGCGTCGCAGAGGCGCTGAGCGAGGTGCTGGGCGCGGCCGGGGCCGAGGTGGTCTCTGTGTCCGGCGGCCCCGCGCTGACCAGGGACGAACACGCCGCGATCGTGTCCCGCGAGGCGGCCGAGGACCGCACCACGGTCGTCGACCTGCGGCTGCTGGACCGGCCGGCCGGCGACGCCGCCGATCTGGACGGCCGCGACGTCATCCAGCCGCTGGCCCGGCTGCTGGACGCCTGGGGCAGCGACGGCACCGGCAGCGCCCGGATGCTGATCGCCACCCGCGGCGGCCAGCCGGTCGGCGGCGACGTGCCGCGGCCGGCGCAGCACGCGGCGGCGGTGCTCCAGGTTGTCGCAAACCTCGAATACCTGAACCTGGAGTGCGGCACTGTCGATGTCGGCGCCGATGCCGACGCCCCGACCGTCGCCGCCGCCCTGGCCGCCGAGATCGGCCGGCCCTCCGACGTCGACGACGTCCTGGTCGGCTACCGCGACGGCGAGCGGCACGTCCGCGACTACGTGCCCGCCGACGCGCCGCCGGCCGAACCGGTGCACCGGATCCGCAGCGGCGGCAGCTACCTGATCACCGGTGGTCTCGGTGACCTCGGCCTGATCCTGGCCGAGCACTTCGCCGCCTCCGGGGCCGGCCGGCTGATCCTGACCAGCCGCACCGGCGCCCCCGAGGGCGGCAAGCGGCTGGACCGGCTGGAGGCCTTGCGCGCGGCCGGAGTGGAGGTCTCGACACCGGCCGTGGACGTCACCGACGCCGACGCGATGCGCGAGGTCCTCACCGATGCCTTCGCCGACGGCGGCCGCCTGGACGGCATCGTGCACGCGGCGGCGGTCACCCACCCGGACACCTTCCGCGCCCTGCGCGCGGTCGACGACGAGGCGGTCGGGCTGCACTTCGGCGCGAAGGTCGGCGGCGCCCTGGTGCTGGACGGGCTGCTGGCCGAGCTGCCGGAGCATCAGGCTCCTGAATTCTGCCTGCTGTTCTCGTCCACCTCCTCGATCCTCGGCGGCATCGCCTTCGCCTGCTACGCCGGCGGCAACGCGGCGCTGGCCGCGATCGGCCAGCGCAACCACGCGCGCTTCCTGGCCGGCGACTCGCCGACCCGCTGGATCTCCACCAGCTGGGACACCTGGTCGGTGACCATCGAGAGCCACCACGTCGGCGCGGTCATGGTCAAGCACTCCATGACCCGCGAGCAGGCCCTGGCGGCCTTCGACGCCACGCTGGCCGGCCCCGGCCCCTCGCTCGTGGTCGCGGCCGGCGGCCTGACCGACCGGCTGCCGCGCGCCATGGCGATCACGGACGTGGTCGGCGGCGGCGAGAAGTTCCCGCGCCCGGACCTGCCGCAGCCCTACAGCGCGCCGTCCACCGACGCCGAGCGTTCGCTGGCCGAGCTGTGGTCGCATCTGCTCGGCGTGGAGCCGGTCGGCGTCAAGGACGCGTTCTTCGACCTCGGCGGCAACTCGCTGCTGGCGCTGCAGATGCTGGCGCTGGTCAAGAAGCGGTTCGGGGTCGCGATCCCGGCGGTCACGCTGTTCGAGGCGCCGACCGTGCGGGGCCTGGCGGCGATCCTCGACGGCGAGGGCGCGACCGACAAGGAAGCGGCCTCGGTCGCGGCGCGCCGCGCGGAACGGCCGGCCGCGGCCGGCGGCACCGGATCGGCCGGCCTCGTCGCCTCCGACGACGACCGCCGCATCGCGGTCATCGGCATGGCCGGGCGCTTCCCCGGCGCCTCGGATGTCGAGCAGTTCTGGACCAACGTGCGCGGCGGCGTCGAGACCATCAGCTTCTTCACCGACGAGGAGCTGCTGGCCTCCGGCGTCACGCCCGAGGAACTGGCGGATCCGGCGTACGTGCGGGCCCGTCCGGTCCTGCCGGATGTGCGCGGCTTCGACGCGTCCTTCTTCGGGATGAGCCCCCGCATGGCGGCCCTGACCGACCCGCAGCAGCGGCTGTTCCTCGAAGTCTGCTGGGAGGCGCTGGAGCAGGCCGGATACGCGGCTCCCGAAGGCCGCAGCCGCGTCGGCGTCTACGGCGGATCCAACATCAGCACCTACCTGATGCGGCACCCCGAGATCCTCGCCGACCCGGAGTTCAGCGTCTACGAGGTGCTGATGGGCAACGACAAGGACGCGCTCACCACCACCGTCTCCTATCTGCTGGACCTGTACGGGCCGAGTATCGCGGTGCAGACCTTCTGCTCCACCTCGCTGGTCGCCACGCACATGGCCGTACAGGCACTGCGCAACGGCGAATGCGAGATCGCGCTGGCCGGCGGGTCCTCGGTGCACGTGCCGGAGAAGGTCGGCCACCGCTTCGAGGCCGGCGGCATGGCCTCGCCGGACGGGCACGTGCGCACCTTCGACGCCGGCGCGCGCGGCAGCATGTTCGGCGACGGCGCGGCCGTCGTGGCCCTCAAGCGGCTGTCCGACGCGCTGCGCGACGGCGACCACATCTGGTCGGTGATCCGCGGCTCGGCGGTCAACAACGACGGCGCGCTGAAGGTCGGCTTCACCGCGCCGAGCGTCGTCGGCCAGTCCTCGGTGGTCATCGAGGCGATGGCCGACGCCGGGGTCACCGGGGACGACATCAGCTACATCGAGGCCCACGGCACGGCCACCGAGCTCGGCGACCCGATCGAGGTCGCGGCGCTGACCCGGGCCTTCGGTCAGACCGACGGCAAGCAGTACTGCCCGATCGGCTCGGTGAAGACCAACGTCGGCCACCTGGACCGCGCCGCCGGCGTCACCGGTCTGATCAAGACCTCGCTGGCGCTCACCGACCGGATGATCCCGGCGAGCCTGCACTACGAGACGCCGAACCCGAACATCGACTTCGAGGACAGCCCGTTCTACGTCAACACCGAGCTGTCGCCGTGGCAGACCCGCGACGGCCGCCCGCCGATCGCCGGGATCAACTCCCTCGGGATGGGCGGGACGAACGTCCACGTGGTCGTCGAGCGCGCCCCCGAGCGGGTGCCGGCCGAGCCCGTGGACCCGAACGCGGCGCGCCGGTACCACGTGGTGCCGATGTCGGCGCGCAACTCCGGGGCCGTCGAGGCGGCCGCCGAACGGCTCGGCGCGCACCTGCTGGGCGCCGGCGCCGGTGCCCCGAACCTGCGGCTGCGTGACGTCGCCTACACGATGCAGGTCGGGCGCAAGCTGTTCGAGCACCGGCGCGCGGTCGTCGCCGACGGCGTCGAGCAGCTGGCCGCGGCGCTGACCGGGCCGGACAAGGCCGCGGTGCTGGGGCGGCTGGACACCACGACGAGCCGGCCGGTGGCGTTCCTGTTCTCCGGCGTGGGGGAGCAGTACCCCGGAATGGTTCGGGAGCTGTACCGGCGCGAGCCGGTGTTCCGGACGCTGCTGGACGAGTGCCTGGAGCATCTGCGGGTCCTGATTCCGGACGCGGATCTTCGCGATCTGTTGACCGGGGCCCGGGGCGGCGGCGCCGATCTGGCGGCGCTGCTGGGACGCGGCGGCGGTTCGTCCTCCGACGAGCGGGCCTCGGCGCTGGAGCGGACCGAGGTGGTGCAGCCGGCGCTGTTCGCCGTGGAGTACGCGCTCGCCAAGACGCTGATGACCTGGGGCGTGCAGCCCAAGCTGATGCTCGGGTACAGCCTCGGCGAGTACGTCTCGGCCTGCCTGGCCGGGGTGCTGTCGCTGTCCGACGCGCTGGCGCTGGTCGCGCAGCGGGCGAAGCTCATCGGCGCGCAGCCCGGCGGCGGGATGGCCGCGGTGTCGCTGTCGCCGAAGGGGCTGGAGAAGTACGGCTTGGCCGGGCGCGGGCTGGACATCGCGGCGGTGAACGGGCCGGAGGTGACGGTCGTCGCAGGGCCCGATGATGCCCTTGCCGCCCTCGGCGCGGAGCTGTTGGACGCGCAGATCCCGTTCCGGCCGTTGCAGACCACGCACGCCTTCCACAGCCGGATGCTGGAGCCGGTGCGCGAGGCGCTGACCGCGTGGGTGAAGGCGAACGTGACGCTGAACGCGCCGCGGGTGCCGTACATCTCCAACACCACCGGCACCCGGGTCACCGCCGAACAGGTGACGGACCCGGGCTACTGGTCCCGGCACATGTGCCAGCCGGTGCAGTTCGCGACCGCTATCAGCACTCTGCTGGCCGACCCGGACCTGGCCGTGGTCGAGATCGGACCCGGCCAGTCGCTCGGCGCGCTGGTGCGCGCCGCCGGCTGCCCGCCCGAGCGCTGGTCGACGATCGTCAGCACCCTGCCGGCCGGCAGCGACAACCGCGCGGACGACGCGGTGCTCACCGACTGCCTGGCGCGGCTGTGGCTGGTCGGCGCGGACCTGGACTGGCCGACCGTGAACGACCGCCACCCCGGCGCCCGGCCCGAGGACCCGGCGACCGTGCCGAACCGCGTGCCGCTGCCGACGTACGCGTTCCAGCGGCAGGTGCACTGGATCGACGCGCCGATGCGGCCCGCCGTGTACATGGGCGGAGTCACCGGCGGCGGTGCCGGCGGCTTCGGCGGCGGCGAGACGACGCTGGAGACGGTCGCGGACCTGCCGAAGCTGCCGGAGGCGCAGTGGCTGCACCTGCCGGTGTGGCGGCAGACCGCGGCACCGGCGGCCGTGGAGCCGCCCGAGTCGTGGCTGGTGTTCAGCCGGGACGGGGCCGCGGAGCGGGTGGTCGAGCGGCTGCGGGGGAGCGGCGCGGCGGTGACGGTGGTGCGGCCGGGTGAGGCCTATGTCGACGAAGCCGGTGCCTACACGGTCCGGCCGGGCAACCTGGACGACATCCGGCAGATGCTGCGCGACCTGCGTGCGGACGGCGGGGTGCCTTCGCGGGTGGTGCATCTGTGGTCGCTCGGGTCCTCGGATCCGGTGGTCGACGGCCTGCACACGCTGGTGGCACTCGCTCGGGCGGCCGGCGAGGTCGGTATCGATGACTGGGCTCTGGATGTGGTGACCGCCGGCTCGCAGCAGGTGCTGCCGGGTGACGCCACCGATCCGCTGGCCGCCACGCTCACCGGTCCCGCGCTGGTGATCCCGGTCGAGTACCCGAGTGTGACGGCGCGCCTGATCGACCTCGACGCGCAGCCGACCGCCAAGACGGTCGCGGCGCTGACCGCGGAACTCGCGCGGCCGGCTGCCGACCGGATCGTGGCGCTGCGGCATGGGCGGCGGTGGATCTGCGGATTCGAGAGCATGCCCGCCGAGGCGAACGCCGACTTGGCCGCTGGGCCGACCGCCGGCCTGGCTGCCACACCGGATCCGGCACCGGCACCGAATCCGGCGGCGTCCCCCGCAGATCAGCCTTCTTCTATGCTCCGCGAATCCGGCGTCTACCTCATCACCGGCGGCCTCGGCGGCATCGCCCTGGCCATGGCCGAGCGCCTCGCGGCCGAGTGCCGCGCCAAGCTCGTCCTGTTCGGCCGCACCGGTCTTCCGCCGCGCGAGCAGTGGTCCGAGGTCGCCGATGAGGCGACGCGCGAGCGGGTCCGCAAGGTGCAGGTGCTGCTGGACCTCGGCGCCGAGGTCGAGATCGTGGTCGGTGATCTGGGGCGTCCGGAGGATGTGCGGCGTGCCGTGGCCACCGCCCTGGACCGCTTCGGCGCCCTGCACGGCGTCCTGCACGCCGCCGGCCTGCCCGGCATGGGCCTGATGCAGTTCAAGGAGCCCGAGCAGCTCGACGCCGTGCTGGCGCCGAAGGTCGCCGGGACGCTGGCCCTGGCCGAGGCGCTGCGCTTCGGCCAGGCCGACGAGGTGCCGCTGGACTTCCTGGTCCTGTTCTCCTCCATCACCTCCGCCACCGGCGGCGGGCCGGGCCAGGTCGACTACTGCTCCGCCAACGCGTTCCTGGACGCGTTCGCCGCGCAGCAGTCCGCGGCCGGTCGTCCCGTCGTCGCCGTGGACTGGGGCGAGTGGCTGTGGAACGCGTGGTCGGCCGGTCTGGACGGCTATGCCGAGGCGCTGCGCGACTTCCTGGAGGAGAACCGGACGCGCATCGGCATCGGCTTCGACGAGGGCTGGCGTTGCCTGCGGCGCGCGCTGGCCGCCGGCGAGCCGCGGGTGGTCGTGTCCACCCAGGACTTCGGCTCGCTGGTCCGTCTCAGTTCCCAGTTCACGCTGGACGCCGTCGCGGCCACCGCGGCGCTCGACGGGGGCACGCCGCATCCGCGGCCGGAGCTGATGACGCCGTTCCAGGAGCCCGACGGGGCCACCGAGGAGACCATCGCCCGGATGTGGCGCGAGTCGCTGCGGCTGGACCTGGTCGGCGTCCTGGACAACTTCTTCGAGCTCGGCGGCAACTCGCTGCTCGGGGTCACGATCGTCACGGCCCTGCGCAAGGAGTTCGGGCTCGACGACCTGCCGCCGCACACCCTCTACGAGGCGCCGACCGTGGCCGCGCTGGCCGAGGTCGTCGACAAGGCCCGCTCCGGGGCCCCGGTCCCGATGCAGGACGCCGACGCCGGCGTCCGGGCCCAGCTGCGCCGCTCCGGTGTCCGCACCGCGGCCGCTCGCAGGCGCTCCAGCTGAGCCGGCCTGATCTGAGCTGGCCTGATCTGAGCCGGCCCATTCTGCCAAACCGACAAGAACCCAGAAAGGGACATCACATGTGCGGAATCACCGGGTGGGTCAGCTACGAGCGTGACCTGTCCGCCGAACGCGCCACCGTCGAGGCCATGACCGAGACGATGATCTGCCGCGGCCCGGACGAGGGCGGCGTCTTCATCGACGGTCCGGTCGCCCTGGGGCACCGGCGCCTGGCGGTCATCGACATCGAGGGCGGCAAGCAGCCGATGGCCGCCGAGGGCCTGGCGCCGGTCGCCATCACCTACAGCGGCGAGGTCTACAACTTCCAGGAGCTGCGCGCGGAGCTGGAGGGCAAGGGCCACAAGTTCCGGACCTCCAGCGACACCGAGGTCGTGCTGCACGCGTACCTGGAGTGGGGCAGCACCTTCGTGGACCGGCTCACCGGCATGTACGCCTTCGCGGTCTGGGACGGCCGCACCAGCGAGCTGCTGCTGATCCGCGACCGCATGGGGATCAAGCCGCTGTACTACCAGGTCACGCCCGACGGCGTCCTGTTCGGTTCCGAGCCCAAGGCCATCATGGCCTCCGGCCTGGTGGACCCGGCCGTCGACCTGGACGGCCTGCGCGAGATCTTCGCCTCGGTGAAGACCCCGGGCACCGCCTACTTCCGCGGCATGAAGGAAGTGCGCCCGGGTACCTTCGTGCGGGTGCGTCCCGAGGGGACCACGGAGCACCGCTACTGGGCCCTGGAGGCCACCGAGCACACCGACGACCTGCCGACCACCGTCGCGACCATCCGCGAGCTGCTGGACGACATCATCGCGCACCAGGTGGTGGCGGACGTTCCGCTGTGCTCGCTGCTCTCCGGCGGCCTGGACTCCAGCGCCATCACGGCCCTGACCCAGCGCGCGCTGACCGCCCGCGGCCAGGGCCCGGTGCGCTCGTTCTGCGTCGACTTCGAGGGGCTGACCGAGAACTTCGTCGCCGACCACCTGCGCGCCGAGGCGGACACCCCGTACGTGCACGCCCTGGCCGAGTTCGCCGGCACCGAGCACCGCGACATCGTCCTGCGCACCGCCGACCTGATGGACCCGGCCAACCGCACCGCCGCGCTGGTCGCCCGCGACGCCCCGCCGCAGGGGGACATCGACATCTCGATGTTCCTGCTGTTCAAGGCGATCCGCGAGCACTCGACCGTCGCCCTGTCCGGCGAGGCCGCCGACGAGGTCTTCGGCGGGTACAGCTGGTTCCACGACGAGGCGGCGGTGAAGGCCGACACCTTCCCGTGGCTGGCGGGCCTGGGCAACCTGGACGGCGCGGACTTCCTGGAGCCGGAGCTGGCGGCGAAGCTGGACCTGGCGACCTACCGCGCGGACCGGTATTCGGACGCCATGGCGGAGATGCCGCGGCTGGCCGGCGAGGACGGGCTGGAGAAGCGGATGCGGGAGATCAGCTATCTGCATCTGACACGTTTCGTCAACATCCTGCTGGACCGCAAGGACCGACTGAGCATGGCCAGCGGGCTGGAGGTGCGCGTCCCGTTCTGCGACCACCGGCTGGTCCAGTACGTGTTCAACACGCCGTGGGCGATGAAGACGTTCGACGGGCGGGAGAAGAGCCTGCTGCGCGCGGCGGTCGCGGACATCCTGCCGGAGAAGGTGCTCCAGCGCGTGAAGAGCCCCTATCCGACGACTCAGGACCCGAGCTACTACCTGGCCTTGCAGAAGGCGGCACAGGAGATGGTGGCGAACGACCCCGAGGCGCCGATCATGTCGATCATCAACCCGTTCATCCTGCAGGTGATCCTGACCGCCCCGGCCGACGCCGACCCGCGCCTGCGCGACGGGCTGGAGAGCGCGCTCGGCGGGAACGAGTGGGCGCAGCGGTACAAGGTGACGCTGGACGTGTGAGCCCGGCTCCTCGCCGTCACCGGTTGAGGAAGGAGTGGGTACGGCCGAGCTCGGTGAAACCGCGCCGGCCGTACCACTCGCGCGGCCAGTCGCTCGCGTCCGCGATCAGGAAGAGCTGCGGGATCCCGGCAGCGGCGGCCAGCGCCAAGCCGGTGGCGAGCAGCGTGTCGCCGTGGCCCCGCCCCCGATGCGCGGCGCCGGTGACCAGATCCTCCACCTGAGCCAGCCCGGCGGCGGGGTCGAGGTAGAGGTCACACCACGCGGCGATCTCACCCTCCGGCGTCCGTGCGGCCAGGAAGAGCACGGTCTCGGCGCCGCGCAGCCGGGCGCCGCGGCGCTCGGTGAGCTGCCGGGCCAGCTCCTCGTCCGGGCTCCACTGGAACTGCTGGTGGAAAACGGGAGCTCGCAGCTCGGCCAGCTCGGCGGGCTGCGCGGCGGGCTTGGGCAGCAGGCAGCCGGCCGTGTCCCGGGCCAGGATCAGCTCGGTGTCCCGCGCGTAGCCGATCGCTGCCAGCACCGGGGTCGCACGCTCGCCGAGCGCTTCGTCGAGCACGGTGATCCGGTACCGCCGACGCGGCCCGAGGCCCCGCACGGCCAAGCCGGGCAGCGCTGCCGGATCGGCGTCCGGAGCCTCGACCATCAGCTGGTTGTGCTCCTGCGAGCGCGGGAAGTCCGGATCGCGCACAGCGAAGGCTCCGGGCAGCTCGACGAGTTCCGCGGCCTGACGCCGCGCGAAGGCGGCGCGGAAGGCGGTGACGCGCTCCAGGAGATCGGACACTCCGTCATCGTTGACCTGCCGGCCGCCGTGGGCAACAGCTTTTTCTGGGGCCCCTGACATATGTGCGGGGCGTTGTGGCGGGTGCTGCGGTTGTTCGTGGGTTGACAGTCAAAGGCTCAAATGCGTTTTCTGACGGCTTCGCGCGGGTTGAAGACGGATCCGCTGGTGGCGCGGTGCGTCGTGCGGTGGTCGGCGCTTTTCACGATCGCTTCGACACCGGCACCACATACCGCTGGAACACCAGATCCCGCAGCACGTCGTCCCCGCCCTCGACGATCGACACGTACCGCACGTCCCGCAGCAGCTTCCCGACGATCGACTCGTTCGTGTACCCGAGCCCGCCGAACATCTCCGACGCCGTCGACACCGCCTGCCAGCCGGCCTGGCCGCAGAACATCTTCGCCGTCAGGGCCGACTTCAGCGTTCCGACGCGCAGGAACTCCTCGCCGGCGTCGGGGCGGGTGGCGATGGCGTCGTAGTCGCGGGCGGCGGTCAGGCACTGGTTGGCCATGACGTCGATCTGCATCTCCATCTGGCCCAGCTTCGCGGCGAAGACCGCGTTGCCGGCCAGCGGGGCGCCCTTGACCTGCTTGCTCTTCGCGTAGTCCAGGCACAGGTCGCGGGCGCGGCGGGCGATGCCCAGGCCGGTGGCGGCGATGAGGATGCGGCTCGCGTTCAGGCCCACCTCCAGCAGGCGCAGGCCGTTGCCGCGCAGGGCGTTGGCCGCCCGGACGCGGACGTCCTTCAACGAGACCTGATACGTCGCCGAGGACCGCAGCCCGATGACCTCCCAGCGCTTGTCCACCGTCAGCCCCGGTGCGTCGCGCGGGACGACCACCGCCAGGTACCCCGCTGGGTCGTCCTCGGCGCGCGCCACCACCACGGTGAAGCGGGCGAAGTCGGTGTCGGTGGAGAAGGCCTTCAGGCCGTTGAGGACCAGCTCGTCCCCCTCGCGGCGGGCGGTTGTGGTGATGCGCGCCAGTTCGCTGCCGGCCTCGTGCTCGCTGCCGAGGGTCGCGGCGAAGCCGTGGCCGGCGACCAGGTCGGACAGCAGGGTCTTGCGGAGCGGATCCTCGGCGTACCAGGCCACCATGCTCGTGGTGAGGATCGGGATGAACAGGGTGAAGGCCGCTCCGGCGTCGCCGTAGGCGAGTTCGGCGACGATGCGCACGCTCTCCTCCAGGCTCAGCCCGGCGCCGCCGTACTCCTGGCCCACCCACCAGTTGGCCAGGCCGGCCTCGGCGAAGCGGGAGTAGAGCGGCAGCGGCATGGCGGCGAGCGAGTCCAGTGCCGCTTCCTGCCCGATCAGCTCCCTGCGGGTGAAGGCCTGGACGGCCCGCACGTGGTCGGACGGTTTCATCGCGAAGCTCCTCTCGGCGGACGGCTGCTCAGCCGTCGATCAGCGCGGCCAGCCCGCGCACGGTCGGGGCCTCCAGCAGCGCCGTGGCCGGCACCGAGGCGTTCAGGGTCTTGCGGATCCGGGTGGTGACCTTGATCGCCACCAGCGAGTGGCCGCCGAGGGCGAAGAAGTCGTCCAGCGCGCCGACCGGCTCCACCCCGAGCGCGGCGGACCAGATCTCGGCCAGGGCCGCCTCGGTCCCCGGGCGGGGCTCCTCGAAGGCCGTCGGGAGGTCCGGGCGCGCGTAGCGCTCGCGCACGTCGTCGTCCTGTCCGTCGCCGCCGTCCGTGCCGCCGCCGGTCACCCACTGCGCCAGCCGCGCGGCCAGCGGGCCGGTGGAGATCACCACGTGCCCGATCCGGTCCGAGGCGGCCAGTGCGCGCTCGAAGACGTCCACGCCCTCGGCCGGCGCCATGGTGAAGTCCGTGACGGTCGGGCCGTGGCCGTCGAGCCGGTCGGCGTCGATGTTCCAGGTGTCCCAGTCCACGGTGACCCAGCGGCCGGTGCCGGCTGTCCGCGCCGCGCGGGCGTAGGCGTCCAGTCCGGCGTTGGAGGCGGCGTACGCGCCCAGAGTCAGGCCGCCGAGCACCGCCGACAGCGAGGACAAGGTGATGCGCCGGTCGGGGCAGTGGCCGGCCAGCACCCGGTCCAGCACCAGGAAGCCGCGGATCTTGGCGTCAAGGTGCGCCTCGCTCTGCTCGCGCTCGGTGAGGTGCGCGAAGGCGAAGAAGCGCGAGTCCTGCACGCCCGCGCCGTGCACCGCGACGTCGATCCCGCCGAAGCGCGCCACCGCGGCGTCGACGACGGCCCGCATCGCGGCCGGATCGGCGACGTCGGCGGTCATCGCCACCACCTCGGCGCCGCTGGCTTCGAGGGCGAGGATGTTCTGGACGTGGCGCGCGGTGCGCTCCTGTCCGGCCGGGACTTCAGCGAGGAAGTCCTGCCATGCCGAGCGCGGGGGGAGGGCTGAGCGCGTGCACAGGATGAGGCGGCAGCCGTAGCTGGTGGCCAGGTGACGGGCCAGGGTGAGGCCGACGTCGCCGAGGCCGCCGGTGATCAGGACCCGGTCGCCGGTCTTGAAGGCCGAGTCCGTGCGGGGCAGCGGGTGGCGCAGGTAGCGGCGCAGCCAGGTCTGGCCTGCGCGCTCGGCGACAGGGCCCTGATAGTCGGCGGTCGCGGCGGCCAGGACGGCCTCGGCCTGGTGGCGTGTGGAAGCGGGGGAGGCGGGCGAGTCGTCGATGTCGATCTCGCGAGTCCTCAGCCGCGGATTCTCCTGCGACAGTGTCGCGGCGAGTGCGGCCAGCGTGGCGTGCTCGGGGTGCCGCAGATCCGCACCCGCGACCGTGGTGGCCCCGGAGGTGAGCAGCACCAGGTCCAGCGGCGGCGCTGAGCCTGCGTCGTCGACCAGATGCCGCGCGAGGGCCAGGGTGCTGTGATAGCCGCGCTCCTGGGCGGCGCTGAACGCGGTGATCGGGTCGGTGTCGGGAACGCCGCCGTCCAGGCTGAACCCGTGCACGATCGTCCGCGGCGCCACCAGCATCGACTCGAAGAGCTCGGTGAAGTCGTCCAGGCGCGGGATGACGAAGTCGCCCACGTCGTCCTGGTCGAAAGCCGGACCCGGCCGGACCGCGATCACCTCGGCTCCGGCCTCGCCCAGCCGCCCGATCAGCGCCTCGGTGCGCTCGTCGTCGGACAGCACCAGCCACGGACCGGCCAGCCGCAGCCGCTCGTCGAGGTCGGCGGTCGGGACCGGGAACGGGTCCCAGACGGGCAAATGCGTCCACTGCGAAGGGTCGGCGGCCCGGCCGGCCGGCTCGCCGGCCACTGCTTCGGGGCGCGCCTCGACCCAGTAGCGCCGGCGCTGAAAGGGGTACGTCGGCAGCTCGACGCGCCGCCCCGCGTTGTTGTGCAGCAGCGGCCAATCGATCGCCGCACCGGATTCCCAGAGCCGAGCGACCGTCGCCAGGAGCCACGAGGCTGCGTCCGTCGCGCCTTCGGGAGCCACGACCACCTCGTCGCCGTCCTCGCCGGCTCGAACCCCGAGCAGTCGCAACGCGTCCTCGAGGGCCGCCATCACCGTGTCCTGCGTGGCGGCGGTACCGACCTCCGGCACGAGCGCCGCGATCGCCGCACCGAGCCGCGGCCACCACTGCGCGTCCACCGCCTCCGGGGCCGGCTCGGTGAGCCGTACCCGAGGCGACCGCCGCCGAGCCTCGCCGTCGATCCAGCGCGCCGGATCCGCCAGCGCGGCCATCGCGTCCTCGCGGTCCTGCACCACCACGGCCCGCCGCAGCGCGAAACCGCCGCGCGAGACCTGCAATGTGTAGGCCACATCAGCGAGATCGACGCTGTCCGTCCCAGCCAGGAACTCCCGCAGTCGCTCTGTCAGCGCGGTCAGAGCCCCCGCGTCCGCCGCCGAGAACGTCAGCAGCTGCGGCCCCGGCCGCGTCGCTCGTGCCTCCCGCTCCGGCGCCTCCTCGAGCACTACGTGCGCGTTCGTGCCGCCGAGCCCGAACGAGCTCACCCCGGCCCGGCGCGGATCGGCTCCGCGCTCCCACGCCTGGTTCTCGGTCAGGATCCGGAACCGGTCGCCGGCGCCGGCCATCGCGGTGTTCGGCGCCTCGTAGTTCGGCGTCGCCGGCAGGATCCTGTTCTCCAGGCACAGCGCGGCGCGCATCAGCCCGGCCACGCCCGAGGCCCGGTCCAGATGTCCGATGCTCGGCTTCAGCGAGCCCAGGACGCACGGCGCCTCCGGCGTCTGCCGGAACACCCGCTCCATCGCCGCCAGCTCGATCGAGTCGCCCAGGCCCGTGCCGGTGGCGTGGCACTCCACGTAGCCGACCGTCTCCGGCTTCACCCCGGCCACCTCCAGTGCGGTGGCGATCACCTCGGCCTGGCCGTCGACGCCGGGCGCGGTGTAGCCCACGCGGACCCGGCCGTCGTTGTTCACCGAGGAGCCGAGCAGCACCGCGTGGATCACGTCGCCGTCGGCCAGGGCCTCGGTCATGCGCTTGAGCGCCACCACGCCCACGCCGCTGCCCATCACCGTGCCGTCGGCGCCGGCGTCGAAGCTGCGGACCCGGCCGTGCGGGGACAGGATGCCGCCGTGCTCGAACCGGTAGCCCACCGGCTGCGGCAGCGGGATGTAGGCGCCGCCGGCCAGCGCGATGTCGCACTCGAAGGTCAGCAGGCTCTGCACCGCCAGGTGGACCGCGACCAGCGAGGTCGAGCAGAACGACTGCACGGCGATCGCCGGGCCGCGCAGGCCCAGCTTGTAGGACACCAGGTTCGCCAGCGAGTCGCGCTCGTTGCCCACGCCCAGCAGCAGATCGCCGCCCGGCTCCTCGGCGACGTGCCGGACGTTGCTCATCATGTAGTGCGGGAAGCCGCTGCCGCCGAAGACGCCGACGTGCCCGGGGGTGTCGGTGGGGCAGTAGCCGGCGCTCTCCAGCGCCTCCCACGAGCATTCCAGGAACATCCGGTGCTGCGGCTCCATGGTCTCGGCCTCGCGGGGGCTGAAGCCGAACACCCCGGCGTCGAACCGGTCCACCTGCGGCAGCGGCCCGCCGACCCGGATGTATTCGGGGTCGGCGAGCCGGTCCGGACCGACGCCGGCGGCGGCCAGCTCGTCCTCGGTGATCGCGCGCAGGCCCGGGACGCCGGCCAGCAGGCCGCGCCACAGCGCCGCGACGCTCTCCGCGCCCGGGAAGCGCCCGGACATGCCGATCAGCGCTATCGCGCCGTCGTAGTCGGGGTCGGTCATGAGTGCGCCTCCTTGGGCGGTGTCGCGAAAGTGCGAAAGGTTCGTGCCGGCGCGGAACAGTGGCCGGCCGGGAAGTGAGAGTGGCAGTGGGAGTGGCAGTGGGGAGTGGGAGAGGGAGTAGCGCGGCGAAGGCTTAAAGCAGGTGGCTGCGGCCCCAGCCGCGGGCCAGTCGGTACGTGGCGAACGTCCCCGCGGCCAGCGCCCCGGCCAGCAGCAGCGCCGCCGGGCGCAGCGTCCCGGCGGTGTCGCCGCGCACCGCGGCCTGCATCATCCGGATCGCCCAGTACCCGGGGGAGCCGTGCGCGGCGACCGCGGCCCAGGTCGGCATGATCGACACCGGGACCAGGGCGCCGCCCAGGGCGCTGATGGTGATGGCGCCGACATCGGAGACCATGCCGAGTTCGGCGTGGCTGCGCAGGACGGTGGCCAGCGCCGCGCCGAGGGCCAGCAGCGCCAGGGCCCAGCTGCAGATCGCGATCGCGACCAGCCCGACCGAGTGCGGGAACGGCAGGCCGATGATGAGGCAGCCGTAGGCCATCAGCAGCGTCTGCTGGAAGACCACGATCAGGTAGACCGGGACCAGCTTGCCGAGCAGGATCTCGGTCACCGAGGCCGAACTGGTCCGCAGCCGGTCCCAGGTGTGCCACTCGCGCTCGACCAGGATCGAGTTGCCGATGATGGCCAGGGTGAACACCGAGAACATGATCAGCGGCCCGGTCACCACCTGCAGCGTGCCCTGGCTGCCGGCGAAGGCGCGCAGGTACAGCGGTTTGAAGACCAGCATCAGGATCATCGGGGTCAGCACGTAGCTGATCACCTGGCCGGGGTCGCGGACGCGCATGATGACCTGGTGCCGGATCAGGACGCCGATCCGGCGCGCCGCGTCGAGCGCGGAACCGGCCGCGGAGCCGCCGGTGGTGTCAGGTGTTGCCGTGGACATCTGTGTTGCCGTGGACATCTGTGACCGCCAGGGACCGGTAGAGGTCGTCGAGGGAGGGGTTGTGCACTTCCACGCCGCGGACCGGCCGTTGACCGTCGTGCAGCAGGGTGACCAGGGTGGCCGTGGGATCGGCGGTGCTGATCCGCACGGTCTCCTCGTCGAAGGCGACGACGACCTCGCCGGGCAGCCGGCCCAGCAGATCCTCGGCCGTGCCGCGGGCGATCACCTTGCCCGCCCGGGCCACCGCGATGGTGGCCCGCAGGTCGGTGAGCTCGGGCAGGTAGTGCGTGGTGTACAGGACCGCGGCGCCGTCGGTGGCGCGCTGCTTGACGGTGTCCAGCAGCGCCTGCCGGGTCTCCGGGTCGGCGCCGGCGGTGGGCTCGTCCATCAGCAGGACGCTGGGCCGGTGGATCAGCGCGCACGCGGCCTGGGTCCGGCGCTGCTGGCCGCCGGAGAGCACACCGGCCCGCCGGTCCAGGAACGCGGTCAGCCGCAGCGCGGCGGCCAGGTCGTCGATCTCGGCCCGCAGGGTGCCGCGCCGCAGCCCGGACAGCCCGCCGAACAGCCGCAGGTGCTCCCGGACGGTGACCGACGGGTACAGCGCGATGTGCTGCGGCGCCACGCCGACGCGGTCCCGGGCCCGGCCCGGCGGGCGGCCCTCGATCAGGATCCGGCCGCCGTCCGGCCGGGCCAGGCCGGAGGCCATGGAGACGAAGGTGGACTTGCCGGCGCCGTTGTGGCCGACCAGGCCGACGATCTCCCCGGGTTCGACCCGCAGGCTGAAACCGTCCAGGGCACGCAGGGTGCCGTAGTTCTTCACGAGGCCGATGGCTTCCAGCACTTCGTGGCCTTCCTCGTCGAGGTGGTCGGCACGCGCCTGCTGCCCGGACCGTTGCCACTATCCGGGCCCGCTCCGCGCCTCGGCCAGAGGGCACTTGCTGCCGGGCACTTGTTGCCACCGGCCGGCCGGTATCTCGTCACCGAGCGGTGTCGACGCCCGGATATCAGGATGCGATGATCGATGCTTGTGATGCCCGAACCGCGCGCCGCGCTCCGCCCCCTGCCGCCCTTCGCGGCCGGTCCGGTGGCGGCGGTGGCGGCGGTGTACGCGGCCGTGCTGACGGCGCTGTCCGGCCGGTACGGGTTCCACCGGGACGAGCTGTACTTCCTGCAGGCCGGGCATCACCTGGCCTGGGGCTACGTCGACCAGCCGCCGCTGACCCCGCTGCTGGCCCGCGTCAGCACCGCGGTGTTCGGCACCAGCCCGATGGGGCTGCGCGTGGTGGCGACCGCCGCCGGGGTGCTGATCGTCCTCACGGTGGCGCTCCTGGCCCGCGAGACCGGGGCCGGCCGGCCGGCGCAGCTGCTGGCGGCGGCGGCCACGGCGGTCTCGTCCATGGTCCTGATGTCCGGGCACCTGGTGTCCACCGCGACCTTCGACCTGCTGGCCTGGCTGGTGATCTGTCTGCTGGCCGCGCGGCTGCTGCGGACCGGCGACCGGCGCTGGTATCCGGCGATCGGCGCCGCGACCGGGATCGCGCTGCTCAACAAGGACCTGGTGCTGCTGCTGATCGCGAGTCTGGCCGCCGGGGTGCTGCTGGTCGGGCCGCGGCCGGCGGCCGTCCGGCCGGATGCCGGGGCGTCCGCTTCCGGGACGCCCGCTTCCGGTGCGCCGGCTTCCGGTGCGTCCGCCGCGCCGCGCTCGTGGCCCTGGGCGGCCGGCGCTGTGCTGCTGGCGCTGCTGATCGTCGCGCCGAACCTGTGGTGGCAGGCCCGGCACGGCTGGCCGCAGCTGACCGTGGCCTCGGGCATCGACCGCAAGGACGGGATGCTGAACCGCGCGACGTTCGTCCCGTTCCAGTTCGTGTATCTCGCCCCGACGCTGGCCCCGCTGTGGATCGCCGGATGGCTGCGGTTGTGGCGCGACCCCGATCTGCGCCGTCTGCGGGCCTTCACCGTCGCGTACCCGCTGGCCTGCGTCGTCGTCCTGGCGACCGGCGGCAAGTGCTACTACGTGCTGCCGCTGCTGCTGGTCCTGCTCGCGGCCGGCACCGAGCCGGTGATCGGCTGGGCCGCCCGAGGCCGAGGCCGAGGCCGAGGCCGGGGTCGGGGTCGGGGTCGGACCCGGCCCGCGATCCTGGCGGCCGGACTGCTGGTCACGGCGGTGATCGACGGGGTCGCGACGCTTCCGATACTGCCGCCGAGCTCGCTGAGCGCGGTCAACGGGGTGAACAAGGAACAGGGGGAGCAGGTCGGCTGGCCCAAGCTGGTCGCCGCGGTCGCCGGAGCGTGGCAGACGATCCCGGCCGATCAGCGCCTCCGCGCGGTGATCCTCACCCAGAACTACGGGGAGGCGGGCGCCATCGCGATGTACGGACCTGGATATGGTCTGCCCGAGCCCTATTCGGGCCACATGAGCTACCACGACTGGGGTCCGCCGCCGGACTCGGCGAACGGGCCGGTCCTGCTGGTCTTCTTCCCCGACAACAAGATCCTGCCGTCGGAGTTCACCGGGTGCCGTCTGGCCGCGACCGTCGACGACGGTGTCGGGCTGAGCAATGACGAACAGGGTGCCCGGATCCAGGTGTGCGCCGGCCTTCGCGGTACGTGGAGTGATCGCTGGTCGGCCTTGCGGTCGTACTATTAGCGCTTTCCCGAAGCGAACTCGTTCGCTGGGATCCGTCCGCGGGATTTGTTCAGTCAGACGACGGAATCCGTACCCGGCCCCCCGACCGGGCGTATGCGGATCAGGCCAGTTCGATCAGATCGGAATTGGCCGCGCGCACTCCGGCCTGGAACCGGCTGACCGCGTCCAGGCTTCCCATCAGGGCCGCTATGTGCCGGCGGCAGGTGCGGACCGACATGCCGAGCCGCCGGGCGACCGCCTCGTCGGTGTACCCCTGGGCCATTAGTTTGGCGATGTCCTGCTGCAGGCTGTCGGCGGCCTCGGCGTAGCCGAACTCCGCGACGTCCACCGGGTTCGCGGTGTCCCACAGGTGCAGGAAGTGGTCTATCAGGAACTTGACGACGTCCTGGGCCCGCACCCGGGTCACCACGCAGTCGTCGGCCGCGCCGCAGCCCAGCACCGACAGCTCGCCGTCGAAGACCATCAGCGACTGCGGAACCCGGCTGATGGTCCTGACCTCGGCCCCGGCCTCGATCAGCCGCTTCATCGCGGCCCGCGAGCGCAGGTGCGAGCGACATCGGTGCGGGAGCACGATCCGCAGCCGGATTCCGCGGTCCACCGGGACGTGAAAACACTGGAGTAAATCGTCGAATTCGTTCTCGTCCTCAATGTACGGCTGGAGAACGATGATCTCTTTTTCACAGGCATCCCCGGATTCCTTCAGGAATCCCTTTAGCACCGCGCCGCCGTCGATGCGCTCGATGGCGGCCGGCGTGGCCGGCGCCAGGTTTGCGTTCAGCGCGCCGGACTGGGCCAGGGTGCCGAAACTCCCCTTGATGCGCGCGATGAACTCGCGGCGCTGGTAGATCTCGCGCTCCATCGGATAAGTCAGGAGCGCGGTGGCCACGTCCGGGCCGATCGGCAGGTACAGGGTCGGGTTGCAGGTGTCCCTGATGATCAGCCCGATATCCATGAGCTGGTTGATCGCGGCGACCACCTGGCCGGGGTCCATCCCCAGTTCCAGCGCGGTTTTGTCCAGCGATTCGATCATGCCGTGCCGGACGGCGTGGCAGTAGATGTCGATCACGTACTGATCGACGGCAGACAGAGCGGTCACGTGCGGAACAGTCTCATCGCGCATTATTCGGACGGCCTCCTTCGCCCACACACAATGGCATCCATCGGCGGCCGCCGCTGGGTCCGTCGCGAGGCCGTCGTAAGCGTCTGAGAAGTCCGCCGAGTGAACAGCCGATATCGCCGGGAGCGACACCTAGGCAACGCGGCAAGAATTCCCGACTATGCCTCCCCGTTGGAGTCAATATGACTGTAGCAGAACACGATGACGGCAGGGAAGTAGTCCCAGCTGGAATCCCTGCCGAGGTCGGTCGCCGAGAATTGTTGAAATCTGAAGTGGTGTCGACACAACAGCCGTTGTTTGTAAAGCACTACCGGGCCGACCTCGCGAAATGCCGGCGGCGGCGGTCGGCGGCTGCGCGCACTCCGACGACGGAATCCGTCGACCCTTCCGCGCCGTGTTGGTCGCTTCCCCGCCCCAGGTGAGCGCGGGCTTCTGGATCTTCGCCGGCGCCGCCTCCCGGATGGCTCCGCCGCTTCGGCAACCGGTTCCGTCGCCGGTAACCGGGGAGTCCGCTTCGCGGATGTTACCCATAGGTAATCGCGAATTGAATCATCCAGATGGGAAATGACGGACCGTCAGCTGAATGCGGGCGCGTGTCGCGTGGCGAAGGCGGTCCCGCGGCCAGATGATGAAGTGCGAGAAGCGTGATGAGGGAGCCGATGCGAGGCGAGCGCTGGATGTCCCCGGCCGTCCGGAGTCTGTCGGCGGTGGCGGCAGTGTTCGCCGCCGCCGCTGTTCTGGCGACCTCCGGCTGCGGGCAGGGCTCGGGCAGCGGCGCGCAGACCAAAGCGCCGGCCACCAAGGCCCCCGAGGCGCAACTGGGCGTTGATGTCTATTGGCACACCCCGACCGACCCCTCCGGCGCACCCTCCGCCGTGGCTCCGATCCTGAACTACGTCATCGGCCTGCACGCCAACAGTGTCGCTCTGGCCTTCCCGATCTTCACCGACGGCGCCCGGCCGACGCGGGTCTACACCGACCCCGCCTCCACCCCCGATCCCGCGACGCTGGGCGCCCTGGTCGCCGCGGCCAAGGCGCGCGGGCTGCGGGTGACGGTCCGGCCGCTCATCGACGAGACCAACATCTCCGTCACCCCGAACCAGTGGCGCGGCTCGATCGCGCCGGTCGACACCGGCGCGTGGTTCGCGAGCTACCGGTCCGTCCTCGATCCCTACCTCGACGCCGCGCAGTCCGTCCACGCCGACGAGTTCGTGCTCGGCGCCGAGCTGAACTCGCTGATCCACGCCCCGCAGTGGCAGGACGTGTACACCGACGCCGCCGCGCGCTTCCACGGCGAACTCAGCTACGCCGACAACTGGGACACCTGGGTCGCGGGCGTGGCGCCGCCGGCCATCCCCGTCATCGGAGTCGACGCCTACCCGCCGGTGGACCTGCCCGACAGCGCGACCGTCGACCAGCTCACCGCCGCGTGGACCGCCTGGTTGCAGCACCGGTCGGCCGCCACGCTGGCGGAAACGGTGATCCAGGAGGTCGGCATCCCCGCACAGCCGGGCACGTACAAGACGCCTTACGTCTCCGGCGTCAGCGGGGCCCCCATCGACCCGACGATCCAGCGGAACTGGTTCGCGGCCGCGTGCCAGAGCGCCCGGTCGCTGGGCATGCCCGGTCTGTACTACTG
This sequence comes from Catenulispora sp. GP43, assembly GCF_041260665.1. Taxonomy (NCBI): domain Bacteria; kingdom Bacillati; phylum Actinomycetota; class Actinomycetes; order Catenulisporales; family Catenulisporaceae; genus Catenulispora; species Catenulispora sp. GP43. Next base: position 28,244 of record NZ_JBGCCT010000012.1, on the reverse strand, counting down.
GTCGGTCGACAGCACTGATCCGTTGAACGGCCACAGCGACTCCCCGGGATCGTTCGTCGGACGCGGCGACTCGGCGATCAAGGAGTGCTTCGCGAATCCGTGGAACGCGGCCTGACCGGCTTGGCTGGCATCCACGTCGAGGGCGACGGTGGGGCAGCATGGCAGCATGACCGGCAGTGTCCGCCTTTGGTGTCTGCGCCACGGCGAGTCCGAGAACGTCACCGCCGGGGCTGCCGGAGCTGTGCCGGCCGCGCCGCTGACCGAGCGCGGCCACGCTCAGGCCGCCACGGTGGCCCGCATCCTGGCCGCCGAGCCGATCAGCGCGGTCTACGCCAGCACCGCGCTTCGCGCCCAGCAGACCGCCGCCCCGACCGCTGCCGCACACGGCCTCCAGGTCCAGGTGCTGCCCGGCCTGGCCGAGGTCGGTATCGGCCGAGCCGAAGGCAGCACCGATCCCGCCGTCGGCCGGTCCGCCGCCGATGTCCTACGCGCCTGGATCCTCGACGAGGACCTGACACAACAAGTCGCGGACGGCGAGACCGGCCACCAAGTCATGGCCCGCACCACCGCGGCCTTCGACCACATCGCCACACATCACCCCGGCCAGACAGTCGCCGTGGTCGGCCACGTCGCCAGCCTCACCATCGCCCTCGACCGGCTCTGCGCGCTCGATGGCCGGACCTGGGGAACACCCCTACCCCACGCCGAGCCCTTCCTCATCGAGGGGGACGGCAACAACTGGCACTGCCCAGCCTGGCCCGGCGCAGACTCCTGATCCACACTGATCCACAGGCAGTGACACTCACCCGTTCTTGACGTACGCGGCGACGTAGGCGACCGTCATCGAGCCGCCCGAAGACGTCCGCGCGGTCGGGGTCGAGCACCGGCAGGCCTCATTGGGATAGCTGCCGCCGACCGCCACATCGAAGATCACGGAGAAACCGTGGTCCACCGCCTGCTGCCAGGTCGCGGCCGGGACCTGGCTCTCGGCCACCCGGAAGACCTGCCGGCCGTCGACGGACCAGGTCATCGACTCCTTGCCGGCGGTCGTGCGGTCGATGAGCACGCTGTACGTGTGGAAGCCGCTCTGGCAGTCCGGGCACGGGAGCAGTCCGCTGCCGATCCCGTTCGGCTCGTCGCACGGACCTCCCGGCAGGACACCGCAGTGGAACGTTCCCGAGACGTCCGGCAGCGCGTTGACGTTCTCCAGGATGTCGACCTCGCCGGTGCCCGGCCATTGCCCCGGCCCCAACAGCCAGAACGCGTCCCAGTAGCCGAGCCCGGACGCCGGAGTCGGCTGGTCGATGGACGCCGTCACCTCCAGTTCCCCGCCGGCCGGGGCCGCCACCAGCGCCGTGCTGCGGATCCGCCCGGACGTCCAGGAACCGTCCGCCTTCAGCGCGGTGATCACCAGGTCGCCCTTGCCGTCGAGATGCGTGTTCGCGGTCGCGGCGGTGTACGTCTGCGCGTTGCCGCTGCTGTACGTGCTTCCGGGGCCCACATCATGGGCCCACACCCCGGACGAGGGCGCGCTGCCGGCCCGGCCCTGGAAGTCGTCGCCGAACACGGTGGTCCAGCCCGCCGGCGCGCCGGGCAGGCCGACCAGCGGGTCGGTCGCGTGCCCCGAACCGCCGGGCAGCCACAGGATGGCCACCGCCGCCGCCACCAGGACCGCGCAGGCCATGGCGAGCAGCGCGATCGGCGACCGGTGCCGGACCGGGGACCCGGGCCGGATCATGGCCCCTGCACCCGATCGATGCCGCGGCGGACACCGGCCGCCACTGTCGAGAACCCGCGCGCGACGGCGAGGCCGGCGAACCTCGTGGACGCCACCACGAACGGGAACACGTCGTCCCGTGCGAACCACGCGGTCTCCCGCCGGGTGTCCACGGCGCGCACCGGGGTCCGGCGGTCGGCCACCCGCGTCACCAGACCCGCCGCCAGATCGAGATGCTCGACCCGCAGTTCCACGCCGTCGATCTGCGCCCCCTGCGGAACCGGCCTTTCGGTGAGATCAAGATGCAGGGCCCGTACCCCGTCCACACCGGCCGTCGTCCGGAACAGCTGTGCCTGCGCGCCTATGCGGGGATTGAAATCGACCAGATGGAACCGGCCCGAACGCGCGTCGAAACGCCAGTCCAGATCCCCGAGCCCGCAGTACCCGATCGAGCGGCAGAACCGCTCGCTGAGCTCCGCCAACTCCGGGTTGGCCAGCGCCAGACCGCGTGCGGTCACCCCGCCGCCGGCCGGCCAGGCGCGGAGCTTGACCCCGGTGAAGCGGACGAGCGCCCGGGACTCGGCGTCGCAGTACACGTGCACGAACCAGTCGGGCGGATGGTCGTGCGCCGCCGGGTCGGACGGAAGGTACTCCTGCACCAGGATCGTCGCGCGGCCCGGCCCGGACATCGCGCGCTTCACCGCCTCCACGTCCTCGCGCGTGCGCAGGACCGTGGTCGCCGGCACCACCGGCGCGCGCAGCCGGTTGAAGGGCGCCCGGTGCTTGACCACCGCGGGCAGGCCGATGGCCGCGACCGCCTCGTCGAGGTCGCCGGGGGACCGCGGGCACACGCTGCGCGGCGTCGGGATCCCGTGCCGGAGGCAGAGCTCGTGCAGCTCGTGCTTGTCGGCCAGAGCGCGGGGCAGGCCGGGGGCGATCGGCGGGGCGATCAGCCGGTCGGCGAACGCGTCGCGGTGCTCGGCCAGCAGGATCGAGGCCTCGTCGTCGTTGGCGACCGCGACCGCCGGGCGGCCGATCCGGCCGGCGATCCGGCGCAGCCCGGCGACCAGGTCGGCCTCGTCCTCCAGACCGGTCGTCGGCCAGGCGAAGGAGCCGGTCAGGTACCGGGACAGCGCGCCCGGCAGGCGCCCGCTCCTGGTGATCGCGTAGACCGGGACGCCCAGCCGGCCCAGGCTGCGGATCAGGCCGGTCGTGCCGTGGTGCGGCGCGTAGCGGCCGATCCGGACGATCAGTACCGGGACGTCCCGGTCCAGGGACGGGGCCATGGCTGTCACCTCCGAACGGCGTGGAGCCGGGCCCGGGAGCGGCGGTACTGGCGCCACAGCATGGTCTGCGGCTGCTCGTGCGCCGAGGCCGTGGGCGCTCCCGCTCCCCGGAGCCAGGAAGCGAAGGTCTCCGGGCTGGTTTCCTGACAGACCATGAGCCTGGCGATCCGGTAGGGATCGTCGTCGTCCGGGCTGAAGGCGTTGCGCACGGCGAAGGACCCGAGGTAGCCCGCGTGGCGCGTCCGGTTCCGCACCTCAAGGCTCGAATACCCGTAGGGATAGGCGTAGAGCGGTACCACGTGCCCCAGCGCCTCTTCGAGGATCCACTTGGGGATCAGGAGTTCCTGGGTGATCCGTTGCGGCGGCAGCGTGTCCAGTTGTTCGTGCATGTGGGCGTGCGAGCAGATCTCGACGCCCGCCCGGTCCAGTGCGACGACCTCGTCCATGCTCAGCATCGGTGCGTCCCCGAGAACGCTGCGGTGGTGCGGGTGCAGGGCCCCGGTGGTGACGAACAACGCCGCCGGCAGCGAGCGCGCGGCCAGCGCCGGCGCGGCCGTCTCGGCGAAGTCCCGGAAGCCGTCGTCGAAGGTGAGCGCGACGGCGTCCGGCGGCAGGGCCGGCCCGCCGCGCCGGGACGCCACCACCTGGCTCGCCGTCACGATCGGCCGTCCGCTGTCGACGACGGCGTCGAGCTGGCCCAGGAAGGTGCGGGTACCGACGGCGAACGGCGCCACCCACGACGGCGGGTCGTCGCTGATCGTGTGATAGAGCAGAACAGCCAGCGGGTTCATGACTTGACCTCCCCGAGGTGGGTGAGTCTGGGAATCAGGACCAGGCCGGTGGTCAGCGCGGCGAGGGTGATCAGGCAGCGCACCATGGTGAACGTCCCGGTCAGCGCGAACGCCTCGCTGACCAGCGTGGCCAGCGCCAGGCTCACGGCCACCGCCAGAACGACGGAGGCGAGCGTGCCGTAGGGACGGATGCCGCGCCTGGTCATCAGGGCGTCGGCGAGCAGGACGGCGGCGGTTCCCGGGCACAGGAACAAGAACGCGACAGAGACCAGGACACGGACCGGTGACTCCGGCGGCATCGCCGTCGCGGCCAGCGCGATCCAGCCCGACAGGGCCAGCAGGACGATCAGGAGAAGGGGGAATCTCATCGTGGTACCTCCGGGTGGACCTCGGTGCTGGTGGTGGTGCCGGTTCCGGGTGGTTGCTGAGGGGGCTGTGCCTGCGGCTCAGGGATGAGCCGGTAGACGGTCGCGTCGGTCGCCCGGTAGAGGGTCTGGACGTGCGGCGACGTGTCGAGCGCCGCCTGGATCTTCGCGTACAGCCCGGCCGGCATCAGACTGTTGTCGGTCACGGCGGCCTCCTGGGTGCGGGTGAGGATGACGAAGGTGGCGGAGTTGGGGGTGCCCCGCGACAACGCCTGCAGCTCGCCGACCGGATCCTGCGCCAGCCGGTCGATGACCTGGACGCCCTGGCCGTCGAACTGCACGAGCGGGTCGTCCCAGTAGTTCGTGTACGCGCGGTCGAACTCGTCGTTGGCGGCCAGGATCAGCGAGTGCGGCGGCGCCACGGAGTACATGTACTCGGCCGCGGCCACCTGGTCCGGCGGCGAGTAGTTCACGAGCTCGTTGCCGTAGTTGCCGAAGGTGTACGCGACGAACATCACCACCAGGGCGCCCGCCCCGGCGACGCGGACGCCGCCGTTGAACAGCCTGCGCCCCAGGTGGTGCGTCGACTCCCACGCGGCGCGCCAAGGCACGAGCGTGGCGGCCGCCAGCAGCGCGGCGGCCGGGAGCATGAACAGGTAGACCCGGAAGATCACGGCGCTGCCGTAGGTGGTCAGCGCGAAGATCGGGATCGGCGCCAGGACCAGGGGGATGAGCGCGACGCGGGCCGGCCAGCGCCGGCACAGCATGCCGAGCAGCGCCAGGACGACGATCGTGGCGGACAGGGCGCGGTCGATGTTGGCGATCATCACCACGTGCGGCGGCACCGTCCCCAGCTTGATCACCCCGACACTGGTCCCGAAGCCGAGCTTGCCGACGGCGCTGACGAAGCCGCTGAGGTTCGCCGCCATGAACGGCCGGGCGACGGTCCCGGCCCACACCACGACCATCAGGGCCGTCCCGGCCAGCAGCGGCAGCGAGACCTTGCGGTAGGCGCGCTTGCAGGAGACCGCGACCAGTGCCGCCAGGAGCATGAACGGCGTCAGCTGGTGGCTGGTGATGATCGCGGCGGCGATGACCAGCAGCATGGCGGTCTCGAAGCGGGGCGCTGCCGGGACTGTGACCCGTGGTTTGCCGGTGGTGGGCCTGTGCTTGCCGGCGGTAAGCCTGTGCACCAGCACGGCGATGAACGTGATGTACAGCAGCAGCGAGAAGGACTGCGGAGAGAAGTAGTCCTCGCCGATCCACGCCCCCACGTAGAAGATCCAGACGCCGGTCCAGATCAGGGCCCGTCGCCGGGTCACCGACCGGAAGAGCAGCAGCAGCGGCATCAGCATCAGCAGGTTGAACACCAGTGGGGCCCAGGCGGCGTAGGACGTCGCGTCCTGGACGCCGAGCATCTTGGACAGCAGCGCGTTGAGGGCGAAGAAGCCGGGCCACTCGCTGTACGCGGACAGGATGTTGCTGCCGGGCAGCGGGGGAACCTTGCCGTGCGCGGCGATGTAGGAGGCGACCTGCGTGTGCTTGAAGGCCCAGGGATAGCGCAGGGTGGAGTACACGAAGATCGGGGTGGCGTTCTGGATGAAGATCAGGGCTATGACATAAGCGGCCGGCGACACCGCTCTGCGGACGGGCGCCGCGGTGAGGGTGAGGCAGAACCCGACGGTCAGGATGGCCGCCGCGGCCCAGTAGCCGGCGGGCAGGATGCCGGTCAGCCCGAGGTCCCCGAGCTTGTCCAGCGGGATGTGGTGCAGCGAATAGATCCACAGAGCCAGGGCGACCACCAGCGCCGACACCGTCGCCGCGACAAGCGTCCACCGCAGCGCCGGGTGGGCTGCGATGAGGGGGTTGGCCGGTGCCGCGGCCGCCTCGGGTTCGGGGCGTCCCGGCGAGTCGACCGGTTGCGCCGGCTCCTGAGCTTCGGGCGGCTCTGTGGCTTCGGGCGACTCTGTAAGTTCGGGCGACTGTGTGGGTTCGGGTGGCTGTGTAGGTTCGCCGACAACCGGCGCGGCGACCGCACTCGATGCCAGGCTCTTGTTCGCGCTGCCGACGACGAACCCGGAGACCGTGTACAGGACCCCCGCGATCAGCATCGGCACCGTGGCGAAGGAAGGCCGGTCCGGGCCCCGGCGCAGCGGCCGCACCAACGCCGCCGGGATCGCGCTGGACAGATATCCGCGTTCCGAGGCCAGCCCCGCCCCGCCGCCGGACATGCGCCGCACCACCGACTTGGACAGGCCCTCGGCGAAACAGCGGGACAGGAAGTAGCGCCGGGTGCCGCGCTTTTCGGGCACGCGGTGCCGGACCCGGGCCCGCTCCTGGTAGACGAGCGAGCCGCCCTCGGTCTCGGAGGTGGCCCGGATGCAGAACTCGGTGTCCTCGCCGCCGACCGGACGGGTCCCGACCCGTCCCAGATCGGTGCGGAATCCGCCGAGTCGGACCGCGACGTCGCGCCGGAACGACATGTTGGCGCCGATGAAGTTGCGGACGGGGATCTGCATGCCGCGGTAGCTGCAGCCGACGACCCAGTCGAATTCCCGGGCGAACCAGGCCGGCCGTTCGGCGTCCCAGCGGGGCGTCACGAGGCCGCCGACGCCGAGCACCGACTCGTTCTCGTAGGACGCCAGAAGCCGCTCCAGCCAGTCCGGATCGGCGACGGCGTCGTCGTCGAGGAAGGCCAGGACGTCGTGGGAGGCCGTCCGGATCCCGGTGTTGCGCGCGCCGGAGAGCCCCCGCAGGCACTGGTTGGGCACCACCCTGATGCCGCCGATCTCCTCCTGCGCGCGCTTCAGCAGCTCGGGGCAGTGGTCGATGACCAGGACGATCTCGTCCGGGCGGACCGTCTGGTGCCGTACCGAGCCGACGGCGGCGAGCATGTCGTCCCAGCGGTCCAGGGTGTAGGCGCAGATGATCACGCTGACGCTGGGGAGTGCGGCCCGGCTCGGTGCCAGTGCCGGTGCCAGTGTCGGCGTCGGAGCCAGGGCGGCCGCTGTCGCGTCGCTCGTGAGCCAGGCCCGCCGCTTCCACAAAAGGCCGACCGCGACGACCGTCAGGCTCGCCAGCCACGCGACCCCGGCGCCGGCCACGCCCATCACCGGCAGCAGGACCACTGTCAGTCCGATGAGCAGGACGCACTGCACCAGGTAGACCAGGGCGACGACCTTCATGCGCATCCGCGCCCGGGCCACGCTCACGGCCATCACCAGGACCATGTTCGGCAGCGCGGACAGCACCAGGATCCGCAGCAGGCCGGTGGCCCCGTGCTGGTATTCGGTGCCGTATATCCGCAGGATCAGCGGTGCGGCCGCGATCGCCACGACGACGCAGGGGCCGAGCACCACCATCGTGTGCCGGAACATGTGCCGCAGCCGGGCCCGGTCCACCGTCCGCTGGTGGGCGCTCTCCACCACGAACGCCAGCCCCATGTTGATGGCGAACATGTAGAGCGCGTTGGTGATGGACCACGACACGGAGAAGTACGCGCTGTCCACGGCGCCCAGCCGGTCCAGGACCATGATCGGCGGCAGGCTGCTCGCGGTGATCCACAGCAGCTGCCCGGCGTAGTCGGCCGTGATGTAGCCGGCGGTGGGGGTCGGGACCGGACCGGCCGGCCCGGCCTCGGTCCGGGCCAGGACCGCCAGCCGGTGGTACAGGAATCCGTTGGTCACCAACACCGCGGCGACCAGGGCCACGATCCAGGACACGAGGATCCCCTGGGCCCGCGCGGCCGTGACGGCCAGGACCGACACCAGAAAGATCTTCACCAGGGCGAACAGCGCGTTCTCCCAGACGACCCAGCCGGGCCGGCGCAGTCCGGTCAGGGCGCCGTCCTGCAGGATGAAGATCGCGTACGCCGCCGCGCCGATCACGAAGCCGCCGCCGATCAGCGGCGCGTGCAGGAAGGCGAGCCCGGAGGACAGCCGCGGGACCAGCAGGACGAAGCCGAACGCGGCGGCGGCGGCGCCGAACGCGGCCGCCAGGTACATCATCGTCACCAGCCGGCGGGCCCGGGCCCCGGAGGTCGGCAGGAACCGGACCAGCACGTTGCCCAGGTTCAGCCCGCCGACGCTGGCCAGCAGGGTCATCGCCGAGACCGCGGCGTACGACCGGCCGACGCTGGCCGGCCCGTACACCCGGGTGGCGACAGCCCAGTAGATCGCGCCGATCGCCGAGGTCAGCAGGGAACTGAGGGTCAGCAGGTGGCCGGTGCGGACCAGCTGGTCCCGGTAGGCCGGCAGGCGCACGCCGGCAAGGCCGCGGCCGGTCGGACGGGCGTGCGGCCGCGGTTTGGTGACCGTGGAGGTCACCACAGCTCCTTTCCCGACGGCAGGTTTCGGCACAGCCAGCGGCCGCGCAGGTAGGCGGCCGGTCCGCAGAGCATGCCGCGGCGTTCCAGCGCGGCCAGGCGGGCCGGCCAGGCGCTGCGGTCGTCGCGGTCCGGGGCGGAGGTGCGCAGGGCGTAGGCCAGTCCGCGCGGCAGCCGCCGGAGCAGCGCGGGCAGCGTCGCCGGTTCCCGGATCACGGCCGCCGTCAGGTAGGCGCCGAGTCCGACGCCGTACCCGAAGGCCTGCGCCGCCAGCGCCTCGGGGTCGCGGCGGTGGTGGTGCCAGACCACCGCGTCGGGCTGGTAGACCAGCCGGCCGCCGGTCGCGACGGTGCTGAACAGGGCGAGCAGGTCCTCGCCGGCGCGGGCCTTGGTCCCCGGGCCCAGCGCGGGGTCGAAGCCGTCGAGCCGCTCCAGGGCCGGGGCCGCGAACGCCATGTTGGCGCCGGACCCCATCCGGCCGGCGGTGAACGGGAACAGCGGGTCCTCGCTGCGCCGGCCGGTCTGGAACACGTGCGGCTCGAAGCCCCGGGAGTACCCGCCGCGCCGCTCCAGCATGGCCTGGGTCCGGTTGCCCAGTTCGCCGGGCATGATCAGCCCGGTCACGCAGCCGACGCGGGGATCGATGAAGGCCTCGGCCAGCGCCAGGAGCCAGTCCCGGTCCACTGTCACGTCGTCGTCGGTGAAGGCCAGGATCGCCCCGGTCGCCGCCTTCGCGCCCAGGTTGCGCGCCGCCGCCAGGCCCCGGCGGGGCTGGCGCAGATAGAGCACCGAGACCGGGGCCCGGTCGGCGACCCGCCGGGTCTGGTCGGTCTCCGGGTCGTTGTCGACGACGATGACCTCGAAGCGCGGGTAGTCCAAGGCCGACAGCGAGCGCAGGCAGCGCTCCAGTTCGGCGGGACGCTCCCGGGTGCCGATGATCACGCTCATCGGCGGCGGGTCGGCGCGGACCGCGGCCCGTCCGCTGAGGCAGGCGGGAAGCCCGGCGTAGCCGTTGACGGCCAGCGGCCGGCCCGGTCGCCCGATGGGTTCGGAGTCCATCCGCCGGTGCCGGCTGATCTCCGGCGCGAGGTCGCGCGCCGCGGCCCGGCGCAGCGTCGCGCGCAGGTCGTGGTCCGCGCCGACGCGGGTGCCCACCACGCCCAAAGGGTGCCGGTGCAGCCGGACCAGGGCCATGACCTGCCCGGCGTGCGCCGTGCGGATCGGAGTCCGGTCCGGATCGTCGAGGTCGAGCTGGGCGACCAGGATCGGCGCGGCGTTCGGATCGATCCGGTCCGCGAGCGAGAAGTGGTCCTTGGCCTTGGGGGCCCGCCGGCGGGACGGCGGGGCGTAGGGTCCGAGCGTCGGAGGCGCGTACCGGGTGTTCTGCTCGTCCATCGCTGCTCCCGCGCGCCGGGTACGAAGTGTTCAGCACCCACGCTCGGCGCCGCAGGTCCGGTCGCCCTCAAGTGCTTCTCAGCGTTTGCTCAAGGGCGGTTCGCTCACGGGCGGTTGGCTCAAGGGCGGGCGGAACGGAGCAGCTGGTCCAGCGCGGTGAGCAGCGCCGCGGTCGTGAACGGTTTGCGGATCAGCGAGACCGGGCCCACCGGCGCGAAGCCCTCCGAAAGCTCGCGCGCCGTATAGCCCGACATCAGGAGCACCGGCAGATCCGGTTGCCGGGCCCACATGCGTTCGGCCAGCGCGGTCCCGGACATCTCCGGCATGACGATGTCGCTCACCAGCGCGTCGTGGCCGGCCGGCGATCGTTCGGCCAGGGCCAGCGCGGCCTCCGGCGACGGCGCCGCGACGACCTGGTAGCCGGACCGGCTGAGCATCACGGCCACCAGCTCGCGGACGTCGTCGTCGTCCTCGACGACGAGCACGGTCTGGCCGCGGCCGGTCGGCGGTTCCGGTTCCCGGCCGGGCGGCGGCGGTACGGCGTCCGGAGCCGCCGGCAGGTCCACCTGCACGGTGGTGCCCGCGTCCGGCGCGGAGTCGATCGTGATGCGCCCGCCCGCCGCCGTGACCATGCCGTAGGCGGTCGACAGCCCCAGACCCATGCCCGCGGACGAGTCCGTGGTGAAGAAGGGCTCGAAGATGTGCTCGACGGTGCTCGCGGGCATCCCGATCCCGGTGTCGGCCACGCTCAACCGCACTCGCGGCCCGCTGTCCGCGCCGGGCTCGCTCTCAGGCTCGCTGTCGGACTCGCTGTGGGGCCCGGGTCCCGGCCCGGCGCCGGACCGGCCGCCGCCGGACATACCGCCGGACGCGCCGCCGGACGCGCCGCCGGACGCGCTGCCGGACGCGCTGCCGGACGCGCTGCCGGACGCGCTGCCGGACGCGCCGCCGGACTCCGGCCCGGCCGCCGGGACGTTCCGGGTCCGGACCGTCAGGCAGCCGCCGTCGGGCATCGCCTTGCGCGCGTTGACCACCAGGTTCAGCAGCAGCCGCTCCAGCTCGCTGCGGTCGATCATGACCCGCCACAGGTCCGGGGCCAGGTCGGCGACGAACTCGATGTCCTCCCCGATCGCCCCGCGCAGCACCTGCTCGGTGAGCACGACCGCCTCGTTGACGTCCACGATCTCCGGCGCCACCGACTCCTGCCGGCTGAACACCAGCAGCTGCCGGGTCAGCCCGGCGCCGCGCTCGGTCAGCCGCCGGACCAGCTCCAGATGGGCCCGCACCCCGCTGTCCTCGGGGCTCTCGGCCAGCGCCAGCTCGGTGTGGCCGAGGATGACCGCGAGCAGGTTGTTGAAGTCGTGGGCGATGCCGCCGGCCAGCCGGCCCAGCGAGTCCAGCCGCTCGGCCTGGTGCAGCTGCTGCTCCAGGGACTCGCGCTCGGCGGAGGCCTCGACCTGGTCGGTGATGTCGCGCAGGATGCCCTCGATGGCCACGGTCCGGCCCTCGGCGTCGTTCAGGGCGACGGCCCGCTGCTCCGTCCACACCTTCGTGCCGTCGGGCCGGTTCCAGCCGATCGTCAGCGGCCCGGGCATCGGGTTCTCCCAGGCCTGCCGGAGCAGCGCGCGGTCCTCGGGGGCGACGATCGCGAAGACGGCGCTCGGATCGCCGCACAGCTCCTCCGGGTCCCGCCCGAGGATGACCGAGGTGGTGGGGCTGAAGTACTCCACCTCCAGCCTCGGGTGGATCCGGACCCGGTACAGCGCGTCGGGGATGCGTTCGGTGAGCTGCCGGTATCGCTCCTCGCTGACCCGCAGCGCCTCCTCGGCGGCCCGGCGCTCGCGGCGGGCGTACGCCTGGGTCAGCTCCCGGCGCACCGCCGGCACCAGCCGCACCATGCGGCCTTTCAGGACGAAGTCGTGGGCGCCGGCCCGCATCAGGGTGACCGCGGACTCCTCGCCGATCAGGCCGGACACCACGATGAACGGCACGTCCAGGCCGCTGGCGTGCAGCAGCTTCAGCGCCTCCTCCGCGGTGAACCCGGGCATGCCGTAGTCGGAGATCACCAGGTCCGGGGGACGGTCCCGCAGGGCCCCGGCGACCTCGCCGGCGGTCTGGGCCCGCTCGTACTCCACCCACAGGCCGCCCCGCCTCAGATGCCGGACCAGCAGCACCGCGTCGTCGTCGCTGTCGTCGCAGACCAGGAGCCTGAGTTCGTGGGAGATGCCGGCGGTCATGGGACCTCGGCCCCGGCGGCCGGCGGTGGATCGGGGGCGCCGGGCAGCGTGAAGTAGAAGGCCGCGCCCTTGCCGACCTCGCTCTCCGCCCACACGTGGCCGCCATGCCGGGTGATGATCCGGGCGACCAGCGCCAGGCCGACGCCGCTGCCGGCGAACTCGGTGGCGGAGTGCAGGCGCTGGAACGGCGCGAACAGCCGGTCGGCGTGGCGCATGTCGAACCCGGCGCCGTTGTCGCGGACGAACAGGACCGTGCCGCCCTCCTGCTCGGTCGAGCCGACGTGGATCGCCGGCTCCGGCTGCTTGGCGGAGAACTTCCACGCGTTGGAGACCAGGTTGCGCATCACGATCTCCAGGAGCGCCGGATCGCCGATCGCGGCCAGGCCGTCGTCGATGGAGATCCGCACCGAGCCGGCCGCCTCCGGATCGGCCGCCGCCAGCTCGCCGGCCACCCGGTGCGCCATCGCGCTCAGATCCACCGGACGCCGGGAGAGGTCGGCCCGGCCGGCCCGGGACAGGTTCAGCAGATCGTCGATCAGCCGGCCCATGTGCTTGGTGGCGGCGACCACGCGGTCCAGATAGTCGCGCCCGTCCTCGTCGAGCTGCCCGCTGTGGTCCTCCAGCAGCATCTCGCTGAAGCCGGCCACGGCCCGCAGCGGCGCCCGCAGGTCGTGCGACACGGAGTAGGCGAAGGCGTCCAGCTCCCGCGCCGTGGCCTCCAGCTCCGCGGTCCGGTCCCGGACCCGGCCCTCCAACTCGGCGTTGAGCCGCCGCTCCTTCTCCTCGACCCGCTTGAGCGGCGTGATGTCGGTGGAGATGCCGCAGATGGCGTAGGTGCGGCCGGCCAGATCCCGGATCGGGTACTTGACGGTGATGTAGGTGTGCACACCGTCCGGATGCGGCGCGACCTCCTCCATCTGGATCGGCGCGCCCCGCGACAGCGCCCGCAGGTCGTTGGCCCGGAAGTTGTCCGCCATCTCCTTGGGGAACAGGTCATGGTCGGTCAGCCCCACGATGTCCTGCCGCCGGATCCCGAAAAGCTGCTCGTACTGCCGGTTCACCAGCAGGTAGCGGCCTTCGTTGTCGCGCATGTAGATGACCGCGGAGGTGTTGTCGATGACCTTCAGCAGCCGATCGGTCTCCTGCCGCTCCTGCGCCAGATGCTGTTCGGCCAACCGCCGTCCGCTCAGCATCCGCCCCGCGACCGCGCACGTCCCGACCCCGGCCACGGCCAAGAGCGCCCCGAACCTCAGCGCTCTCGGCGCCCGCAGCCGCCCCGCGACGGACCGCCGCTTGCGCGCCGAAGACCCGGAGCCGGCTCCGGCGCCCGGGCTCAGCGCGGTGGCCGACGCCGCACCGCCGATCCGCTGCCCGTTCATAGTGCCTCCGCAGCATGGGCGACCCGGTTCATTGTCGGTGGCATCCCGCGTTCGCACCACCGGAGTGTCGACCGGACGGGCCAAGGGCGAGGGCGCGTGGTTCGCCGGCGCGTTCCGGATATGCCGCCCGCCACCTCAGCTCTCTCCGGCCCGGTACCGCACCGTCGGAACCCCGTCCGGATGGCCCGCCGGCGCGCTCCGGCTCAGCTCATCCGCCGGCAGCATCACGAACATCCGCAGCGGATGGTCGCGCCGCGCCCGCGTGAGCCGCACCAGCAGCGGCTCCTCCATCCCGCTGGTCCCGCGCCGGTTGGACACCAGCGGCGAGTCGCCGACCCCGGACTCGTCCCGCGCGCGCTGCGGCTTGAACAGGTACTTCTCCATCAGCATCAGGTGCACCCCGCCGACCTTCGCGTTCGCCGCCAGCAGCGAGTACCAGGCGGTCAGCCCCGGATGCTCGCGCACCAGGTCCCGTAGCTGGTCCCGGGTGGCCGTGGCGAGTTCCGGCGGCGACAGATCGAAGGCCTGCAGCAGCGACGCAGCCAGGTCGGGCCGGGCGGCCTGCCGGTCGAGCCAGGTCCGCTCCTCGTCCAGCAGCGCCGGGTAGTTGCGCCTCATGTGGTGGTGGTATCCGGGGAAGTCGATGCCGAGCAGCAGGTCGCGACGCAGGAACTGGACGTCCTGCGCGCCGCTGGGCGGGATGTCGTCGGGCTGCCAGTGCACCGCGAACTGCCGGAAGACGTCCATGAAGTGCTCGGTGCCGAGCCCGCCGTGGTCCGGGGCCAGCGCGGCGAACCCCTGGTTGGCCGTGGCCAGCGCGGTCAGGAACCGGGTCGCGGCCCAAGCCCGCTCGGCCGCCTCCTCGGAGCGGATGTCGCAGGAGCCGTCCGCGACCGGTTCCAGCACGTCGTTCGCCGCCAGCTCCAGGGCTTCCGACGTCTTCAGCAGTTCCAGGAACGCCAGCTCGCCGGGATCGCCGGTGTAGGTGCGGATCCGGTCGTCCGCGAAGACCCCCGGCACGGCCGTGACCGTCTCGCCCCCGACGCGCACCTCGGCGGTGGGCACATTCCATCTGACGATCGACGCGTAGCAGTCGCGTCCCGGGTGTCCGGTCCCGGAGGCCTCGGCCACCGCCGCGAAGTAGCTCAGGAACGGCACGCCCCGCGCCCCGACCTCCAGCCCGCCGAACGACTCCTGCGGCTTGGCCTTGCGCGCGACGTCGGCCTCCTGGTGGTGCCGCGCGGCCGAGGCCCCGAGCAGCCCGAGCATCACCAGGACGCGGCGTGCCTCCCGCGGCGTGTACTCGCCGGCGTCGGGCAGATCCGCCAGCACCGCCGCCCGGGCCTGCGCGACCAGATCCCGCGCCGGCCGGCGCCGCCGCATGACAGCCTGGTTGAGCAGCGGCAGCTCGGTGAGCGTCCACTGGTTCCACCGCTCCCACCACACGGGATCCACTGTTCCAGGAGATCACCCACGGCAGGTGGGGCGACACCCGTGACCCCTCATCCTGGGCCGTTTGAGCAGAACCTGACGTGGAGCAGATCTCCGCTTGGTGTTCGCCGCTCAAGCTGGGGCCCATGGTTCCTCCGACTCCCACGTCAGGACCCGCGGAACCTGTGGACCGCGTCCGCCTGGCGAGGGTGCGCGACGAGGTCGGCGAGAGCACGATGCGGCGTTTCATCGCGACGTACCTCGACCTGCTTCAGCCCCGCTTGAAACGCATCGTGCAGCCCCGCGAGAGCGGTCGCGCCGACGGGTTGCGCGCGGCCTATGACCTGCGGGTCGCTAGCGAGATGCTCGGAGCGGGCCGACTGGCCGGCCTCGTCGCCGGGATCGAGCAGGCCTACCGGGACGGCCGGGCGGCCGGTTCCCGTCCGATCGCGGCACTGCGCCGCGAAGCCGACGCCGTGGCCGAGGACCTGGCCGGCGTGCTGCGCGACCACGCCGCATGACGATCCCGCCGCAAAACGCTCCGCAGCACGACGGTCCCGCCGCATGACGAAACTCGGGGTACAGGCGCCGATATCAGTCGGCCCGCGGCATCACGCCGCTCCCGCCCTGCAGCGGACTCTGCTCGACATCGACATCGGCGCCGAACCGGTAGCCGACGCCCCGCACCGTGCGCACCAGCCCGCCGCCGTCGGCGCTCTGGCCCAGCTTGTGCCGCAGATTGGCGACGTGCACGTCGATCACGTGGTCGTTCACCGCCCACTCGGTCCGCCACACCTGCCGCGCCAGCGTCTCGCGCTCCCACACCCGCCGCGGCTGGCTCATGAACGTGACCAGCAGGTCGAACTCGGTCCGGGTGAGCGGGACCGGGGCGCCGGCCAGCGTCACCTCCCGCATGTCCCGGTCCACGACCAGGTCCCGGCTGCGCAGCACCGAGGGCTCCGCGGCCGCTCCGGGGTCGTCCATCCGCGGCCGCCGCAGCATCGCCGTCACCCGCGCGCGCAGCTCCCGCGGCGAGAACGGCTTGACCATATAGTCGTCGGCCCCGACTTCCAGGCCGACCAGCCGGTCCGCCTCCTCGGTGCGCGCGGTCAGCATGATGAGATAGGCGTTGCTCATCGTGCGCAGCCGCCGGCACACCTCGATCCCGTCGATGTCCGGCAGGATGAGGTCCAGCGTGACCAGGTCCGGACGCAGCGCGGCGGCCAGGTCCAGGCCCTGCGTCCCGGTCCCCGCCTCGGCGACCTCGAAGCCGGACTGGACCAGCGTCTCGCGCAGCAGCAGCCGGATGTCCGCCGCGTCCTCGATGACCAGCGCTTTGTCCCGGGTCACCATCGCGTCTCCCGCGCGGCCTCCTCTTGCGGTTCCGCGCCGGGAAGCGGAAGGCGGACCGCCCTGTAGTCGTCGATCGGCCGACGCCGGCCGTGCGGATCGTGCGGATCGTGCGGCGCGGGCTCGAGACTGTCCACCATCGCCATCAGACGGGCCGCGTTGTCCGCGATGACGGCCAGCAGCCGCCGCTGCTGTGCGGTGACCGGTCCGGCCGCGCCCTCGCCGAGCAACTCGGTGAAACCGACGATGCTCGTCAACGGCGTCCGCAACTCGTGCGACGCCGCATGGAGAAGGTCAGCCGATTCATGGTCCAGCGGACGCAGCGCGTCGACCAGCGCCGCGATCGCATCTCGCCTGTCTTCCGAGCAGGTGTTCCGATCACCGAACACGGACCCCAGGCTAGTCGCGAACCGCTGGGGCCACACCTTGAGCGGCGCGCGCGGCCGCGCACAGCATTGAGCAAATACAGATGCGGCCTTGAAGGCCGCTGGATCTCGATCGCCGAATCTTCCCTTAGTAACCGAGCAGAGCCGAGGGACCGCATCGCCGTACGGCGACCCGCGGATCGCCCGGCGGGCGTCAGGAGGACAGGTGAGGCCACCATGCCTGCGAGAGACACGGTGTCGCCCGATGGGGTTTCGACACTCCCGCAGCCCGTCAGCACCCAGCTCACCGGGGGATTCCGTCCTCTTCCGCGACCGGAGAGGCAGCCCTCCGGGTTCCCGTCCGAGCCGCGACCAAGGGCGCGAGCCGGCACCGCGCTGAAGGTCAGCGTCGTCATCCCCGCCAAGAACGAAGTGCGCAACCTCCCGGACGTCCTGATCCGGCTGCCGGCCCCGTTGCTGCACGAGATCATCCTCGTCGACGGCGGATCTCACGACGGCACCGTCGCCGCGGCCCGTCGGGTCTGTCCCGACGTGGTCGTGGTCCAGCAGACGCGTCGCGGCAAGGGCAACGCGCTGTCCTGCGGCATCGCGGCGTGCAGCGGCGACATCATCGTCACGATGGACGCGGACGGATCGACGGACCCGGCCGAGATCCCCTACTTCGTCGCCGCCCTGGCCGCCGGATGCGACTTCGCCAAGGGCAGCCGCTTCCTGGCCGGCGGCGGGAGCAGCGACCTGACCCCGCTGCGCCGCGCCGGCAACCGCGTGCTGGCCATGATGATGAACGCGCTGTACGGCACCTCGTTCACCGACCTCTGCTACGGCTACACCGCCTTCCGCGCGCGGTGCGTGGACCGCCTGGGGCTGCCGGGCACCGACGGCGCGGCCGCCGAGCGCGGCGACGGGTTCGAGATCGAGACGCTGCTGGCCGCGCACGCGGCCTCGGCCCGCCTCAAGCTCGCCGAGGTGCCGTCCTACGAGTACGCGCGCACCTTCGGCGAGAGCCACCTCAGGACCTGGGCCGACGGCTGGCGTGTGCTGCGCACCATCGTGAGCGAACTGGGCCGGCCGGTGCGCAGGACGGCTGTCGGATCCCGCCCCGCCCACTCTCGTCCCACCTACAACGGGGAGCAGCGATGACCGCGACAGTCTCCAGGCCCGACGCCGCCGTCCCGGCCGCGAGTCCGGCCGACAGCACGGTCGACGTCGTGGTCATCGGAGCCGGTCCCTACGGCCTGTCCACGTGCGCCTTCCTCCGCCACCACGGCATGCGGGTCCGGATCTTCGGCCGGACCATGCGGTCCTGGACGGCCCACATGCCCAAGGGCATGAACCTCAAGTCCGCCCCGGCCGCCTCCAACCTGGCCGCTCCCCAGCCGGGCCACAGCCTCGCCGACTTCTGCGCCGAGGCCGGCCTGCCCACGCTGGAAGGCGTGGACCCGGTGCCGATCGGTGTGTTCACCGACTACGGATTCTGGTTCGCCGAGCGCCTGGTGCCCGACGTCGAAGCCGTCGAGGTGTGCGGCGTCGAGCAGCGCCTCGGCGGGTTCGTCGTCACCACCGAGCAGGGCGAGCGGATCGACGCCGGCGCGGTCATCGTGGCCAGCGGGCTGATCGGGCACGCGTACGTCCCGCCGAGCCTGTCGGCCCTGGCCAGGAGGGCGAACGCCGGCGCGGGGGAGGGCCGGCCCTGCGCGAAGCTCGTGTCGCACAGCTCCGAGCACGCCGACATGGCGGCGCTCGCCGACCGCGAGGTGGTCGTCGTCGGCGCCGGCCAGTCGGCGCTGGAGAGCGCGGCGCTGCTGGCCGAGTCCGGCGGGCTGCCGGTCGTGGTGGCCCGCAGGCCGCAGGTGGTGTTCGCGGAAGCCCCGGATCCGGATCTGCGCGGCGTGGGGCGCGTCGTCGACCGCCGGCACCTGGTGCCCAAGCCGCCCACGCCCCTGGGCCCGGGCCTGTCGCTGTACGCCTGCGTGCAAGGGGCGGCCGCTTTCCGCCTTCTGCCGGGCCGGGCGCGCCAGGAACTCGTGGCGCGCATCCTCGGGCCCTCGGGCGCGTGGTGGCTGCGCGACCGCGTCGACGGCGTCGTGCCGATCCTCGAGGAGCACCGCGTGGCCGGCGGGACGGTGGTCGGCGACCGGATCGCGCTGAGGGTGCAGGGCCCCGGCGGCGCGACGCGGACGATCCACGCCGACCACCTGCTCGCCGCGACCGGATACCGGATCGGGCCGGGAGCCTTTCCGTTCCTGGCCCCGGAGATCCGGACCAGGCTCGCGCGCCGCGGCGGGTGGCCCGTGCTGGGCGGCGATTTCCAGTCGTCGGTCCCGGGACTGTACTTCGTCGGGTTCCCGGCCGCGGGTACGTTCGGGCCGCTGATGCGGTTCGTGTGCGGGACCGTCTTCGCCGCCCCGCGCGTCGCCGCCGGGGTGGCGGCCAGGTCCCGGGCGTACCGGCGGCGCGTCTGGTGAGGGACGGTGCGGCCGCCGGCGTGGACCCGATCGGCGGTGCGGTCGGTGTCGACCGGACCAGCCGCGAGCGGCGTCAGTCGGCCGCGGAGTGGCGCGCGGAGAGCCCGCGCAGGATCGGGCCGTACTCGGGGTGCGCCATCGCCGCCATGAACTGGGCGACCAGGTAGTCCGCGGGATTGCCGGTGTCGTACCACTGACCGGCGATGACCTGCCCGTACACCGCGTGCTCAGCGGCGTGGGCGTTGATCGCGTCGGTCAGGTAGACCTCGCCGGAGCGGTGCCGCTCCCACTCGTCCGTGATCCGCTGGAGCTCCTCGATGATCGCCGGGGTGACGACGTACCCGCCGATCGCCGCGAACTCGGAGGGCGCCTGCTCGGGCTCGGGCTTCTCGAGCAGCCCGGTGATCCGCAGCAGCCCGCCGCCCAGGTCCTCCTGGACGTCCGGCACCCCGTACCGCCGCGAGTCGCCCCGGGCCATGGGCATCAGCGCCAGCACCGGGCACGCGGTCTTCTCGAAGGCCGCGATGAGCTGCTGGGCGCGCGGGACCTCGGCGACGAAGACGTCGTCCGGCCACAGCACCAGCATCGGCTCGTCCCCGAGCCCCCGCGCGGCGTTGAGCACCGGCGTGCCGTTGCCGTAGGGCCCGATCTGGTCGAGGTAGGTGATGTGCCCGGCCCGCGACAGCTCGCCGACGTCCTCGACGGCCTGGGCGTAGTCGGTCTTGCCGGCCGCCTGCAGCTGCTCGACCAGGGCCGGATTCGGCCGGAAGTGCTGCTGGATCAGGTCCTTGCCGCCGGACACCACGATGGTGATGTCGCAGATCCCGGACGCGACCAGTTCCCGCACCGTGTGCTCGATGACCGGCCGGTCGCCGACCGGCAGCATCTCCTTCGGGATGGCCTTGGTCAGCGGCAGCAGTCGCGAGCCGATCCCGGCTGCCGGGATGACCGCCTTGCGGATCGTCGCCATGCGGCAAGACTATCAACCCCCAGACGGTGCGCCGAGGAAGCGGCGCTCGCTAAAGTGCGCGCATGGGCTGGTTGAAGAGGCAAGTCTCGCGTTCGGCGCCGCATGCCCCGGCCGAACCGATGTCCGCCGCGGAGTTCAAGCTGAGGCTGGCGAACTCCTATCTGGACGCGATGTTCCGGCCCTGGTTCCTCGACCGGGACGAGGAGCACGGCCTGCTCCTGGCCGGACCGAACGCGTCGATCGTCTTCCTCGGCTCCTGCGAGAACGACCAGGATCCCGAGCACGTGCGGCTGGTCTTCGCGATCGCGAACGACGACGGGACCGTGACCCACGTGCCGGACTGCGTCCAGATCCCCGGACCGGATGTGAACACCGCGCTGAACCGCGGCGTCGAGACCTGGGCCGACACCACGGCCCGCGCGGTCATCGGCATGTTCCAGGGACCCCGCAACAGGGTCGGGGAGACCTTCGGACCCGACCACTCGCACGGCGTCCCCGGCTGGACCGTCAGCGCCGGCCTCATCGGCGGCTGGGGCGTCGGCGACGAGCACGAGGCCCACAAGGACTGGTTCATGCGGAACCCGCCGTGGCGACTCGTCGCCCCGCACCTGCTCCCGGACCTCGACCCGGCCAGGCCGAACGGCGTCAAGTTCTACCTCGCCACCAGCTCCGCGTCGCAGGACGTGGAGGTCCGCGTGAACGGCGACCTCCACGAGGCCGCCACCCGGGCACTGCGCGAAGCCGACTGGCCGCGGACCGAGGAGATGACGGTCGGTCGGACCTTCGCGATGATCGTCCGCGCCGACTGATCGGTCCCCGAGCCCCCGAGCCCCAAGCCCCCAAGCCCCCGAACTCGCGGATCAGCTCAGATGCGCGGTGTCGATGGTGATGTAGCCGCCGGTCATCGGGCTGGAGGTGACCGTGAAGTAGCCGACGTCGCCCCCGGAGTCCAGGTAGCACGTCATGTCACCGTCGCCGATGACGACCTCGCGCACCGGCTGCTTGGCGATGGCGTCGCGGCACTGGGCCGCCGTCGGGTTGGTCACGCCCGTCCAGCCGGCCAGCTTCCCGGCGGTGGAGTAGATGAATCCGCCCTGGACGTAGATGGCGTCGGTGTTCGGCCCGGCCAGCACCGGCGGCGTGTGGGAGAAGTCGTAGCCGACCGGCTGCGCGCCGGCCTCGGCCACCGTGAGATGGAACCCCCGCACCAACTCGGTGGACCCGCCGCTCTTCGAGTCCGACATCGCCCCGGTCGCCACCGCTCCCGTGCCGCCGAGGACGACCACGGCCGTCGTGGCGACGATCACCGGGTGCACCGAGGCGAAGCTGAACAGCGGGCCGATCACCGGGATCGAGAGCTTCAGGTTCCTCTGCGTGGTGGTGACGGTCGAATTGTCGCCGGCGGTGACGGTCACCGACGAGTCGTCCCGCGTGCCGTGCCGTCCGCCGCTCTTCTGTGGCGGCAGGTAGGTGTTGTGCTGGGTGTTGCCGTCGCCGACTTGCGCGCCTTTGGCCTGACCGATCCGCATGGCTGACTCTCGCCTTCCCCCCGGCCCGCCGTCCCGCCAGCGGGCACCTAATGGAATGTGTTGGTCTGCGTGTTGCCGTCGCCGACCTGCACGCCGCGTGCTTCCCGCAGGTCGAGCCGGTACGTGCCGGACCTGGTGCCCTCCGGGTCGGCCAGGGCCAGCAGCTGCCGCGCGTCGGCCAGGAGCCGGTCGTCGACGGCCCCGGCCAGGACGAGTTCGTGGACCAGCTCGTGGACCAGCCCGTCGGTGGACCCGCCGCCGCTGTCGATCGCCTGGATCTGCGCCAGCGCCGCGTGCCGGCCGGCCAGCCGCCGGACCACCACGTGCTTCAGCGCGCCGTAGCCGTCGGACACCGCGGCCGAGGCGGTGCCGCCCAGACCCGCGCCGGCGCCGGTGACCAGCGCCTGCACCACCAACGTCGCCGGATCCACCCAGCACCTCCCGCTCGCGCGTAGATCGCAGGGCCCGAATTCTCCCCCGGCAGCGCAAAGCTAGCGGGTGCCGGAAAGATCCCGCACCCGTTTGCCATGATTTCTCCGGAAGATCACGTCAGCTGATGCGATGGCCCCCGTCGACGTGCAGCACGGTGCCGGAGATGTAGCTGTTGCCCATGACGGACGAGAACGCCTTGGCGATGTCGTCCGGAGTGCCGATCCGGCGGGCCGGCAGCCGCTGCGCGAGCTCGGCGAAGGCCGCCAGCTTGTCCATGCCGAGCGCGTCCCAGATGGGGGTGTCCACCCAGCCCGGGGAGACCGCGTTCACGCGCACCGGCGCCAGCTCGATCGACAAGCCGTAGACCAGCGACTCCAGGGCGCCGTTGGCCGCGGCCATGATCGTGTTGGAGCCGTTCGGACGGTAGGCGTTGATGCCCGAGGTGTAGGTGATGGAGCCGGTGACCCGCCCCGCCGCGTGCTTGGCGACCAGCCAGGCGCCGAGCACCTTGGTGTCCAGGACGGCGCGCGCGGTCGCGGTGGTGACGCCGGTGGTGGGTCCGTAGACGCCGGTCGCGTCGGCGGCGGTGACGGCCACATGATCCACCCGGCCCACCCCGGCGAACAGCTCGGCTATGTCCTCCTCACGCCCGATGTCGGCGCTGACCGCCGCGACCCTTCCACCGGTCGACGACTCCAAGCCCTCGCGCGCCGCGGCGAGCCGCTCGGCGGACCGCCCGACGATCGTCACTTCCATGCCCTCGGCGAGCAGCGTCCGAGCCAGGGCCAGGCCCATCCCGGAGCCGCCGCCGATGATGATCGCGTTTGTCATGCCTGAGAGCCTGTCCCGCCCGGCCACCGGCGACGAGACCGCCGCGTTCCTAGGTGTGCCACGGCCACCCCGGCCCCGATCACCGATGGCAGACTGAAGCGGTGAACGCCAT
This sequence comes from Catenulispora sp. GP43, assembly GCF_041260665.1. Taxonomy (NCBI): domain Bacteria; kingdom Bacillati; phylum Actinomycetota; class Actinomycetes; order Catenulisporales; family Catenulisporaceae; genus Catenulispora; species Catenulispora sp. GP43. The sequence continues at coordinate 5,244 of NZ_JBGCCT010000012.1, read as the reverse complement.
GGCGCAGTTCTTGCGCGACCGGCGCGGCCGCATCAGCCCCACCGACGTCGGCCTGCCCAGCGGACTGAGCACCCGCCGCACCCCGGGCCTGCGCCGTGAGGAACTGGCCGCCCTGGCCGGAGTGAGCGTGGACTACTACATCCGCATCGAGCAGGGCCGGGAGAAGGCACCGAGCGACGCGGTCCTGGGCGCACTGGCCAAAGCCCTGCACCTGACCCCGGACGAGCACACCCACCTGCTGGGCCTGGCCGACCAGGCCGCCGGCCGCACCGCCCGCCGCCCGCCTGCGGATCCGCGCCCGGTCACCCCGGGCGTACACCTGCTGCTGGAGTCGCTCCGCCCGAGCCCGGCCTACGTCCTCGACGAGATCAACGACCTCCTGGCCGCCAACCCCGAAGCCCTGGCCCTGATGCCCGGCCTGGACGACTGGCCCCCCGGCCGGCGCAACACGATCCGCTACACCTTCCTGCACCCGACCGCCCGCACCCTGTTCGCCGACTGGAACCGCGTGGCCGCCAACAGCCTGGCGCAGCTGCGCACCGCCCAACTGACGGCCCCGGACCGAACCGCCGCACTGGTCGCCGAGATCTCCGAAGCCAGCGCCGAGTTCACCACCCTGTGGCAGCGCCACGAGGTACGCCCCAAGCGCGCCGGCTCAACTGACTTCCAGCATCCGGTGATCGGCCGGGTCACCCTCGCCAACGAGGCACTCGGCCTCGTGGGGGGGAGTCAGCGGATGCTGGTTTATCAGGCCGCGCCCGGGACGCCGGAGCACGACGCGCTCGTGCTGCTGGCCATGACCGGCAGTGGGGCACCGCAGACCTGACAGCTCCGTGCCTTCATGGGCGCGACTCTAGCCATTCGTCACGGGCAAGTGGCGTTTCTTAGTACGAGAAGAACTGCGCGTCCGATTCGTTGTCCTGGTAGATGTCGATGTTCCCGTAGTTCGCCTTGGAGCCGCCCTGCACGTCAAGGGCCTTGCCGCTGCCGTTGTTGATGAGGACCAACGAGATGCCGTGTCCGGGATCGGACGAGGGGTTCGAGCCCCCGAAGTACCACAGCTGCGCACCGGTCCGGTTGCAGGTGTACTGGTCGACGTTCGTGTAGTTCGCCGTACCGCCGTCGTAGACGTCGAGGCACTTCCCGCTGTTGTTGTTGACGATCTCGAAGAGCTCCAGCGAGTTGGAGTTGTAGCCCTCGGAGACGAACATCCACTGCTGGGTGTCGGAGCCGTTGCAGGTGTACTGGTCCACGTTGGCGTAGTTCGTGGTCTCGGAGTGGTACACCTCGATGCACTTGTTGCTGCCGTCGTTGACGATCGTGGAGAACCACGAGGTGGTAGCGTGCGCGGGGGCCGCGGCCAAGCTGGTCGCCACGGCCGCCGACGCCGCGACGAGGACGCCGGTCTTCCGTCCCAGCTTGCTGCGAAGTCCAGTGAACGCTGCCATGTCATGCCTTTCGTCGTGGCCGTCAAGCGCCGAGCAGGCGCTTGATTGTCGACACGCTCGCACGACGTGCTTGCAAGCGGGATCGCGTCCCGCTCGCGCCGGGCTTGCAGGGGCGAAACGCAGACCCCTTAGACGATTCGAGGCTGTTCACGCCGTGGTCTGAACTCGCTGGTCCCCTTTGAGTGGATATGTCACAGAAAGTGACATCCTTCCTCAACGTTTGGTTTGCGCTGTTCGGCGCACAAGGGAGCACACAGGCCAAGGTCGCAAGACGAGGCGGGACACGCCCCCGGCCAGTGTGAGGAGGCACGATGATCCAGACAGCGGACCTGCGGGAGTGGCGCACCTGCGATGTGATCGACAACGGCGGCCACAAGATCGGCTCCTTGGAGGCGGTCTACGTGGACACCAGTACCGACGAACCGGCGATGGCCACCGTCCAGGTGGGCATGCCCACCCGCCACCGCCTGGTGTTCGTCCCCCTGGACGGCGTGATCGTGGGACCCGGCTACGTCAAGGTCAACTACGCCAAGTCGCTCGTCAAGGGCAGTCCGGCGATCGGCACCGACGACATTCTGCCGTTCGAGGACGAGGAAGCCGTGTTCCATCATTACGAGATGCCCTACGAGCCGGGTGCTGCCGGAGAACGGCAGCTCGCCCGCCGATGACCACTGTGAAGGCGGTCTGATCCTTCATGGTGGAGCTCACCATTCGTCCGGACGAGATCCGGGACGCGTTGAAGCGCTTTGTCGCTTCCTACGAAACGTCGACGGCCCCGAAAACTGAGATCGGCGGCGTCACTGTGATCGGTGACGGTATCGCCAAGGTCGAGGGTCTGCCCTCGGCCATGACCAACGAGTTGCTGAAGTTTGAGGACGGCACCCTGGGCATCGCCCTGAACCTGGATGTCCGCGAGATCGGGGTGGTCGTGCTCGGCGACTACGGGCGGATCGCAGAAGGCCAGTCTGTGACGCGCACCGGCGAGATCCTGTCCACGCCGGTCGGTGACGACTTCATGGGTCGGGTGGTGAGTCCGCTGTGCGCCGTTTCGAGAAGGAGTTCATCGCCTTCTTGAAGACCGACCACGCCGGCGTTCTGGCGACGGTCCGCGAGACCGGTCAGTTCTCCGACGACACGGTCTCGGCGTTCAAGGACGCGGTCGCGCAGTTCAAGCGCGGTTTCGAGCTGGGCGACGGCACGCTGCTGGCCGACCAGGGCAAGGCCGAGGCGATGGACGCCGACAACGTCGGCCAGCTCAGCATCACCAAGCACGTCAAGGCCAAGTGACCGGGCCGCACGAGCCCCAGGCGCCCTGAAGCCTGTGCCGCCACGAAGTACGTGCGCCACCCCGTTTGGATCCGGCGATTCGGGTACTCATGGGCGGAAGCCCCTTTGAGGAGGCCCACATGATCACAGCCGCGATCATCACTTTCATCGCCGCCGTCCTGTTCATCGCCGTCGTCGCGATCAGCGGTCGGCGCGACCACACCAGGCGCGAGGTCCGAACCGCGTTCGGGCCCGAATACGACCGGGTGCGGTCCGAGTACGGCGGAACGCGGGCCGCGGACCGTGAGCTGGCGCGGCGCAACCAGATGCACAGCAGGATGCGCCTGGAACCGATCAGCGCGAACGACCGGGATCTCTACATCTCGTCCTGGGAGCGCCTCCGGGGCGGTTTCCCCGAGGACCCGGCGTTCGCCCTGGCGGGCGTCGAGCAGCTGCTCGGTCGGCTGCTGGAAGCCAGGGGCTATCCCGTCGACGATCGAGGCGAGCAGTTGGCGATGCTTTCGGTCGAGCACGGAGGCGTCTTGGCCGGCTACCGCCAAGCGCTGTGGGTCAGTGAGCGTATGCGGGCCGATCCGGCGTCGATGCCGGTCGAGGTGAAGCGCGAAGCCCTGATGCAGTACCAAATACTCTTCGACGACCTGCTCACCACCCGGGGTGCGGTGGTCCCGCGCGGGAGGAGGCAATCGGAGGCCACGCCGTGAACGCCGAGTAGCGCCCTTGGACCGGTGCCGCGTCTCTCCCCGCGAGGCGCGGCACCGCTGCGCGCAGTGCCTGGCCGCTGCCCGGTCTGTGGCCGTACAATATGTGCGAAACGCTCGAATCATCGCAGTCGACCGAGTTTCCGATCAGGTCTAGACCTCACGCCGGTCCAGTGACCCGCCTCGCTGCATTCACCAGTGAGGTGACCACCATGGCTGCTGTTCCCTATGACGGCGCTCAGCCGTTTCCCGGCCATCCGCCGACCTCCACGACGCCACTGCAACGCCGGGTCCAGGTGGCCGTGACGGCCCTGCTCGTCATCGCGCCGCTGCTCGGGCTCGTCGCCGCGGTGTGGTTGTTGTGGGGGCGCGGGGTCGGTGTCACCGATCTGGTTCTGGCGGGCTTCTTCTACTTCCTGACCGGGTTCGGCGTGACCGTCGGCTTCCACAGACTGCTGACCCACCGGAGCTTCACCGCCAGGCCGGCTTTGCGTGCGGGGCTCGCGGTCGCGGGATCGATGAGCTTCCAGGGGGCGGCCATCAGCTGGGTCGCGACCCACCGGCGGCATCACGCGTTCACCGACCGGCCCGGTGATCCGCACTCGCCCTACCGGTACGGCACCGGACCCGTGGGCCAACTGCGCGGCCTGGTCCATGCGCACTTCGGCTGGCTGTTCGGCGACGATCCGACCGACGTCGGCCACTTCGCCCCGGACCTGGTGGCCGAACCGGTCATGCGCCGTATCTCCGGGTTGTTCCCCGCGCTGTGTGTGGCGTCTTTGGCCTTGCCGGCTCTGGCCGGCTGGGCGATCGGCGGCTTCGCCTGGACCGCGGGAGTCACGGCGCTGATATGGGCCGGGCTGGCCCGGGTGTTCCTGTTGCAGCATGTGACGTGGAGCGTCAACTCCCTGTGTCACCTGCTGGGTAGGCGGCCTTTCGCGACCCGCCGGCACGACCGGGCCACGAACCTGTGGCCGCTGGCCCTGCTGTCGATGGGCGAGAGCTGGCACAACACCCACCACTCCGATCCGTCCTGCGCCCGGCACGGTGTGGACCGCGGCCAGATCGACCTGTCCGCCGGGGTGATCCGTCTTTTCGAGCGCCTCGGCTGGGCCACCGACGTCCGCTGGCCCGACCCTCGGCGCCTCGCCGAACATCGGCTTCTTCCGGCTACCGCTCCGGCTTCTGTACTCGCGCGCACGGGACCGCCGGCCTCTCGAGACCACGTCGGGTAGCGGGTGGGGGCGTTATATACGGATCATACCGATTCGCGCTAATGTGGCAGTAACTTCATACGCCCCAGACTTTGGCGCCGTGAATTCCGACGCGCCGTATGCGGTCGGGGCAGGCACCGGTTTGACCTTCGGCCGCGAAAGCCCTCCCACGCAGCCGACGCCCCATATGCGAAAGCGTAGGGCGCTCAACGGGCACGACCTCCACCAGCACGCCGAAACGTGAGGTCCAACCTCGCGCGCTGCGAGATCAACCGCGCTCGGGCCCTCGGCTCTGTGCCCGTCCCGCTGCGACCGGCGGCGCGGCGACCGGCCGAGTCGCGGTCGTCGCCGTGCGTCTGCCGCACCAGCGAGATCGAGCCCGCGAGCCCGCCTCCGAGCTGCCGATCGGCCGCGGTCTGGATCGCCAGGGCCCGGATCGTCACGGCCTGGATCGTCACGGGCTCGATCGCCGCGGTCGCGACCGGACTGATCAGTGAGCCGCGGCGCTGCGGTCCTTGGACCGGATGCATCGCCTGGCGCCCGGCGACGCCGAGCGGTCCGCTCTGCGGGTGGCCGTGATCACCGAGTACATGCCCT